>JAZSIW010000146.1:0-12556 GCA_045534025.1 Eubacteriales bacterium | reverse complement strand
AGAACGACATGGCTACGATCCGACTTTTCTGTGCCTTTGTCAGTGGTCTGAATCCACCCTTTTCGGGCGGATTTTATGTGTCCAATAAAAGCATTTTCTGCGGACAGATGCCGCAGAAAATGCACATCGGTTTTCGTAAGTGCTACGAAGTAGCGCGAAAGCGCGAGCGAACAGAAATGGTGTTAATTTATTTGGGTCCCAGCTACGAACGAAGTGAGTAGTGGGGGATGGAAGGCTTTATGCCTTTTTTAGCTCTCTTTCCAACCAAATCATACCGATTTCAAAAGCATCGAAAAACGAGTTTTTTTCGCACTGTTTAACAACCTTTTCGTTGAAGGTTGCAGTATCGGAGGTGCTTTGGATTTGCACAAGCACCTTAGTTGCTATATCCAAATCTCCGCTTTTCTTGGTTTCCAATATATTCATAAACAGAATATATTTGTCCGTAGGCAGACCGTAGAACAGAAAGTTACCCTGACGAACCAAGGGCTTGCCCTTGTAGGTTAATACATTTTCCATAATTATTTCTCCTTAACTTGCTAGTCTATATGCGAAGGAAGTCCTGAACAAGAACACGCATCAGCTCATACCTGTCCATCTTGCTGATAATGGAACGTGCGTTGTTGTAGCTGGTAATATAGGTAGGGTCTTCCGACAAAATATAGCCAACTATTTGGTTGATGGGGTTGTAGCCCTTCTCCTTGAGTGCGTCATATACTTCGGTAAGCATTTTACGCATTTCCGCATTTTTGTCGTTGCAGATGTTAAACTGTTGGGTTTTTTGGTCGGGATTCATCGTGTTGTTCATAACTTACTCTCCTTAATCAGTCGCAATTATGTCTTGGCTTAGGAACGCAGGGTAATGCCTGCTTCTGCCTCTAATCTGCGAAGTATGTTGGCTACTGCTTTATCTGCGTCGGCATCGTTCATGGTCTTGTCAGCCAAACGGAACACAAGGCTGAACGCCACGCTCTTCTTGCCCTCGGCAATACCTACGCCCTTATAAACGTCAAATACCTTGATGCTTTCAAGCGCCTTGCCTGCGGATTTTCTTATCATATCCTCAACGGTACCTGCTTCAACGCCATCGTCCATAACCAACGCCAAGTCGCGGGTAAGGGCAGGGAATGCGGGCAGCTTCTTAAACTGCTTGCTGTTGTCGGCTATTGCCAGCAGTTCGTTAACGTACAGTACTGCCGCATAGGTGCTCTTGCTAAGACCGTATTCAGCCGCAACTGCGGGGTGTATCTGCCCCATTACGCCTAAAACCGTGTCGCCCTTGCAAAGCTTCGCGCAGATGCCGGGGTGGAAACCTGCTTCTTCACCGGAAACAACCTTGTACGCCTTAACGTTAACGCCGTCAAGGAACGCCTCTACATAGCCCTTAAGGTCATAGAAGTCGCCCTTGCCATCCATGGCGATAACAAACTCCTTACGCTCGTCGGACATACCGTCCTCAGTGGGGTAGTAAACGGTAGCGCACTCAAACAAGCCGATAACCTCTGCCTTGCGGTTGCGGTTATATGCAACCACATCCAGCATAGAGGGAAGGGCAACAGTACGCATTACGGATGTATCCTCGCCAAGAGGGTTGATAAGCTTAATGCTGCTTCTGCGTACGTCATCTGCCGCCATGCCTATCCTGTCATAAGCTTTGGGGGAGATGAAGGAGTAGGTTGCTATCTCGTAAAAGCCGTTGGCAACAGCGGCAGCCTTAAGGTCTGCTATAAACTTCTGGCTCTTGCTGTATGCGCCTACGCTAACCTCGCCCTTAAACAGGGTGGAGGGTATTTTGTTGTAGCCATAAAGTCTTGCAACTTCTTCTGCTATGTCTGCAGTGCGTTCCATATCCATTCTGTAAGGAGGAACAACAAGCTCGTCGCCTTCTACAAACATTTCAAGGGGCTTCAGCATATCAGCCATTTCGTCACGGCTAAGCTCTATGCCAAGCAAAGCGTTAACACGCTTGTAATCAAAGGGAATCTTGCGGGGTGCTATATCTGCGTTGCATATATCTATTATACCCTCGGCAATCTCACCGCAACCAAGCATTGTAACAAGCTCAAGGGCTCTTTCAAGGGCGGGTACGGTGTTGCAGATGGGAAGACCCTTCTCAAACTTACCGCTGCTTTCGGTTCTAAGACCGCAGTCTCTGGAAGTGTGACGGATGCTTGCACGGTCAAAGTTTGCAGACTCAAACACTACGGTAGCGGTGCTGTCAAGAATTTCGCTGTTAAGACCGCCCATAACGCCTGCAAGTGCAACGGGCTTTTCCCCGTCAGCTATGCAAAGCATATTTTCGTTAAGTGTATGCTCGTTGCCGTCAAGGGTGGTAATGCATTCGCCTTCAGCGGCGTTGCGCACAACTATCTTCTTGGAGGTTATATAGTTGTAGTCGAATGCGTGCATAGGCTGACCGTACTCAAGCATTACGTAGTTGGTTATATCTACGATATTGTTTATGGGACGTACGCCTGCCGCCTTAAGTCTTGCTCTCAGCCAAAGGGGGCTGGGCTCTATCTTAACGTTGGTAACAACTGCCGCAGAATAACGGGGGCAAAGCTTGGTGTTGCGTACTTCAACGCTTATATAGTCATCAACTTTGCCTGCGGCGGGGGAGGGGGTGTATCTGGGTGCGTTAAGCTTGAAGGGCCTGCCGATGGACGCAGCCGCTTCTCTTGCAATGCCTATAAAGCCCAAACAGTCGGGACGGTTAAATGTAAGCTCAAAGTCAATAACCTCGTCACGCATATTAAGTGCGTCACGGATATCCTGCCCGTTAAAGCACTCTTCCTGTATGAGGAAGATGCCGTCGTCTTCCGCATAGGGGAAGTCGTTAAGGGTAAGGCCAAGCTCGTGTATAGAGCAAAGCATACCTTCGGAGGGAAGCCCTCTAAGTTTGCCCTTCTTAATCTTGGTGCCGTCAAAAAGTATGGCGCCGTCAAGACAAACGGGAACCTTAACACCTGCCGTTACGTTGGTAGCGGCGGTAATTATCTGTACGGGGTTTTCTGCACCGACGTCAATTTGGCACACGGTAAGTCTGTCCGCATCAGGGTGCTTTTCGGTGGAAAGCACGGTGCCCACAACAATGTTCTGCAAATTCTCGGGCAAAGTCTCCCAGCTTTCAGCCTTTGTGCCCGTATAGGTCATAATATCAGCTAACTCTTTTGCGCTGATACCTATATCTACATAGTCTTTTATCCAATTAAGTGAAACCTTCATAATCCTAACCTCCCTTAAAACTGCGACAGGAAGCGCAAATCGTTTTCGTAAAGATGACGCATATCGTCGATGCCGTATTTTATCATAACAACACGTTCAAGACCAACGCCAAAGGCAAAGCCGCTGTAAACCTCAGGGTCAATGCCGCAGTTTTCAAGTACGTGAGGGTGTACCATACCTGCGCCCAAAATCTCAATCCAACCTTCGCCCTTGCACAAACGGCAACCCTTGCCGCCGCATACAAAGCAACTAACGTCCACTTCCGCAGAAGGCTCGGTAAAGGGGAAGTTATGGGGGCGGAAACGGGTACGTGTTTCTTCGCCGAAATAAATCTTCGCAAACTGTTCAAGTGTGCCCTTAAGGTCGCCAAGGCTTATGTCCTTGCCCACAACAAGACCTTCAAGCTGGTGGAACATAGGGGAGTGGGTGCCGTCAACCTCGTCACAACGGTAAACTCTGCCGGGGGAGATAATGCGTATAGGGGGCTGTTTGCCCTGCATTGCTCTTATCTGTACGGGAGAGGTCTGTGTACGCAAAAGCACTTCGGGAGAGATATAGAACGTGTCCTGAAAATCTCTGGAGGGGTGGTCTGCGGGAGCGTTAAGTGCGTCAAAGTTGTTGTACGCCAGCTCAACCTCGGGACCTTCCGCAATGGTAAAGCCCATACCTACGAATATATCGGACAAGTCCTTTTCCACCTGAGAAAGGGGATGAAGTCTGCCGGGCTTTTTGCTGTTAGCAGGCAGGGTAACGTCTACCTTTTCCTTTGCCAGACGTGCCTCAAGCTCTTTTGCCTTTATCTCGCCGAGCTTTGCGTCAATAGCAGTTTCTATTTGTGTGCGCACTTCGTTTGCAAGTGCACCTATAACAGGTCTTTCTTCGGGGCTTAAACCGCCCATGCCTCTGAGAATAGCAGTAAGCGCACCCTTTTTGCCCAGATAAGCAACCTGTGCCGCTTTAAGGCTGGGTTCGTCTACCGCTGTGTCCACCTCGGACAAAGCTTTTGTAAGTATCTCCTCAAGCTGTTTCTTCATAATTCTTCGCTTTCCTTTCGAGTGTATGCGTATTTATCATAAATATCACCAACGGTGTTTTCCATACCGTAGCGTGCAATATTTTGCAATATATCCGTGTAGACCGAAGCCTCCGCCAAGCCAACCGCCGCAGAAAAGCGTACGCCGCTTGCACGTAGGGTCTGTGCGATTTCATCGGTCCTTGCCACTGCGTTCTCGTAGCTTCCGTAATGGCGCACAAGGGGGTTGAACCGCCCCTTTTCGCTGTCTGCCTTAAGGTCGTCA
Source organism: Eubacteriales bacterium (assembly GCA_045534025.1). Taxonomy (GTDB): domain Bacteria; phylum Bacillota; class Clostridia; order Oscillospirales; family CAG-382; genus SIG636. The sequence goes on along the minus strand of JAZSIW010000146.1, from coordinate 8,033 downwards.
ACAGCGTCAATTATGTATATGTACCTGCCTATGTGGTATCCTGCCTCGTATGCTATGGCGTAAGCGGTATCTTTAAGTCCGTAGGAGGCGATGACCGCCAAAGCCTTTGCCGCACCGTCCGCATAGCTGTCAAGGGTGTGGGGCTCGCTGTCCCCTTCAAGTTCCGCAAGCTCCGCAAGGTGTACCTTTACCTTTTCGTACAGGTCGGGATAAAGCTTTGCCGCCTTTTTGTTCATCCGCTTAAAAAGGGGGCGGACCGCAAGCTTTTTCAAACGTGAAAAGCCCTTTTCGTCCAGAACATCATCCTCCGCCTTGCAGTATCCAAGACAGGCAAAAGCGGCGGCGGTATAGGTAAAGACCTCATCACAGTCAAGGGCAGGCTTCTTTTTCATAGAGTAAAGGCAAAGCTTTTTGCAAAGCTTTGGCTCCGCGCCCTCCAAAGCTATCCTAAGGGCGGCAAGCGCCGTAAAGTCATAGCTTAGAAACAGCCGTGTAAGGCGTGATATGCGTTTTCCGCCCGTGCGGCACAGACCGCAGTATATAGCCTTGTAAAGGTTATACTCCTTAACAAGCAGCTCTGCCGTAAGGGGTTTTACATATCCAAACAAAAATACCTCGCCACCTTTCTTTTCAGTTTATCACAAAACTGCTGTTTTGGCAATAGCTTTTTTTGCTTTTTTACATTAGTTATAATAAAAAATTAAAAAAATTAAAGGAGAATTTATTTTTTTGGCGTATATTATCTAAAGTAAAGGGTTATTATGCCCATAATCAGACTAAAAAAGGCAGGTGCGTCGTGTTGGATTCTAAAAATATGACCTTGCTTATGGAAGAAACCCAGCTTTGCGGGCGTGCGTTTAAAACCTCTGCCACTGCAGGCAGACTTCGTTATGCCGAGCCGTGCCCTGTAAGGACGGAATTTCAGCGTGACAGGGATAGGATAACCCATAGCAAGTCCTTCCGCAGGCTTATGCATAAAATGCAGGTGTTTATCGACCCCAAGGACGACCATTACCGCACACGCCTAACCCACACTCTTGAAGTGGTTCAAATAGCACGCACCATTGCCCGTGCCCTGCGCCTTAACGAGGATTTGACGGAGGCGGCAGCGCTGGGACACGATTTGGGGCATACCCCCTTCGGTCACAGCGGCGAGCGTGCCCTTGACGAAATTATGGAAGGCGGCTTTCGCCATTACGAGCAAAGCCTTAGAGTGGTGGACGTGCTGGAAAACGACGGGGCAGGTCTTAACCTTACCGCCGAGGTTCGTGACGGCATCCTTAACCATTCAGGCAAAATGAAGGCGGCAACATTGGAAGGTCAGCTTGTAAAGTTTGCCGACCGCATAGCCTACATAAACCACGATATAGATGACGCATTCCGTGCAGGACTGCTTATACCCGAGGATATTCCAAAGGATTTAAGCGACTTGCTTGGGGATACCCACAGCAAGCGCATAACTACTATGGTGTCGGCGGTTATAGCAGGCGGCACTGACGGTGACATTTGTATGGTGGAACCTTACGGGTCCGCAATGATGGCGCTAAGGGCGTTTATGTTTGACAAGGTGTATACCAGCCCCCTTGCCAAAAGCGAGGACAGCAAGGTTGCCTTGCTTATAGAGTATTTATTTGAGCATTATAAGAAAAATCCGCAGCTGTTACCGCCTGAAAACAGGATGATGATAGAGAGGGACGGTGCGGAAAGATGTATATGTGACCATATCGCCGCAATGACGGACAGATATGCTATTTCCACTTTTGAGGAAATATACGTGCCCAAGGTGTGGAGCATTTAGGGCGCGGAAGGGAGCAGTAAATGGCTTTTTCCCCGGGATTTTTGGAAGAAATAAAAGATAGAAACGATATAGTTGATATAGTTTCCCAATACGTTGCGCTAAAGCGTGCAAGCAGTGTTATGATAGGGCTTTGTCCCTTTCATAACGAAAAGACGCCGTCCTTTACGGTGTTCCCCAAAACCCGCAGTTATTACTGCTTCGGTTGCGGTGCAGGGGGCGATGCGGTAAGCTTTACCATGGCAATGGGTGGTTTTTCCTACAGGGAAGCGGTAGAGCATCTTGCAAACCGTGTGGGATTGCAGGTTGAGGATACAGAGGAAAAACACGTAAACCGTGTCCGCCGTGACCGTGTTATTGCCGCAACTACAGAGGCGGCAAGGTTTTTTCACAAATGCCTTAACGAGCCCATAGGGCAAGGGGCAAGAGACTATTTGGAAAAACGCGCCTTAAGCAAGCTGACGGTGCGTCGCTTTGGTATAGGCTTTGCGCCGGACAGTTGGGATATGCTTGCCAAACATCTGACGGCACAGGGCTTTACCGTGGAGGAGCTGGAGGCAGCTTTTCTTTGCCGCAGAGGCAAAAACGGTGGGCTGTACGATATATTCCGCAACAGAATAGCATTTCCGCTTATAGATGTAAACGGCGACGTGTTGGGCTTTTCCGCCCGAAGGCTTAATGAAGCGGATGACAGGAAGTATGTAAACACCTCGGACACACCGGGTTTTAAGAAAAGCAAGTTTGTGTTCGGGCTTAATATGGCAAAGAATTCGGGCGAGGACACCCTTATTATGTGTGAGGGCTGTATGGATGCTGTGGCTTTGCATCAGGCAGGCTTCGGTAATGCCGTTGCCACTTTGGGTACAGCCATAACGGCGGAACAGGCACGGCTTATAGCACGGCACGCAAAAACCGTGTATCTGTCCTATGACAGCGACGGCGCTGGCAAAAACGCCACCCTTAAGGGGATAAAATTGCTTAGCGAGGTGGGCGTCGGCGCTAAGATTTTGGACTTGGGGGACACCAAAGACCCTGACGAATATATCAAGCAGTTTGGCGCAGAAGCCTTTCGTAGGGTTATAAAAGGCTCTACGGGGCAGATGGACTACAGGCTAAAAGAAATAGCGGAGGGCTTTAATATGAGCTTGCCGGAAGAAAAACTGAGAGCCTTTGACCGTATGTGTGCCTATGCCGCAACCCTCGGCGGCAAGGCGGAGAGGGAGATTTGCGCAGCCCGTATAGGCGAGATTTGCGGCGTTAGCCTTTCTGCAGCGCTGGAGAGTGTGGAGCGCAAGCTTGTGATTGCCGCAAAGCGAGGCAAAAAAGAAGAAGCCGGCAGAGAGATGCAAAACGCTCTGGGCTTCGGGGACAAGGTCAACCGCGACCGTGTAAAACTGCCCGCAGCGGTTATGATAGAGGAGAGACTTTTGGGTATGCTGCTGTTCAAACCGGAGCTGTATCCGCCGGTGGCGGAAAAGCTTACGGAAAACAGCTTTGTTACGGAGTTTTCGGCAAAGGTCTTTAGGCTGTATGCCGAGGATTTTGCGGCAGGCAGAGAGCCTGTACTGTCAAAGGACGGTGTGCTTACGTCTGAGGAGCTGTCACGGGTTACGGGCATGCTTGCATCAAGGCAGGCAGTAAACGATAACAGTCCTTCTGCGCTTGCGGCGTGTATACAAGCCCTTGAGCGTGAGAAGCTGAAATTGGATTATGATGCGGATGTTACGGAAAGAGGTGCCGCCGCATTGGAAGAATATATAGCTAAACTTAAGGAAAAAAAGAAATCTTCGGAGGATAAATAGAATATGGAAAACAAAGAAACAAAGACCGCAAAAACGCCTGAACCTATGGTTAATATGAACTTGGTTGATGAAAAAAGCACCCTCACATCGGGCGAATTTTTGGATATGCTTGACGGTGCAGACTGCACCATAGAGCTTTTTGAAAAGCTTGTTGCGGAATTTGAAGCTAAAGGTATAGAGATAGTAAACGACCACGAAAACAGCATCTTTGAGGACGTGGACGAAGAGGCGGAAGATCTTGAAAAGTGCCAGGAGGATGTGGACGAGCTTTTGTCCAAGGACGGCCTCCCCATGGACGACCCCGTTCGTATGTATTTGAAGGAGATCGGTAAGGTTCCTCTTCTTTCCGCAGATAAAGAGCTGGAGCTGGCTTGCAAGATGGCGGCAGGCGACACTATGGCAAAGCAACAGCTTGTAGAGGCTAACCTTCGTCTTGTTGTAAGTATAGCAAAGCGCTACGTAAACCGCGGTATGTTCTTCCTTGACCTTATACAGGAGGGCAACCTGGGTCTTATGCGTGCGGTTGAAAAATTTGACTATAACAAGGGCTATAAGTTCTCCACCTACGCTACTTGGTGGATTCGTCAGGCCATTACCCGTGCAATAGCAGATCAGGCAAGAACTATCCGTATCCCCGTTCACATGGTGGAAACCATCAATAAAGTGCTTCGTGTTTCCCGTCAGCTTCTTCAGGACCTGGGCAGGGACGCTACTGCGGACGAGATAGCCGAAGAGATAAATATGCCTGTTGAAAAGGTAAGGGAAATCCTTAAAATAGCTCAAGAGCCCGTGTCTTTGGAAATGCCTATAGGTGAAGAAGAAGACAGCCACTTGGGTGACTTTATTGCGGATGATAACACTCCCGCACCTGCCGACGCCGCTTCCTATACAATGCTTCGTGAACAGCTTTTAGAGGTGCTTCACACTCTTACACCCAGAGAAGAAAACGTGCTTAAGCTCCGCTTCGGTCTTGAGGACGGCAGACCCCGTACATTGGAAGAAGTCGGTAAGGCGTTTGACATTACAAGAGAGCGTATCCGTCAGATAGAGGCAAAGGCGCTTCGTAAGCTCCGTCATCCCAGCCGTTCCAAGAAGCTTAGGGATTATTTGGAATAAAAAGCCGCCCTCTTCTCGCATTTTTTGAAAGGTAATTTGCTTTAATGAAAAATCCTTATACAGTACTTGGCGTTTCGGAAAACGCTACGGAAGAAGAAGTAAAAAAGGCTTACCGCAACCTTGCCAAAAAATATCACCCCGACAATTTTGACGACAGTAATCCCTTAAAGAACTTGGCGGCAGAAAAAATGAGGGAGATAAATGCCGCCTACGACAGCATACGTAACAAGCGCAGTGACAGCGGCAGCAGCGGTAGCAGTAGCAGCTATGGCGGCTCCTACAGCGGCAGCAGTGAATATAACCGTATCCGCAACCTTATAACGCAGGGGCGTTATACCGAGGCGGGCAGATACTTGGATATGAAGCCCGTAAGCGAAAGGAATGCAGAATGGTTCTTCCTTAAAGGTACGGTTCTTGTTAAAAAAGGCTATTTGCTTGACGGAACCGATTACATACGTCGTGCCTGTGATATGGACCCTGACAATGCTGAATACAGAAACGCATACAGCATGCTTACACGTAACGTATACAGCCCTTACAGCGGCGGCAGAACCGTGCACAGCACGGGCTGTTCCGGCTGTGATATCTGTATGGGTCTTATGTGTATGGAGCTGTGCTGTAATTGCAGGTAGCTTATGAAAAGAACAAAAAGAGTGGCAGAGTGCGGTATGCTTGCGGCACTAAGTATAATAGTGCTTCTTTTGGGCGCTGTTTTCGAGCCATTGGATCTGACCACCGCTTTTTTGGCAGGCTTTGCCGTGCTTGCCGTAAGACTTCGTTGGGGCAGGGGAAGCAGTTTGCTTTTGTATTTTGCCACAGCGACCTTGGCACTGTTGCTTTTGCACAATAGACTGCCTGCGGTTTTGTACATGTTTTACGGCGGACTTTATCCAATCGTTAAGGTGGAGTGTCAGCGCAGTCTTGGCAGGGCTTTGCAATGGCTTGTAAAAATCGCTTTTTCCTGCTTGGCTTATACAGCAATGATATTTGTGTCCCTGAACGTATTCGGACTTACAAATATGGACTTTACCTACAGCCCTATAGCCTACCTTGCGGTGGCTTTTGTCACGGTTTGTGTGGACGTGGCTGTGGATATGATAATACAGCAGTTCGGGCATATACTGCTTCGTAAACGGAAGTGAAATACTTGACAGTAAGGGTGCTGCTGTGATATAATATTACGATAATTATTTGGGGAGGAATGTGCAAATGGCGTTAAGCATGACGGGCTACGGCAGATGCCGTGAGCTTTGCGAAGGCAAGGACATTTGTTTTGAGATAAAATCGGTTAACAGCCGTTACCTTGATATAAACATTAAGATAGGCAGACTTTATACCCCTTTGGAGGAGCGTGTTAAACAGCTTGTTTCTTCCCGCATTTCCAGAGGTAAGGTAGACGTTTATCTTTCCGTAAATAATCCTGAAGGGGATACCACAACACTAAGCCTTAACAAGGACTACTTGGAGGCTTATTTGGGCGTTATGAACCGTGTTTCCCAGGAATACGGCGTAAAGGGTGAGGTTACCCTGTCTATGGTAAGCTCCAGGTCCGAGGTGTTTAACGTTACCCGTGTTGACGAGGATATGGAGCAGGCTTGGGCGCTTATAAAGCCCGTGGCGGAAAAAGCGTTGGATGCATTTTGCGCTATGCGTGCCACTGAGGGCGAAAAGCTTGTGGCAGATATTAAGGAGCACGCCGCTATGACGGCAGAGCTTCGCGCCAAGATACAAGCCCGTGCACCTCTGGCTGTTGCGGCGGCAAAGGAAAAGATGCTAAGTCGCATTAAAGAACTGCTTGAGGGTGTAAACCCAGATGAGGGCAGACTGCTTACCGAGTGTGCAATATTTGCCGACAAAGCGGATATAAACGAAGAGCTTGCAAGACTAGGCAGTCACTTCAGCCAGCTGGAGACTATACTTGCAGGCGGCGGTGCCGTGGGCAGAAAGCTTGACTTTTTGGTACAGGAGATAAACCGGGAGGTCAACACCATCGGCTCTAAGTCTCAGGATGTGGAGATAGCCCGTTGCGTTATCGACGCAAAGAGCGAGATAGAAAAGATAAGAGAACAAATACAGAATTTGGAATAAGGTGCGTTATATGAAGCTTATTGATGTGGGCGGCGGAAGCTTTGTTTCCGCAGGGCGCATTGTGGCGGTGCTTTCGCCGGATTCTTTACCCGTGCGCCGCATAGTGCAGGACGCCAAAAACTTAGGCAGAGTTATAGATGTAAGCTGCGGTAAAAAGACCAAGGCTGATATCGTTACGGATAGCGAGCATACGGTACTTTCCGCCGAAAGTCCGGAGACAATACAGGAAAGGATGGGGCAGTAATGTCAAAAGGTGTTTTACTTATAGTGTCCGGTCCTTCCGGTTGCGGCAAAGGTACGGTGCTTAAATATTTGCTGGAGAATAAGGAATACAGCTATTCCGTTTCCGCAACCACCAGAAACCCCAGAGAGGGAGAGATACACGGCGTAAGCTACTTTTTTATAAGCAGGGAAGAGTTTGAGACGTGGCTTGCAGAAGGCAAGATATTGGAGCATACCCTGTATTGCGACAATTATTACGGTACTCCCCGTGCTTTTGTAGAAAGTCAGCTTAATAAGGGCGTAAACGTGGTTTTGGAGAAAGAAACCGAAGGCGCCGCAAACATAAAAGCGCTTATGCCCCATGCGCTTTCCGTGTTCATAGCTCCCCCCAGTATGGAGGATTTGGAAAACAGACTTGTAGGCAGAGGGACAGAGGATGCCGCTACAATAGAAAAGCGGCTTAACAAAGCAAGGGAAGAGATGAAACTTGCTTCTACCTACGATGTGGTTGTAGTTAACGAAGACGGCGCACCCGAAAAAGCGGCGGCGCAGATACACAAAGCAGTCACCGAAAAAAAGGCTGTGTAATTTAGTTAAACATTACTTTTTATAAAGAGAGGACAACAGATATGCTTTACCCTTCCGTTCAGGATTTAACAAACAACGACGTTAACCGTTATATGCTGGTTATTGCTGCCGCAAAGGGCGCACGCTATATAACCTATAAGCAGAACGAAGAAGACGAATACGGTGAACTTCGCCGTGAATTTGATAAAAGCTATGCAGACGAAGACCCTAACGAAAAGGCAGTAAGTCTTGCTGTAAACAGATTCCAAAAAGGCGACTTCAGCGTAATAGTAGAATAATTATGTTGCTTTGTCAGGTGTATCTGCTGGATACTACCGTTGCTTACGATAAGGCGTATACCTACGAACTTCCCGAGGATTTAAGGGACAAGGTGCGTACAGGTGTTTTGGCGGTGGTACCCTTTGGTAAAAGTAACAGACGGC
>JAZSIW010000161.1:0-5953 GCA_045534025.1 Eubacteriales bacterium | reverse complement strand
TTTACAGCTTCCCTTTTATGACAGAGTATCCGATATTGATGATTTGTTATTAAATTCGTTAGGTTTCATCATTGGGTATCTGCTGTATCTTCTTGCGAAGCAGGTAAGTAAAAAAATGCGAAGAATTAAGTAAATTCCAATTTATCGAATAGATGATATTTGTTGAGAAAAGGGTTTTAGGTTCCCTAAAATTGGAAAATGTGCCGTACATTTTCACTGCTTGTTACGGTATAAGACAAAATTAAAAAGGCTGTGTAGAAATTTTCTACACAGCCTTTTTACTTTCCTTAACTGTACGACTCTTAAAGACAGTCACTTTTTTATTACTGTATGTCAATATCCAAGGGTGCGTCTATATCTTCACCTACGTATTTGCCGTTCTTCTTCCGTTGCTTTACGCATTCCGAAAGCAAATACTCTATCTGCCCGTTGACCGAGCGAAAATCATCCTCCGCCCAAGCGGCAACAGCGTTATACAACTTTGGGGAAAGGCGCAGGGGAATTTGCTTTTTTGTCTTTTCTTCCATAGGGCATTAATACAGACTGCCGCTGTTAACAACGGGCTGTGCGTCCTTGTTGCCGCAAAGCACAACAAGCAGGTTGGATACCATTGCCGCCTTGCGCTCTTCGTCAAGGTCAACAACGCCCTTGCTGCTAAGGCTTTCCAGCGCCATCTCTACCATGCCGACAGCACCGTCCACAATAAGCTTGCGGGCGTCAACAATGGCAGACGCCTGCTGGCGCTGAAGCATTACAGCCGCAATCTCGGGTGCGTATGCAAGGTAGGTTATGCGTGCTTCCACTATTTCAAGGCCTGCTTCCTCAACACGCGCCTGTATTTCGTCACGGATACGTGCCGCAACAACCTCGCTGCTGCCACGCAAACTGCCCTCGTCTGCTATACCGTCGCCGGTAGTGTCCACGTTGGGAGAAACGTCGTAGGGGTAAAGGCGTACTATGTTACGCAGTGCGCTGTCGCATTGAAGGGAGAGGTATTCCTTGTAGTTATCCACATTGAATACAGCCTTTGCCGTATCCACAACACGCCAGGTAACGGCAATACCTATCTCCACAGGGTTGCCCAGGCAGTCATTTATCTTCTGCTTGTTGTTGGAAAGTGTCATTATTTTAAGGGACACCTTTCTGCTGACACCTATCTCTATCTGCTGACCGTTAAGGGTAGAGGTGGGCTTGGGAGTGCTGACATCACCGCTTTGGTTAAGCTTGGTGGATGCGGCAGGGTTAACTGCGGTGCAGAAGGGGTTTACCCAATAGAAGCCCGCGTCCTTAATGGTGCCTATGTATTTGCCGAAAAGGGTAAGCACAAGCGCTTCCTGCGGCTTTAAAACCTTAAGACCGGGCAATACCAGCCAACCAAGGGCAAGGTAGGCTATGCCAACAACGGTAAGGGGCAACAGCTCAAGCAATACGCCTGCAATTACCATACCCGTTGCGGCAAGATACAAAAACAGGGTAAGCAAAAGTACTCTCATCCCGTGTTTTTTGTTGGTCAATACTTTTTCTGTAGCTTTTTCGTTCATATAATTCACTCACTTTCTTTGTGATATCACTATGATATCACAAAGAACAAGCTTTGTCAAGGGGGGTGAAGGCAAAGTCTTACGATTGTTGACAAAAAAGATACAGTGTGTTAGTATGTCTATGTTAAAATAAAAGTTGAGGAGGAATATATATGCAAAAAACGAAACGTCTGTTAACGGTGGTGTTTATTGTGCTTGGGTTGGCGTCGATTTTTTCGGCTTGCGATTCAAAAGAACAGCCTGTTGAGAATAATAGATACAAAAAGTTTACGGTGGTATCACATTCTATGGAACCTGATTATTTTGTTGGAAGCGAAGTTTATTATGAGCCGATAGAAGATTTTTCCACTATAAAAGCAGGAGATGATATTGTTTTTAAGATATCAGCCAAAGATGCAGTTCTTCATCGAGTGCATTCTGTAATCTATAACGAAGAAAATGATAAGTATAGCTTTCATACTTACGCTATAGCCAACAGCTATTTAGATCACGGTCCTGTTTCTCAAGATCTCGTTTTGGGCAAGGTGGTTAAACTTATCAAGTAAAACAATAGTTGTTAATAAAATCTTATAAAATCGACTTAGTCCTTCGTCGTCCGAAGCCGAAGGGCGCAGCTTTTGATATGTTACACATGTTTCGTGTGATATCATACCAAACCCATGACACAACTGAAAAAAGCACTTGCATTAGCAAGTGCTTTTTTCTGGTGACCCGTAGGAGAATCGAACTCCTGTTACCGCCGTGAAAGGGCGGTGTCTTAACCGCTTGACCAACGGGCCATGGTGCAGGGATTTATTTGGTAGCGGAAGTCGGATTTGAACCAACGACCTGCCGGGTATGAACCGGATGCTCTAGCCAACTGAGCTATTCCGCCATGGGCAAATCCCCGACCGCCCCGTTAGTATAGCAGACTTTAACACCTTTGTCAATACCTATTTTAAGTATTTTTATAAAAAATATAAGTTTTTTTGCAAAAAGCTGGGGGGCGAAGCTAAATGCTTCCCCCTCCAGCAAATGCTCAGTCGGGTATTATTTCGCCGCGGGCGAGGATTTGTATTCCCTCAACAAGCTCGTCATACCGCTCATCATCTACACAGTAGCCGCCTTCGCCATTAACCGTGCAGTAGGTGTATTCCCCGTCCAAGTGGTAAAAGTCCAGCTTTGTTACGGTGCCGTCGTGGTTTACGGTTAGGCTAAGCGCAGCCTTTTCAGGCGGGGTTCCTCTATACAGGCTGCGGATGCGTATGTTTGTGATGAAATTACACAGATAATAGTCGTTGGGGTATACAACCACGTTGCCGTCAAAAGTGGTGGGAGTGTCAGAGCTTAACTCGGGGTTGGGGAAAACAACGGTGTGGGTTTCGCCGTCAAGCTCTATGACGATCTTTTCCATATAATCTCTGCCGCCGTTTATAATCACTCTGTCATCGGCAAAAGCAAACTCGGAATACGACATATACGGAAAATCCTCAACGTTAAGCACGCCTATGCCAAAGGTTTCCTCGTCATAATGAGCGCAGTGTACACCGCCTCCCCACACGCCTTCCTCACCGTATAAGTAAAAGTCGCCGTTTTCGTCAGGCTCTGTTATGTGGACGGTAATAGTTCTGCTGCCGTATATATTCCAACCGTAGCTGCGGTAGGGCTTATCCAAGCCGTACTCGGCAAGGTCGTCTTCCGTAGGCTTTTTTACAAGCACGTTGTCGCTTTCAAGGGTGCTGAGGGCGTAAAACAAATCAAAAACGTTGCTTTGATTGCAAAGTGCATAGTCCCTGCCGCCCCTAAACAAGCTTTCGGGTGCGGTCAGCTTCCAAACGGTGTCAACGCTAAACTCTGCCTTTTCTTCTTCGCTTATGTGTTCAAACTCGTAGGTTTCGCCATCCGCGCTTATCCACATATCGCTTACGTAGGTGAACATATCGTAAAGATTACGGGGCTTATAGCCGTACCTTTGTATATAGAGCGGCTCTTCTTCAGACTGCTCACTCGTTTCTTCTGTGGATGCGCTATCCTCGTTTGTTTCCTCTGTGCTTTCGCTTTCTTCGCTCGCCTCCTCAGAGGACAAGCTTTCCTCACTCGTTTCCTCTGCGCTTTCGCAGTCTTCACTTGTTGCGCTTTCCGTGCTTTGCTCGCTGCTGCTTTGCTCCTCCTCTTTGCCGCAGGCGGCAAGGAAAATAATCAAGCTTATGGCGATAAGCAAATATATAAGTCTTTTCACAATGCGCTCCTTTCGGCTTGCCGTTTCGTTTTCGCTCTGCACGCTATAAATCATTATACCACGATGCAAAAGCCTTGTCAACAAGCAAAAGACAGCCATTAAAGACTGCCTCTTTGCTTGTTGTCGGCCCCGCGCTACGAACAAAGCGAACATTATATGAAACTTCGTATTTTCTGCGGACAGGTGCCGCAGAAAATACACTTTAGTTTTTGCGAGTGCCGATTTTAATCGGCGCGAGGTGCGAACGAACAAAAATGGTACTTTTATTCTCTCGGGGTCCCCGTCACGAACGTAGTGAGTGATGGGGGTGTTACTTCGCTTCGCTTGTGACGGTTACTATTGTTACGCTTTCGCCGTCGTCGTTAACTTGAAAAGACGAGGGGTTTAAATAAATAAGGCGGCATACCAAAGAGCTGTTTTCAAGAAATTCGTTCATCTGTTCACTTTGCTCTGCGGGAACTACGCCTACAAGCACCGTTTCGCCGTTTAAGGTGGTACAACAAAGCCCTATACCGTCGGATACAAGCTTTTCAAGGTCATCCTTAAGCTCGGTGCGCAAAACCTCCTCGGCTTTCTCGTTATATACCGCCCATATTTCGTGGTACTCCTCGGTATCGGCTTCAAGGGCTTCAAGCTCTGCGGCGCTTTGCTCCTTGCTCCACACCAGCTCGTAAAACATATCCTTTGTCTCCATCATTATAAGCTTTTCGGCGTAGCTGTCGCCGCCGAGTGCTTTTTCGCCAAGCTCTTTATATATGTTGTGACAGTCGTCAGAGCCGCGCCATGCCACAAAAGCGTCGATATATCTGTTATATGCGGGGTGGTTATCGTCCTTAAAACGGTAACCGTAGGCGCCTACTTCAAAAATTTCGGTAAACGCTTTGCCACCGTAGCTCACTTCCGAAAGCGGTATTATCCCGTAAGTGTTTACAACGCGGATCTTGCCGTCGCTTTCTTCTTTTTCCTTAATAAACTCCTCAAGCTCGCCCTTGTCAATGGGGGCGGTAAGGGCTACGGTGCCCGGAGATTGGATATACTCCATAAGCTCCTCGTCCTCGGTCAAAAAGTCAAGAGGCTCTTTTTCGGGTGTGGAACCCTCTGTGCTGTCTCCTGCAAGCGCACCGTCGTATTGATGGGTGGGGATGATTGGTCCGCTTGTCTGGGGCTTGGGGCTGTTACCTGCCCTTTCGGGGTCAAGGGCCACCGCCGTTACCACCAACGCCAGCGCAAGCATTCCGCTGCTTGCCGCAACTATGCGCTTTCTTATGCTTCGGTCACGTTTTTCCTTCTTTGCGTAAATGTTTTCCATAAACTGTTCCCTGTCTTTCACAGTTCTGTTCCCTCCTTAATAAGTTCTTCCCTTAGCGTTTCCTTTGCCTTGCGTGACATTGCGTACAGCTTCTTTTTGGAAACGCCAAGTATCTTCTCTGCGTGGTCATAGCTTAAATCTTCAAGGTATATAAGTTGCATCAGCAAACGCTCCTTCTTTGGAAGGGCGTTAAGGGCACGGTACAGAGTGCGCTTTCTTTCGCTTTCAAAAAAGCTGTCCTCTACCGCCGTGGATGCGGTTTGCATTTCCTCTTCCGCGGGGACGTACCTGCGCCGCCTTCTAAGCAGGTCAAGGCTTAGGTTTTTACCAACGGTAAAAAGCCAGGTCTTAAAGGAGGCGTTTCCTTTATAGGGCGGCTTTTTTACAAGCAGCTTTACAAAAACGTCCTCGGCAATGTCCTCTGCCGTGTCCATATCGTTAACATAACGGTGGATAAACAGCGTAAGTCCCTGCCTGTATTGCATAACAAGCTCCTCAAACGCCCCTTTTTCACCGCGTCTGAAACGCTCGTAAAGCTCCTCACTGCTTTGTTCTATTTCATTGTACAAGCTAAGCCCTCCTCCTTTCTGCCTGTTGTCTAAGGTACCTTACACCTATTATACGGATAAAGCACCGTTTTTTGCAAAAAAAGGTGAAGACAATTTGCCTTCACCTTAAGTTTGTTATTAAATAATGCAAATCCTCGTATTTTATGCAGACAGGTGCCGCATAGTATACACCTTAGTTTCCGTAAGTGCCACGGAGTGGCGAAAAAGACGCGAGTGAACGGAAATAGTGCTTTATCATCTTGGGGTCCCCGTTGCGAATGCAGTGAAGTCGGATCGTAGCCATGTCGTTCTGTGAGCCAAGGAGTTGTCCTAATAT
>JAZSIW010000086.1:0-2089 GCA_045534025.1 Eubacteriales bacterium | reverse complement strand
CGAACAAAGTGAGCAATGGGGTGTTTTTTCGCCTCGGTTCGTCTTGTCTGCACTCTTTCTCTGCAGTCTGCCAAGCTGATGTCAAGGTTTGTCATCAGCTTGAATCCGCTCGAAAACGGGCGGATTTTTTACTTTGATTTTTTAACCTTAAAAAACTTTCTAAGTATCGGCTTTAGTATAGCAGGCGATTTGAAAATATAGACCTTTATGGCAAACACCTCCTTAGCGGCGGACAGCAAGTACGCCCAAGCTTAAAATTACCGCTCCCTGCACGCAGACCAACACTCCCAAGGGTAACAGGCAAGTAAGTATCACTCCCACACCAAAAGCGCAAGCGCAAGCGGCACACAGTCGATTCCTAATGCACATACACCTTACCTCCATATCTTATAATACGCTACAGCTTGTTTTTTGTTAAAAGGTATTTAAGCGCCCCAAAGCGCATAGAATTTAATAAAAAACATACGAAGGAGAAGGTATTAATGAAAGCGGAAACCGCCACAATACAGCTACCACGCACCATTTTGGAAACCGGCGCAGATAAGGATATTGAACTTGAATGCAATTTAGCTGACTATTTGCCGGGAATAAACAGAATAATACGCACAGAGGCAAATGTTATACCCGAAGAAACGGTTATAAACGGAAATAAAGCAGAAATCAAGGGTAAAGCCGTGTTTTCTTTGCTGTATGAGTCCGACTATAAAGGCAAACTTAAAAACGAAAAATACACGGCAGATTTTATACAGCGTTTTGATGTGGGCGATTTGCCCAAAGGCGAATGCTTTGCGAATACCAATTGCCGATGCAGCTATGTAAGCTGCAAAACCCTTAATCCGCGGCGATTTGTTCTTAAATGCAGGGCCGATATACACATGGATATAAAAGCAATGCAAAGTGTGCCCATAGTTTCTATGGAAGACAGCAAAGGGGCATTTTTTAAAACAGAAACGCAGCACTTCAGCCATTGTGTACCGCAAATACGCAAGGATTTCAACTTAGAGGAAAGCTTTTCTTTAGAAGGGGAAGAGCCCATCTACGATATAATTTACGCTACGTTGCATTTTTTACCGCCGGAAATCATAGTTTCCGAGGGGACCGCCACACTGAGAAGTAACGGCGTTTTCAAGTGTTTATACGAGGAAGAAAACGGACCCGTAAAGCTTATGGAACGCAATTTTGCGACAGGAGTTGTAATCGATGACGAAACAATTACAGAAGACTGCGAATGTGTTGCTGAAATACTGTGCGGCGGATGCGAGGTGATGAAAGAGCAAGACAATTACGGCGAATACCGTATTGTAGTTATGAGCGCCAACGCCACAGCGTGCGTGAATTTACTTAAAAACGGCGGCGTTGACGTGCCCACCGATATGTATTTTGAAGAATACGAATGCACAGTCAAAGGTGAAAATATTGGTTTTGAGCAAGCCGAACTGTTACCAACACATAAATTTAGCATAGAAAGGCGATTGGAAGCACAGGACATTCCACTTATTGAATGCCTGGACACAGACGGGGTTCTGTATGTAACGGAGGCTCTTGCCGAGGAAAGCGGTACACGTGTAAAGGGAAATCTTATGCTTAATATTTTGGGAAGGGACGAAAACGGATTTTACACCCAAGACTTCAGCATTCCTTTTGAAGAAGAGTTGCCGCGTTGCTGCTTTGGAAGCAACAGCAAAATCAAAGCAAGTGCCGTGTTGTGCAAAATTGAAGCGGAGACTGTAGAAAACAGCAAAATAAAGCTTAAAGCCACCGGTGAGCTTTATTGTACAGCTTATAAAAAAAGTGCGTTATACGCCATTACCGAAGCAGAAATAAGCAAGCTTGAAGATGATGACAGCGACTTAAAACCTGTTGTAATTTATTATCCAAGCCTTGGTGAGACTGCATGGGAAATCGGAAGAAGATACCATGTAAGCCCGCAAAACGTATTAGATAACAACGTCGACGCATTTGATAAGGACGGAACTGTTAATAAAAAACACACCGTGCTGTTTATGTAATGGTTGAAAACAAAACAAAAAAGCTATGTGCGCATTAATATTGAAGGTCTTATAAGCATAAAGCAAAAAAGCTGTTGTGT
>JAZSIW010000032.1:0-17127 GCA_045534025.1 Eubacteriales bacterium | reverse complement strand
CATTGTAAACACGTTGCCTGTCACGTTACCGGAGGAGCTTAGTGTTGCGGTGATGTTGCCTAAGGAAACAGTAGCGCCGGCATTTTTGTAGGTGGTAACGCTTGCGGAAGTGCCGTTTGCCGTGTATTTAAGGGTGAGTTTATAAGTGCCTATGGCCTTATCGCCCGAAAGTTCGGGAAAAAGTTCACCTTGGTGCCAAACTCTTGTCCTTGTGGAGGCTGTGTCGCCGCCGTCAAGCAGGTAAGCCAGCTTGCCGGTGCCCAAATTGGTTTTGCTTATGGAAACATCCGTATCCGTAAAGCTTACGTCTTTATAGTCGCTTAAATAATAGCAGTTGGTTATGGCGTTGGCGTAGTTAGCCTCCAAAGTAGAGCCGCTGTATCTTGTAAGACCGAAGCATTCGGTTGCCACCAGCTCGCCAATGCTGTAGCAGTTGGTCAAGGAGGCAATATAGCCCTCGTTATGTCCCTGCCCCCAGTCGCAAATGCCCGAAGCATGGTCAACGCCCTTTGCGTAGCCTGCAAAGTAACAGTCCTTAATAGTGCCGCTGGTAATACAAGCTCCTACAATACCGCCTACGGAAAGGTCGGTAACCGTGCCACCCTTCTTTATTGTAAGGGAGGCGGTGCTGTAGCAACGCTCTATTTTGCCTTTGTTAACCCCTGCTATACTGCCAAGACGGTAAGAATCGGAGGAGGATGTCAATGTCATTGTTCCGCCCTCTACGCCCAGATTTTTAACCGTGCCTGTGGCGTTTATGGTGCCAAACACACCTGATTGGACATCGGTTTTGCTGATCTTGATGGATTTAAGGGCATAGCCCTGTCCGTCAAAGGTGCCGGAGAAAGAGGTAAAAGGGGTATAGCTGCCCAAAGACATGTCCACGTCACAGCCCAAATATATGGTTTTGCCTTTGAAATTGGTGGTGCCTGCCAAAGCAGAAAACTCTACCATGCCGTGATACGAGGTTATAACGAATTTGGTAGAGGAGCTGTAATTTCCGTACTCCAAAATATTAGGTATATAATCAGCATCTGCCGCGGCGGCAGGTATCTGAATACACAGCGCAGAAAGTAAAATTGTAATGACAAGAGCCAAAGCCAACAAACACTTTTTCATTATTGCGTACCTCCAAAACAATCTATCTTAAATTTTAACATATTAAAACGGTGTTTGTCAATGGGGTTTTGGTAAAAATGCACAAAAAATAACAGCTGAGGGTTGTCAGCTGTTATTATTGCTTAAACAGTTGCAAGCACTTTTTCTTCTTCCTCTACGGCGTTTGCAAGCATAAGCTTTATTCTGTTTTCCTGGTTGACCTTGGATGCGCTTGCGTCGTAGTCAATAGCTACAATATTAATGTCAGGGTTGCGGTCTTTAATGGGCTTCATCATCCCTTTACCGCAAATGTGGTTGGGCAAACATCCGAAGGGTTGGGTGCACACTATGTTTTTAACACCACTGTCTGCCAGCTCCAACATTTCCGCAGGTAACAGCCACCCTTCACCCATTTTACAGCCATGGCTCATATAGCTTTTAATAAGCTCTGCCGTGCGCGCAAAAGAGCCGGGTGCACGGAAAACGCCGTGCTCCTTTATAAGGTCGATAATTTCCTGCTGCTTTTTTATAAGAAAGTTGTAAACAAATTTAAGCACGGGATATTTAAGCCTCCCTCTGCGGTACAGCTTGTAATCCGTAATGTTGTTGTAAATGCAGTACAGGAAAAAGTCAAGCAAACCGGGTATGGTTACCTCTGCGCCGTTATCAACCAACAGCTGTTCTAAATTATTGTTGCCAAGTGGCGAAAACTTAACATATATCTCGCCCACTATTCCAACCTGCACCTTTTTTTTCGTACTGCGGGGAATGGATGCAAAGGCATCCAATATCATACGGCAGTTTGCTTTGAATTTTTTAAAAGAAACTCCGTCCGTACGCATCTTCTCCTCAAGCAGGGTGCAGTATCTGTCTGCCATAGCCTGTGCGGTGCCCTTTTCAAGCTCATAGGGCTTGCATTGGTTTCTAAGCAAAAACAGTATGTCGCCGTATAAAACTGCGTAAATTATCCTGTGCAGCGCAGACACCGAAAGCTTAAATCCGCTGTGCTTTTCAAGACCGGCGAAGCTGAAGGATATAACGGGTATATGTCCAAGCCCTGCGTTTTTAAGTGCTTTTCGAATAAGGGATATGTAGTTGGAGGCACGGCAACCGCCGCCCGTCTGGAAATATATAAGTGCGACCTTGTCAAGGTCGTACTTGCCCGAAAGCAAGGCATCCATAAACTGACCTATAACCAAAATTGCAGGATAACAGGTATCGTTATGGGTGTATTTAAGTCCTGTTTCGGGTATCCGGGGGCCGCTGTTTTCCAAAAGCTCCACCTTGTATCCCTCGCTTCTAAGCACGTTTGCAACCAAGGAAAGCTGAAGCGGCAACATGTTAGGTGCAAGTATGGTGTAGTCCTTCTTCATTTCTTCGGTAAACTCAACATAACTGCTCATCATTTTTTGCCCTTCGCCTCCTTTTCCTCCAACGCACCGATAAGGCTTCTAAGCCTTATTTTAACTGCGCCCAAATTGGTTATCTCGTCAATTTTCAGTTGCGTATAGTATTTACCGCCGTTTTCAAGTATGGCTCGTACCTCATCGGTGGTTATGGCGTCAACCCCGCAACCGAAGGACACAAGCTGTACCAGCTCCGTATCTTTGTTTTCCGTGGCGTATTTGGCGGCACGGTACAGTCTTGCGTGGTATGTCCATTGATTAAGCACGCCCACACTTTTTGGGGGCGGTGTTAAATGGCAAACGCTGTCCTCACTTACCACTGCAAAACCTAAGGTGTTGGCAAGCTGATCTATACCGTGGCTTATCTCGGGGTCGATGTGGTAGGGTCTGCCGCTGAGTATCATTATGCGCTTCCCTTCAGCTCTTGCCCTTGCAAGCGCCGCTTCCCCCTCTTTTTTAACCGCCGCCATATAGTCATCATACGCTTTAAAGCCCTTGTTTACAGCACTGCGCAGCTTTGCACCGCTGAACTTGCCGAAGGGCGCAAGGCACTCTCCAAGCTCACGGGCAAGCTCTCTTTTATTGTTAACGGTAAGATAAGGGTACAAAAACCTTGTACGCTCGCCTATATCCATATTGCCGTGAATAAGTTCGGAGTAATAAGCAACCACCGGACAGTTGTAGTGGTTGTCGGAAACCTTTTCGTTTATGTTATAGCTAAGGCAGGGGTAAAAAACAGCATCAACACCTGCGTCTATAAGCTCTTCGATGTGTCCGTGCATTATCTTTGCGGGATAACAGGCAGTGTCGGATGGTATTGAAAACTGTCCCTTCTCGTAGGTGCTTCTTGTGGAAAGGGCAGATACCACGGTTTTAAAGCCGAGATTTGTAAAAATACCGTTCCAAAGCGGTAACAATTCAAACATTCCCAGCGCCAAGGGTAGTCCAATAACACCCTTGTCGCCGTCGCCGTGGGGCAGTGAAGTCAGATAGTTGCGCTTGAACTCGTAAAGGTTGGGCAGTGGCTTATAATTCTCGCCGCCGCCTGCGCCCTTTTCGCAACGGTTGCCGGATATAAAGCGTTTACCGCTGCCGAAACTGTTTACAGTAAGGTGGCAATGGTTGGTACAGCCGCGGCACACCGTGCTTTTTGCCTCATGCACAAAGGTCTTAAGCTCCTTTGCGTCAATAAGTTCGCTCTTTTGGAAACGTTCTGCATATATAGCCGCACCGAAGGCGCCCATAAGCCCCGCAATGTCGGGACGTATAACCTCTTTACCCAGCTCTTTTTCAAAGGAGCGAAGCACCGCATCATTAAGGAATGTACCGCCCTGCACAACTACTTTTTCGCCCAATTCGTCGGGGGATGCGGCACGGATAACCTTGTAAAGTGCGTTTTTTACCACGCTTACCGAAAGCCCTGCGGATATATCTTCCGTAGCCGCCCCCTCTTTTTGGGACTGCTTAACAGAACTGTTCATAAATACGGTGCAACGGCTGCCCAAATTTACGGGATTGTTGCCGAAAATGCCCTTCTCCGCAAACTCTGCAATACTGCAGCCCATCGATTTTGCAAAAGTCTCCAAAAAGGACCCACAGCCCGAGGAGCAAGCTTCGTTAAGCATAATGCTGTCAATGGCGCCGCCGTGTATCTTAAAGCATTTTATATCCTGACCGCCTATGTCAAGTATAAAATCCACATCGGGGCAGAAATGCTTTGCCGCCGTGTAGTGGGCAATGGTCTCAACCACACCTGCATCTGCGCCGAAGGCGTGCTTAATAAGCTCCTCGCCGTAGCCTGTAACGGCACAGCCGCATATTTCGATGCGTCCTTCCGTAAGCCCGTATATTTTTTCCAGCTCTTCCTTCACCACCTCAACAGGATTCCCCTTGTTAGAGGCGTAGTAGCTGTATAATATTTCTCGTTTTTCGGATATAAGTACAAGCTTTGTGGTGGTACTGCCGCAGTCGATGCCAAGATACGCCTTGCCACTGTATTCTTTTATGTCTGCTTTGGGGACTGTGGAAAGTGCGTGTCTTGTCTTAAACGCTCTGTATTCTTCCTGTGACGCAAACAAAGGAGGCAGTCTGTTTGCAGACACCGCGTTTTCTTTGGTTTGCTTAATCTTCTTCAAAAGCTCTTCGGCGGTAACGGTACTGCCGCTTTTTTCTGCGTAGATCGCCGCCCCCATAGCTACCGCATAACGGGCATAACCCGGAAACAAAGCTTCCTCTTCCTTAAGTCCAAGCGTTTCCGTAAACCGTTGCCTAAGCCCTTTGCAGTAGTACAAAGGGCCACCCAAAAACAGCACCTTGCCCTTTATGCGCCTTCCCTGAGCAAGACCTGCTATGGTCTGGTTAACTACCGCTTGGTATATACTTGCTGCCACGTCTGCTTTATTAGCGCCTTGGTTAAGCAGGGGCTGTATATCTGTTTTCGCAAATACTCCGCAACGGGAGGCTATAGGATATATGCGCTGATGTTTAAGGCTAAGCTCGTCCATCTCATCGGGGCTAAGGTCAAGCAGCGTCGCCATCTGATCAATAAACGCACCCGTGCCGCCTGCACAGCTGCCGTTCATACGCTCGTCAACACCGCCGTCAAAAAATATAATTTTAGCATCCTCACCACCCAGCTCTATAACACAGGAAGCATCGGGCACCAGTTTTTTAACTACTTCACCTGTCGCAAAAACCTCTTGGGTAAAGGCAATGCCTATGCCTTCCGCAAGCCCCAACCCTGCCGAGCCGGATATAGCTACTCTAAGCTTTTCGTTACCGATAAGTCTTTCTATTTCCGCAACAAGCTCCGCCGTTTTTTCCCTAACCTTAGAGAAATGACGGGCGTATTTTTCGTAAACCGTAACGCCGTCCTTTAAAAGCACGGCTTTTGCGGTAGTAGAGCCAATATCAATACCAAGCAGATAAGTCATATAGCAATTGCCGCATAAAATACAAACGGCAAACTCCTCCATTTAATTATCAAAATATTATAGCACATTTTGTCTTGTTTTGTCAACCGAATGTGCATAGTAAAATATTACATAAATTGCCGCTTGCCGTTAAGGACGTTTTAATAAAGAACTGTTATCCTTTCATAGCCAAAGTATTGCAATCCGAAGTCGCTTTTCAGGGTCGGATATCTGCCGCTGCTGTGTCAAAATGCTCGTGAATACGTAATTCACTCTGCCTTTTCCTTGTATCGACAAAAACCTGCCACCTGAAAAGTCGAAAGACCCAAAAGGTGCTGAATTTTGAGGAAATTTCGATAGCGTTAGCGGTTAAAGGACGAAGCAATACTTTCCGTATTGCAAGGACGAAAAATTAAAATTTGCCGAAAAGCATTGCGTTTCAGCCCTTTTGGGCCGATTCGGATTGCAATGCTCTGGCTACATATAAACAGAAAAAAGGAAACTAAAACATGAGAAAATATATATTTTCGCTAATATACGGTGTGCTGTTATTGGTATTTACGGCATATACATTGCTTTATATCTATGTATTGCCGCAAAAGGGCGTTGCAGTTGTAAACCCAACAGCGGAAGGGCAAACAAACCTTTCCGCAAACGCGGAAGAAATATCGGTTACAAAGGATACTTATGCTGACGGTAACATTAAAATTACCCTAAGCACTCACCGTATAAACAACACTACCGTTTACGTGGCGGATGTGGTGCTTGCTCGGCCGTCTTTGCTTAAAACCGCCCTTGCAGGCGATAGATACGGTAGGAATATTAAAGAGAAAACATCGGAAATGGCAGAGGCAAAGGATGCCATACTTGCCATAAACGGCGATTATTACAGCGCCCGTGAGGGTTGCGTGCTTCGTAACGGAACTTTATACCGTAACTTTGACGGCTACAGCGATGACGAGTCCTTGGTTATATATTCCGACGGCAGAACGGAGATTGTTGCCGCCGCCCACGGCGACGCAGAAGCCCTTAAGACAGCGGGGGCAATGCAGATTTTGTCCTTCGGTCCCGCTTTGGTGGAAGACGGAGAAATAAGCGTTACTACCTCCGACGAGGTGGACAAAGCCATGGCAAACAATCCACGTACCGCTTTTGTTTATTACAGCCCCAATCATTACGCCTTTGTGGTTGGCGACGGAAGAACAAGCCAAAGCAAGGGGCTTAGCCTGTATCAGCTTGCAGAGTTTTTGCAAAGCTTGGGTGCGGTACACGCATATAATCTGGACGGCGGCGGTTCTTCTACCATGTATTTTAACGGTCGGGTAGTCAACAATCCCACCACCAACGGCAAAAGAATATCCGAAAGGGAGGTAAGTGATATTGTATACATCGGATACAACTATTGATGACAGAAGAAAAAACGCACGTACCGTCACAGCATTTCTCAGCACAACGGCGTTCTGCGGTTTCTTCAGCTCTGTTTATCAAAGCTTCAGCCACGGTGTTTCGTCGCCTTATATGGTATACATATCTCTTGTGCCCTTTATCTTCGGAGTGTTGCCTTACGGCGTTTTATATGCATTAAAACTTAAAGCACCCCAAAGTTTGGAAAAACAGCTTTTCAATTGGGGTGTTATAAGCCTTGTTGCAGGCTGTGCAGTTAAGGGGATAGTGGACATTTCAGGTTACGTAGTGAACAGTATTGACCTTTTCGGTGCGGAGATTCATTATATGTACCTATACCTTTCGGCATCGGCTGTTCTTATGCTTTCGGCGGTGGTTTTGTACATTGTTCGTCCGTTTTTAAAATAGTGTTGCTTTTTCGGAGGTTAAGGAGTATAATGATATAGATATTATCAGCTAAGGAGTTTTGTGCTTTGAATAAAAAAACAGTAGCCGTCCTTTTCGGCGGATGCTCCTCGGAATACTCCGTTTCTTTGCTTTCTTCCTATTCGGTGCTTAAAAACATAGACCGCCGAAAATATAATATTATCCCCATCGGCATAAGCAAAGAGGGGGATTGGTTTGTTTACAGCGGAGATATAGAGAACATTCCCACAGACCGTTGGCTTACAGCCCCTCAATTTTTGCGCCCCGTTGCGGTATCACCAAACCGAAGCACCCACGGAATAATAGAATATGGCGCAGAAGGCGTAAAAACCACATACATAGACTGTGCGCTTCCCATTCTCCACGGCAAAAACGGGGAGGACGGCACGGTGCAAGGCGTTTTTGAGCTGGCGGGCATTCCTATAGCCGGCTGTGGTTCTTTAAGCTCGTCTTTGTGCATGAACAAGCACGTTGCCCAGCGCATTGCGGAAACGGTGGGCGCTGCCGTGCCCAAGGCTGTACTGCTTACCGAGGGGGACAGTACGGATGCAGCCTTTGCCTTTGCGGCAGAAATAGGCTATCCTGTTTTTGTAAAGCCTGTCAAGGCAGGTTCCTCCTACGGCGTAACCAAGGTGGACGCAGAGGATGCACTTGCCGCCGCAATAGATACCGCCTTTAAGTACGACGACGCCGTGATGGTGGAAGAAGCCATTGTAGGCAGGGAAATTTCCTGTGCCGTTATGGGTAAAAGGGAGCTTGTGGTAGGCGAGGTGGACGAAACCGAGGTAAAGTGCGGCTTTTATGATTTTAACGCTAAGTATTTCCCCACATCTACAGTTATCCATATCCCTGCAAGGCTTCCCGAAGAGGAGAGGGACAGGGTGAAGGAACAGGCCAAGAAGCTTTATAAGGCGCTTAGCTGTGACGGTTTTGCAAGGGTGGACTTCTTCTATACGGAAAAGGGTGAGCTTATCTTCGGTGAGGTAAATACCATTCCCGGTTTTACCGAGCATAGCCATTTCCCCTCTATGATGAAGGCGGCAGGCCACAGCTTTTCCGAAATAATAGACTTTTTTATACAAAATGCATAAAACAGGGCGCAAAATCTTGTAAAAAAGGTTTTGCGCATTTTTTATTTTTGCCTATTGACAAAGCTTGTCTAATGTGTTAGACTACAGTTGTCTAATAGGTTAGACAAAAAAGGAGGTCGGTATATATGAGCAGCACACCTAAAATTTTTGAAAGCGAATACAGATTTTGTCTTATACTTTGGGAAAACCAGCCCATACAAAGTGCCGCCCTTGCGGCGCTGTGTAAGGAAAATCTGGGCTGGTCACGCACAACCACCTACACGGTAATAAAAAGACTGTCCCAGCGTGGCGTGCTTAAAAACGAAAATTCTATGGTAAGCGCCCTTGTAAGCAAGGATGAGGTACAAAGGGCGGATGTGGACGAGCTTATAGAAAAGCGCTTTGAGGGCTCTTTGCCTGCCTTTATTGCCGCCTTTGCCAAAAAGCAAAAGCTAAGCGATGCGGCGGTGGAGGAGATACAGCGCATTATAGAGAACGGCGGTGAGTAATGTGAAAAATTTGTTTATCGATATACTTAACCTTAGTATAGTGTCAAGCTGGCTGATACTTGCGGTGCTTGCTTTACGCCTTGTGCTTAAGCGTGTAGCACCTCGTTGGACGGTGTGCCTGCTTTGGGGCCTGGTGGCAATAAGCCTTGTAGTGCCCTTCAGCTTCGAAAGCCCCGTAAGCCTTGTACCTAACAGGGAAGCGGTGGTGTATACCCAAACAACGAAAGAAACGCCGAAGGAAGAAGCACCTTCTGTCAGCGTACCCCAAACGCCTACGGTTCCTGTACCCGATTTACCCGTTACTTCATCCCCCGTGCGCCCCGTTACAAGACCTGACAAACTTCAAATTCAAAGCGGTATAACGGTTGTGGATGATTCTATAAACAAGGTAGTAAGCCCAAAGGCGGAAGAAGTGACCAACTCAGTAGACCGCAGTATCCTTGCGGTGGAGATAGGCAGTTACCTGTGGATAGCAGGTGCGGTAATCCTGCTTGCGTATTTTGTACTTAGTCTTTTGCTTCTCAAACGCTCCCTTTCCACCTCCGTTGCAGAGGGTAACGGAATATATAAGGGCGATAGGGTAGGCTCTCCCTTTGTGCTTGGCTTTATAAGACCTAAGGTGTATCTGCCCTTCGGCTTAAGCGAGGAGAACCAAAGCTATGTACTAAGACACGAGTACGCCCATATAAAACGCCTTGACCATCTGGTAAAACCCCTTGCGTTCTTTATCCTTGCCCTTCATTGGTTTAACCCATTGGTTTGGGTGTCATATATTTTGCTTTGCAGGGATATTGAATACGCCTGCGATGAAAAGGTTATAAAAGAGCTTAACACCGAGGAGCGAAAATCCTACGCCACCGCCCTGCTTGCCTGCGGCGTAAAGGGTCGCAGTGCCATGTCCTGCCCCGTGGCTTTCGGCGAGATAAGCGTAAAGCAACGAATAAAAAAGGCGCTAAGCTATAAAAAGCCCGCCCTTTGGATAATTATTGCCGTTATAGTAACAGCGGCAGTGCTTGCCCTTTGCTTCCTGTCCACTCCCGAAAAGAAAGCGGAAGGCGGCACTGAAGAAAGCTCCGGAGTAAGCACCGAGGAAGAAAGTTCTGAAGTAAGCACCGAGGAAGAAAGTTCTGATGTAAGTACTGAGGAAGAACAAAAGGATATTTACCCTGTCCCTACAGGCGGTAAAGATCTTATCGGTTTGTGGGCGATATATGAGGACGGCGTCGCTCAAAACATAGGATATATGTTTGAAGAAGACGGTACAGGCTATGTTATAAACATATATACAGAGCAAGTTGTGAGGCAGTTCGAGTGGTTTGTAGACAAAACCAGTCCAAATAAGCTCAACTTTGCTGTCGAGCTTGAAGAAGGTGATGATGCAGAGCCCTTTGACACAACCCAATGCGATTACAGCATAAAAGACGGCATACTCAGCATGCGGTTTTTATGGGATAACGAGTATAAAAGCCATGTAAAATTAATGTCTGTAGATGATCCTCTTGTCGGCACTTGGCGTTTGGAAGATGATGCCGAAGGGTTTAAAAGTATCAGCTTCAGGCTTAACGGCACAGGAACCATCACCACCAATGATGCTGTGTATGCATTTGGTTGGCACCGTTATGACGAAACCAATGAGAAAAAACTGTCAATAGATATCGTGGAGCCTGCAGAAATTTCATCAGACTGGGTGTTTGCCGTAGAATGCACGGTAGAGGGCGACAGCTTAACATTGTGCTTCAATAAAGGCGGGGAATACACCTGCACAAAAGAAACAGAAAATATAACAAGCCTTATTGGCACTTGGATTTATGATGACGGCAGTGGTGACCTGCAAGAACTGTTGCTTAATGAAGACGGTACAGGCAAGGTGATCAGAGACGCCAAAGAACAGGCTGTTGCCTGGTTGGCGAAAGAAGGCTATTTCACCCTTTACATTGCTGAAAGCGGGAAGCTTTCTTTCCACGGGGAATATTACATTGACGGTGACTGTCTCTACCTTAAGTATGCTTACGCCTTAGCTTGTTACGTCCGAAAGGACAGCGCTCTAAGCTCTTATGTTGTAGACATAAGCTCTTTTGATCATGCGGTACAAGCTGATAATGCGGACGTTGACTGCGACTGGGGCGGTACGGAATATATTATTATCAGGTCAAGCGCAGACCTTACGAATTTCCGCTTTGCCAAGACCTACGGAAGCTTCAGGGGCGACCCTTGTGAGATTAACGGTGCTCCCTACGAGCACGGCACGCTTCCCGCAAGGGAGACGTTCATTGCAAAAACCGTGACGGGTGAGCTTGTAAGTGACCACTGCATATTATTTACAGACCCTAACGGAAAAGAACAATGCTTTAAGATTTGGTATAATTTTGACCCCACAGGCACTATAATATCAATGCCAAGCACAAGCTATAGCTTTGAATACGCATCGCTTGTAAAGTAAGAACAAAAAGTAAGCCGCACGGTAAACAAACCGTGCGGCTTTCACGCTTTATTTGTAAAAAAATGCATTTTTCTCTTGAAAAAACAAACATAATAGAGTATAATGCTTATGTATATATTTTTGTACATATATCAAACCGTTAAGAAAGGAGCCGTAGTATGGCAATTGTTGAAGTTATAAAATATAACGGCACTCCCGACCTTTATGCATGGAAGTATCCCAATCAAGAGCTTGGCACGTGGACTCAGTTGATAGTTAATGAATCGCAGGAGGCCGTTTTGCTAAAAGGCGGTCAGGTTTGCGGTGTTTTCGGTGCAGGCAGACATACATTAAGCACAAGCAATGTGCCTTTGCTTAGTAAAATAATAAACAAACCCTTTGGCGGTCGCTCTCCTTTTACTGCCGAAGTTTGGTATATCAACAAGATTTTTTCTTTGGATGTTAAGTGGGGCACGACTACTCCCATCCAACTGCAGGATCCTAAATACGGTGTATTTCTTCCTGTCAGGGCTTTCGGTCAGTTTGGTTTTCAAATAGCAGAGTCAAAGAAGTTTTTGCTTAAGCTTGTGGGCACTTTGCCACGCTTTGATAAGGAAAGCATAAGCAAATATTTCAAAGGTGTTTATCTTACCAAAGCAAAGGATGCAATCTCTAACTATTTGGTAAAGAAAAACATAAGCATTTTGGAAATAAATGCCTATCTTGACGAACTGTCTTCCACGCTCAGACAGAAAATGGGCGGCATCTTTGAGGAGTATGGCATTAGTCTGACATCTTTTTATGTAAACGATGTAAGCGTGCCCGAAAACGATGCCGCTGTTAAAAAGCTTAAAAGTGCTTTGGCAAAGCGTGCCGAGATGGACATTGTGGGCTACAGCTATCAGCAGGAACGCTCCTTTGATACCTTGGAGGGGGCGGCAACCAATCCGGGTTCCTTACATGGTGGATATATGGGCGCAGGCATGGGTCTTGGCATGGGTGTAGGTATCGGCGGCGTTATGGGTAATCAGTTTGGCAATTTAGCACAGGTTATTAACACCAATGATACCAAGGAATGCCCGAATTGCAAGGGAAGAATAGGTGCGAACGAAAGATTTTGCCATTTTTGCGGACAGGATACGGAAACTAAAAAAGATGCTAAGTCGGACATTAAGTGCGCAAAATGCGGCGCTTCCATAACAGCCGATACAAAGTTCTGTAATCAGTGCGGCTTCCCCTATACTCCTTGCCCTAAATGCAAGGCAGGGCTTCCCGAAGGCGCAAAGACCTGTCCTGTTTGTGGTGAAAAGACACCTGTTGCATGCCCCGGCTGCGGTAATATGTTGGACGGAAACAGCAAATTCTGCCCTCAGTGCGGTTGTTCCGTTGTTAAAACGTGTGTAAATTGCGGTAGAGAAATGGAAGAGGGTGCAAGGTTCTGTCCCGTATGCGGCACACCCAACAATTAATAAGGGGGATACAATATGAGAAATGCAAAGTATACCATAGCTGTATGTGGTTTAATTGCCGTTGTGGCAACCATAGCGGTGTATTTTTTAGTTTTTGACAAAGTGTTTGCCGAAACCGTGCGTTGGTCATCGCTTCTGTTTTTATTAACGGCAGAGCTTATATTGACTGTAAAAGGGCTTTCGGTAAAAGGTGATCTTTTCAGGCAAGCGACAGTATATACAAGCGTCGTACATATTGCGGCAAGTGTTGTTTTGGCTATTGTATATATTGGCAGTTTTCCCAACAGCATAAAGGGCTTTTGCCTTGTTAACGTTATAATGCTGTGTGCGTTGGCCATATTAGATTTGCTGGTTATATATTTCAGTAATCATGTCGGCGGCAAAAATTATCAGCTTGCACATAGCCAAGCGGTTGTTGATGTGTGCTACTCCAAGGCACAAAGCCTTGTTGTTTTGTTCGACCAAAGCGAATATAAGGAAGATTTGGCGTCTATTGCGGACATGATAAAATATTCCGACAACAGCAAGCTTACAGCGGACGAAGGCGTTATATTGAACCGACTTGAAGAGCTGGAAGGGTTGCTTTTGCAGAACAGTTCCGATGTTCCCGCGCTTATAAAGGAAATTAAAAGCATTATCAAGCTGCGTACAATTAAGATGCAAAGCATGAACAGAGGCGGATATTAATTTTTTGTATTTACTCTAATCAGAAAATATCGGCAGAGGGTTTATCCTCTGCCGATATTTCTTCTATTCGGGTACCTTGCCGTTTAAAGCAATTTCGCCTTTCAGCTGTTTTATTATTGCTCTTATACTGTTGGGCGTGTATTCGTACAGGCAGGCGTAGTTTGTAAGCCCTTGGAAATACTGACGGTCTATGGGACCCTTTATGGATACCACGTAAACCTCCTTGCCCGATTTAAGCAGTGTGTTTACCGTGCTCTTTTGCACGTCGTCGTTGTATGCGTCGTAGGAGTATACCAAAACCTTGCTGTATTCCTTAGCCTTTGCCATAACCTCATCGGTAAAGGCTTTGTCCTTGGTAAACTGAAGCACCTCGTTTTCGGGGAAGCTTGCCTTAAGTGCCGCCGTAAGGTTGCGCTCGTCAAACTCGTCCTCCGCTATGCTTGCCACCCTTACGTTGCAGGAAACAACCAGCGTGTCACCGTCAATTTTAGGGGCGTTGCCTTTAATAAGAGTGTAGCTGTTGTCAACAATGCTTTGCATAAGGGCGTGTTCTTCCTCAACGACCGTGTAGTCGCCGTCGGCAAAATTAGCCTTTAATCCCTCCGCAAGCTTCGCTTTCGCTTTGTTTATACGCTCTGCTTTTTCACGTAGCAGTTCAACGGATATTTCTCCGTCCTCAACCGCCTTTTTAACGGCATCAAAGGCTTCTTTCTGTTCGTTGTAATCGTGGCAGAGAAGCAAAATATCACAGCCTGCGTTAAGCGCCATAACACAGCCTCTGCCTATGCCGTAATGGTCGGTTATCGCTTTCATTTCCATACCGTCGGAGATTATAAGCCCCTCGTAGCCTATCTGCCCACGCAGTACGTCTGTAAGCAAAATCTTGGACAAGGTAGAGGGCACTTCGTCAAAGGCCTTGAAGAGGCAATGACTGCTCATAAGCCCGTCGCTTTCAAGTATATGGGTAAAGGGGTACATATTATAATTGAGCATT
The DNA here is from genome assembly GCA_045534025.1 of Eubacteriales bacterium. GTDB lineage: Bacteria > Bacillota > Clostridia > Oscillospirales > CAG-382 > SIG636. The sequence continues at coordinate 2,733 of JAZSIW010000032.1, read as the reverse complement.
TCTTCCTTGGACTCTTCTATTATGGGAAGCTCAAGGTGCGAGTCCTTAGTGCTGGAGCCGGCTCCCGGGAAGTGCTTGATACAGCTAAGCGCACCGCTGTCCTGAACGCCGTGAACAAATGCCGATGCGTGCTTCAGTACCGCCTCCTTGGTAGCGCCGTAGCCTCTTATGTTAACCAAGGGGTTAAGCAGGTCCTTATTTATCTCAAGACAGGGCGCAAGGTTAAGATTTATACCCATCTTAAGCATATCACTGCCTATGATTTTGCCTGTCTTATAGGGTGCGTCTTCAACAGAGCTTGCCGCCGTGGTAAGGGGGCTGGCAGGGAAGGTAACGTCCTTAAACAGCCTTACCACCATACCGCCTTCCTGGTCGATGGAAACCAAAGGGAAGGAGTCGGTTATCTCCTCGCTGTACTCATACAGCGCCTTCATAAAGGACTTCATTTGCTTGGTGTCCTTGTAGTTTCGGGAGAATAAAATGTAGTTGCCTATCTTGTAGTCCCTTATAAACTTGGCAGAGTCGCCGTCCAGCTCCAAGCCGGGCAATCCTACCATTATAACCTGACCGATAAGCTCGTCAACGGTCATATCCTTTGCGGGTTTAATGCTGTACTTCATCTGTGCCTCTCCTTTACTTTTTGTATATGCAAATACCGTTACGAACGGTTTGGTATACGTTTATATTACTGTCAATAACCGTAAGGTTGGCAAGCTTACCTTCGGCAATACTGCCCATCCTGTCAAACACACCTAAGTTCTTGGCAGGGTTTTCCGTGGCGTACTGCACGGCTTCTTCAAGTCCTACCCCCAAGAACCTCATGGCGTTTTTAACAGCTTCGTTCATTTTAAGGGTGCTGCCTGCAAGGGTGCCGTCCTCAAGCCGTGCCTCACCGTTTTTAACGGTTACCTCCTGTCCGCCCGGTTCGGGATACACTCCGTCGGGCAGGTACTTGGCACGCAGGGCATCGGTAATAAGTATAAACTTGTCTCTCGGTTTATTCTTGTGTAAAAGCCTTACCGCAGGGGGCGACAGGTGTATACCGTCACATATCGCTTCACAATACAGCTCGTCAAACAGCATAGCACTGCCGACCACGCCTATCTCTCGGTGGTGCAAGGGACGCTGGGCGTTGTAGGTGTGGGTAACACAGCTTGCCCCTTGTTCTATGGCTCTTTCTATGTCTTCGTAGGTGGCGGCGGAATGCCCTATGGAGGCAACTATCCCTTTACTCGCAAGATAAGCGCAAAGCTCGCTGCCGCCTGCTTCCTCCACGGCAAAGGATACAAGGCGTATATTGTTTCCGCTTGCGGCTTCGTAACGCTTAAACGTCTCCACATCAGGGGTGACCGCAAATTCAGGCAACTGTGCGCCAAGAAAGCTTTCGGATATGAAAGGGCCTTCCAAATGTACGCCAAGTATCTCAGCACCCTCTGCGGGTGCTTTTTCTATGTACGCCTTAACGTATTCAAGGGCTTTTTTTATACATTCGGCACTTTCGGTGGTGGTGGTAGCCAAATAAGCGGCAGTACCCTCCCTTGCAAGTGCCTTGGAGATTTTGCCAAGGGCCTCCGCCGTGCCGTCTATCACGTCGGCACCGTCAGCACCGTGTATGTGCTGGTCAATAAAAGCAGGGACAACGACTTTGTCCTCAGAAAGCTCATCAAGCCCTTCGCAGTCAAAATTCCCAAGCTTTGTTATTATTCCGTTTTGAATAAGCAGATTTGTCCTTACAATACCGCCCTCTGTAAGTATACGGGTGTTTTTAAAGCCTTTAATGTGTTTCATGGTTATCAAGCCTTTCTAAGTTTGATTATACCATATAAAACGGGAAATGCAAGAAAAAAGCAATTCAGCGGAAGAGGTTTTTCGTATACAAGAACCCCCTTTTGTCCGGCAGACAAAAAGGGGGGGAAAAAATAGCACAACGGTGCGTAAAGATAGGTAAGGCGGAAAAGTGCGCAGCTGCACTGTTCAACAAACTTGAATTGCCTAACTTTAAGCTTCACTCCATTCGATTTGGACATCCCGTCCCCAATCGTCCGAGCCATAGCACTTGAGCGCTTTGTTATTTGCACATTTTTTATTTGCAAAGTCAATGACGATTTTCAGTTCGCCAACGCAGACCTTGGCACGCGCGCTCTCTCAAATTCGATTATATATTCTTCACCCTTCAAAAATTCGGATGGCAGAGAGGTACGGCGCACAGAATATGATAGTTTTGATCCGCGCCATACACGCAAACAATATCGGGTTCTTTTTCAACAACAATGCCCATTTGGCGCTCGCTAAACATTTGGACTTTCTTGCCGAATAATTTAAATTGGAATGTATGTCTCATGTGATTACCTTCTTAAGTGAATTCTTGTTAATTAAATTGAATATACCACACTATTATGAATTTTCTAACTGAACACAAATAAGTGATAAGTGATGCTGCTATGCCGTGATAGGTGATGCGTTCCGCCCACGCGCCGAAGGCGTGCATCACAGGCGAAGCCTGCATCACGCACAGAGTGCGCATCTCGTTCCGAAGGAACGCATCACTCAAAAAAGTCTCTTTTGTCTAATAGACAAAAGAAAATTTTTTGTTGGTGCAGTGCCCGTTGTTAAATCTGAACCTATAGGAGAAGCGTGTACGTCTTCAAGGGATGTCGTTTTTGCGCTGTTTTTGTAATTGAATACAATTACTATTCTGTCATCGTAAAGGAAAACTGCGTTGATAAAAGCGTC
>JAZSIW010000097.1:0-6346 GCA_045534025.1 Eubacteriales bacterium | reverse complement strand
AGGGGCAGCTTTTCCGCCGCTATTTCCTTCTCGCTTTCTATATGGCAAACGTAAGCTAAGGCGTGTACGCCGCCATCGGTACGGCTGCAGCCCGTAACGTCGGGGCGGTAACCGAAAACACGCTCTGCGGCATTTTGCACCAGCTCTTGCACGGCGGTGGCGTTTTTTTGTACCTGCCAGCCGCTGTATGCCGTGCCTTTGTACGCCAAGGTCAATGCGTATACAGGCATTACATCGTCACCCCGTACTTATTGATAAAGAATACCGCCACGCATATCCCAAGCATTACCGTAAAGAACACATAGTCCCTAAAACAGCTTTTCATCTGTTTCATACGTGTTCTGCCCTCTCCGCCGTGATAACAGCGGCACTCCATAGCCTCCGCCAGCTCGTCCGCACGGCGGAAGGAGGAGACAAACAGAGGGATAAGTATTGGGATAAGCGCCTTTGCACGCTTAATAAGCCCACCGGATTCCATATCCGCCCCTCTTGCCTTCTGCGCCGACATGATCTTGTCAGTCTCCTCGATCAGGGTGGGTATAAACCTAAGTGCAATGGTCATCATCATAGCAAACTCGTGCACGGGCACTTTTATCTTTTTAAGGGGGGAAAGCAGTCTTTCAATAGCGTCCGTCAAATCAAGGGGCGAGGTGGTGTAGGTCAGTATAACAAAGCTTCCGCACACCAAACATATAAGCCTTACCATCATAAAGCCTGCGTAAATAAGCCCTTCTTTTGTAATTTTCATAAAGCCCCATTTTACAAGCACAGTGTCACCGCTGTAAAAGAATATGTTAAGAACGGCGGTAAATATCAAAATAAATATAATTGTCTTTAGATTTTTAAGTACTATCCTTACGGGTATTCGGGATACCGCCACAAGCCCTACCGTTACAAGCCCTATAAGCAAAAAGGAATAAGAGCCGCCTGCGGCTATAACCCCTACAATATAGGTAATAAGTATAAGTATTTTAAACCGTGCGTCGGTTTTGTGTAATAGGGAGTCCCCGGGAAAAAACTGCCCTAATGTTACATCTCTAAGCATTTATATCTCCAATTATCTTGCTTTGTCTTCCAAAAATTTCTTCAAGCGAAGTACGCCTGCTTCCACCGTATATACGTCGGTGTTGTCCGCAAGGGCACGCTTGGTAAGCACCACAAACAGCTTTGTTACCTGCGGCAGGTCCAAGGACGCCTCAAACAGCTTCTCTGCATGGCTGAACACCTCTGCAGGTGTGCCTTGCAGATGCACCCTGCCCCTGTCCAGAACAACGATATAGTCGCTGTACTTGGCAATGTCTTCCATACTGTGGGATATTATTATCATGGTGCTTTTCTGCTTCTTTCTAAGTCCCAAAAGTCCGCCTATTATCTCCTCACGGCCTGCAGGGTCAAGGCCTGCCGCAGGCTCGTCAAGCACCAACACCTCAGGGGTCATCGCCGCAACGCCCGCTATGGCAACACGCCGTCTCTGACCGCCCGAAAGCTCAAAAGGCGACTTATCAAGTATATCGCCGCTGACACCGCAAAACTCCGCCGCTTCTCTTACTGCCTTGTCAAGGGCTTCTCCCTCCATCCCCATGTTTTTGGGACCAAAGGCAATGTCTTTGTATACGCTGTCTTCAAAAAGCTGGTATTCGGGATACTGGAACACAAGCCCCACCTTAAAGCGCACCTTGTTTATCTCCTTGGGGTTTTCCCATATATTCTTACCGTCAAGCAGTATTTCCCCCTCGGTGGGCTTGCCCAGCCCGTTAAGCAGCATTGCAAGGGTGCTTTTGCCGCTGCCCGTGTGTCCTATTATGCCCACAACACGGTCACTGCCGAAATCTATGCTTACATTGTCAAGCGCCTTCTTTTCAAAAGGCGTGCCGCTTCCGTATATTACCGAAACGTTTTTTACCTCTATTGCAGACATCAGTCACTTTATCCCTTTACAAATTTTTCTATGGCATCAGCCGCTTCCATGGTGTGCAGTATACCCTTGGGAAGCTTAAAGCCTAACTTTATAAGCTCGTCACACAGCTCTGTTATCTGGGGAGCGGCAAGATTTGCTTCTCTAAGCTTGTCACCCTCCGCAAACACTTCCTTGGGTGTGCCGTCCATAAGCACGCGTCCGTTATCAAGCACCACAACACGGTCTGCCTCTGCCGCCTCGTTCATATAGTGGGTAATGTTTATAACGGTCATGCCCTTTTCTTTGTTAAGCCTTTTCATTCTTTCCGTAATGTCACGCCTGCCCAAAGGGTCAAGCATGGCGGTGGCTTCATCAAATATTATGCAATCGGGCATCATCGCCAGCACACCTGCAATGGCAACACGCTGTTTTTGTCCGCCGGAAAGCTTGTGGGTGGCGTGTTTTGCGTATTCCGTCATATCCACCGCCGCAAGACATTCGTCCACGGTCTTGCGTATCAGCGTGCTCTCCATCCCAAGATTTTCGGGGGCAAAGGCCACGTCTTCCTCAACCACGCTTGCAACAAGCTGGTTGTCGGGGTTTTGAAAAATCATCCCACAGCTTCTGCGAAGCTCAAAAAGCTCCTCCTCGTCGGCTGTGGAAAGTCCGCCGACGGTTATACTGCCGCTGTCAGGCATAAGAATGCCGCATATAAGCTTTGCAAGAGTGCTCTTACCGCTGCCGTTTCTGCCAAGCACCGCCGTGTAGCTGCCTTTTTCAAAGCTTAAATCAAGCCCGTCAAATATTTTGCTTCCGCCTTCCTCGTCATAGGTAAAGGAAAGCCCTTTTATTTCTATATAAGACATATCAACCTCAAACCGTCCAACGGCTGGAAGCGCCGCAGGGCAAACACAGCCCGCTTTTAACAACGGGCAACCCCAGCTCGTCACTTTCCACCTTGCCGCCGAATTTGCGTGTAAGCGCATCGCCGAGTATATAACCGCAGGTAGAGGGCGAAAGCCCTGCCGTGTAGGAGTTCAAAAGCACAAACAGCGGCTCGTCGGAAAGAAGCGGCACCAAATCTGCCACCAAGCCGCAAAGGTCCTTCTCAAGAGACCATTTTTCGCCGTTAGGCCCTCTCCCGTAGGAGGGAGGGTCAAGTATAATGGCATCGTACTTGTTACCTCTGCGTATCTCACGGTGCACAAACTTAAAGCAGTCGTCAACAATATACCTTATCCCATCGGGACGCACACCGCTAAGGGTCGCATTGGTCTTCGCACGGGCAACCATACCCTTGGATGCATCTACGTGGCACACGAATGCGCCTGCCAGCGCCGCCGCAACGGAAGCACCGCCTGTATATGCAAACAGGTTAAGCAGTTTTATGGGTCTGCCGCTCTTTTTGATAAGGGAGCTGAACCAATCCCAATTAGCCGCCTGCTCAGGGAACACGCCCGTATGCTTAAAGCCCATGGGCGACACGGAAAATCTTATGTCACCGTAGCTTATTTCCCATTCCTCGGGCATATTCTTTTTAACCCAACTGCCGCCGCCACCGGAGGAACGGCTGTATATACCGTGGGCTTTGGTCCATTCCGCACCTTCGCCGCCGCCCCATATAACCTGCGGGTCGGGACGTACAAGCACAAAATCGCCCCATTTTTCAAGGCGCTTGCCGCCGCCTGCATCTATTAAGGTGTAGTCTTTCCATCGGTCGGCTACAAACATAGTCTATCTCCTTGCAAATCAATCATCAAAAAATTTGGTCTGCTCTGCTGTACCTTTAGGTGCAACAAGCCCTAAGTGTCGGTATGCGCCTGCCGTGGCACATCTGCCTCTGGGCGTGCGGTTTATGAAGCCAAGCTGAAGCAAATAAGGCTCGTAAACGTCCTCAAGAGTTACCGCCTCCTCGCCCGTTACCGCCGCCAAGGTCTCACGCCCTACGGGGCCGCCGCCGAAATGCTTTATTATGGCGGTAAGCATCCGCCTGTCCGTACTGTCAAGCCCCAGCTCGTCAATGTCAAGACTTCCAAGAGCTCTGTCCGCAATGGCGCGGTCAATAACTCCGTCACCGATAATCTGTGCAAAGTCACGGACACGCTTAAGCAAGCGGTTGGCTATACGGGGCGTACCTCTGGAGCGGCTTGCAATTTCCAGCGCACCTTCACGGGATATATCTATCCCCAATATGCCCGCACTGCGGGTAACTATCTGCCCAAGCTCCTCGGGTGTATACATCTCCAAGCGGAAAAGCATCCCAAACCTGTCACGGAGAGGGGAGGAAAGCTGACCCGCCCTTGTGGTGGCACCGATAAGGGTAAAGGGCTTAAGAGGTATGCGTATGCTCCTCGCCGCAGGACCTTTGCCCATCATCAGGTCAAGGGCGTAGTCCTCCATTGCAGAGTACAATACCTCCTCCACCTGTCGGGGCAGACGGTGTATCTCGTCTATAAACAAAATGTCGTTTCTGCCAAGGGTGGTAAGAAGCGCCGCCAAATCACGGCTTTTTTCTATGGCAGGGCCGGATGTAACCTTAAGGTTAACCCCAAGCTCCTCGGCTATTATCATAGAAAGCGTAGTTTTGCCAAGACCGGGTGGGCCGTGCAACAGCACGTGGTCAAGGCTGTCGCCGCGCTCTTTTGCGGCGGCAATAAATACCGATAAGTTTTCTTTTACCTTCTCCTGCCCCACATAGTCCTCTATGCACTTGGGGCGCAGGGAGTTTTCATTTTCCGCATCCTCGGCGGAAAACCCGCTGTCCATTATTCGGCTTTCATAATCAAATTCATATTCACTGCCTGTGTTAAGCGGCATACCCGCACCTCCTTCCTCGGGGCCTTACTATATTCTGTTAAGGCGCTTAAGCGCCTCGCCGATCTTCTCTTCAAGGCTAAGTGATACAGGCAGTCCCTTAAGTGCCGCCGCCGCCTCATCTCTGCGGAAGCCCAGCACCGTCAGCGCATCCATAGCGTCTGCATCCGCAGCGCCGGCAACGGGTGCGGAAGTATCGCCGCCCTCCACGGTGGCAAGCTTGCCAGACAGCTCCAGTATTATCTTCTGCGCCGTCTTAAGCCCTACGCCCTGAGCACGGCTTATAGCCTTTGCGTCACCTGCGTTAACGGCGGCGGTAAGACTTTCCACCGTCAGCCCCGTAAGTATTGCGCCTGCCGCCTTGGGACCCACGCCCGAAACGCCTATAAGCAGCTTGAAAAGCCCCAGCTCTTCTTCCGTAGAAAAGCCGTAAAGCTCCATAACATCCTCACGGACGTTAAGGTGGGTATAAAGCAGAACCTCTTTCCCAAGGTTTGGCGCAAGGTCGCCGTAGGTGCTGCCGCTTACCCAAAGCTTATAGCATACGCCGCCGCAGTCAACAGCGGCAAAATCGGTTGCAAGCTTTACCAGCTTGCCCTTTATATAGTAAAACATATCCTATCTCCATCCGTAGTTGTGGCTTACAAAATTGGCGTGGCATATCGCTATCGCCAAAGCGTCTGCGGTATCGTCGGGCTTGGGCACTTCGTCAAGGTGCAAAAGCAGCTTGGTCATATACATAATCTGCCCTTTTTCCGCCCTGCCGTAGCCTACCAGATTTTGCTTTATTTGCAGTGGCGTGTACTCGTAGGTATCTACACCGCATTGCTCTGCCGCCAACAGTATCACCCCTCGGCACTGGGCAACGTCGATAGCCGTCTTGGCGTTCTTGTTAAAAAACAGCTCCTCTATTGCCAAAACGTCGGGCTTGTGCCGTTTTAATATGGCGCAAACATCGTCGTAAATTTGCCTTATACGCTTTTCAAGCAGGGAGTGGGGCTTGGTTATTATTGCGCCGTACTCCAGCGCTCTGAAGCTTCCGCCCTCGGCGGAGATGACCCCGTAGCCTACTGTAGCAAGCCCGGGATCTATGCCCAAAATAACCATAAGAAATCACACCGCCCCATATTTTTCCGCATAATTATCCATATTCAGCTTATTGTAGCACAATAATGGTTTATAGTCAACCTAAAAATAGTGCCCTGTCCGTAAAAAATATTAAATTTGTAAAAAGGTATTGCCAAAAACTAAAAATTATATTATTATATAGTCGGTGGTCTTCGGCTACCGCTTTAGTATTTTTTATTTGGAGGTTTTTTGTAATGAAGGAAAGAATAATTGAAGTGCTTGCTAAACAGCTTAGAATAGACCCTTCCGAAATCAACGAAAACAGCAATATTATGGAAGATTTGGGCGCAGACTCTCTTGACCTTGTGGAAATTCTTATGACCCTTGAAAGCGAAATGGGCATAGTTATCTCTGATGAAGACGCACTTACTCTCAAGACCGTTGGCGACGTTACCGTGTATCTTGAAAGAGTTACGGGCGACAAATAAATGGGCTATAAAGGCGTAATCTTTGACCTTGACGGCACATTGCTTGACACGCTGGGGGATATCTCCGGCGCTGTAAGCT
>JAZSIW010000153.1:0-17414 GCA_045534025.1 Eubacteriales bacterium | reverse complement strand
TATTGTATCTAAAACGTTGTAATATAGGGAAGTAAAGATGAGAAAATCTAAAACCGTAGTAGCCCGAGGGCTTGCCATCGGCGGCGGCCACCCCATAAGTATACAGTCAATGCTAAACGCTCCTTCCGAGGATAAGGAGGCGTGCCTTGCACAGCTTAAGTCCTTGGAGGACTGCGGCTGTCAGGTGGTGCGTATGGCGGTCAACAGCAAGGCGGCGGCAGAAACGCTGGAATATCTTCTGCCCCGTACCTCCCTGCCCTTGGTGGCGGATATACATTTTGACTACCGCCTTGCACTTATTGCGGCAGAGGTAGGGGTGTCCAAAATACGCATAAACCCCGGCAATATCGGTTCTGCCGAGAACATAAAAAAGGTGGCAGACGCCTGCAGAACAAGGAATATCCCTATCCGCATAGGCATCAACGGCGGCAGTCTTGAAAAAAGACTGCTGGAAAAATACGGCGGCCCTACGCCTGAAGCTATTGCGGAAAGCGCCATAGACAACGCAAAGCTTCTTGAAAACTTTGACTTTGGTGACATAGTGCTTTCCGTTAAAAGCAGTAACGTAAGGAATATGATAGCCGCAAACCGCCTGCTGGCAGAGCAAACGGAGTATCCTTTGCACCTTGGCGTAACGGAAACAGGCACCGGCGACAGCGCCCTTGTAAAAAGTGCAGTGGGCATAGGCAGTCTGCTTGCGGACGGCATAGGGGACACGGTGCGGGTCTCTCTCTCCGACCGTGTGGAGGAGGAGGTTGCGGCGGCAAAGCTTATACTTAAAAGTCTGGGTCTTCGCCACGGCATAAACCTTATATCCTGCCCCACCTGCGGCAGGACAAGCTTTGACCTTATCGGGGCGGCTAAGGCGCTTAAGGCAAGGCTTGACGCCATCCCTTGTGACAGGGATATAAACGTGGCGCTGATGGGTTGTGTGGTTAACGGCCCCGGCGAGGCAAGAGAAGCGGATATCGGCGCGGCAGGCGCAGGTGACGAGGCGGTTATATTCCGCAAGGGTCAGGTTATCCGCCGAATACCCACGGCAAATATTGTAGAAGAGCTACTTGCAGAGCTGGATAATTTATTAAAGGAAGATACATAAATGAAGCGAGACTTTTTACATAGGTTTTCCCGCTATACCCCTACGCAAAAAGAAGACGAAGCGCTGGATAACCTTATTGATTATAAAATACGAATAGACAGAGAACGGCGCAGAGTAGAAGCTGCGCTTGACTTTTCTTGTTACGTTCCTCAGGATATCATCTATGGCTTGGAGTCTCACATAAAAGTTGTTTACGGTCTTAATGACGTGCTTTTTCGCCCTTGTTTTGTAGGCGTAGCTTTCGAGGGAAAGCACGCGGCGGGGCTTATTTCTGTTTTTTCCCGCTTTGACGGTGAAGGGGTAGCGAGGGGTTTTTTTGACGGTTGCAGTTTTGATTTTAGCGGCAACAAGCTTGTAATAAAGCTACGTCCCGGGCTTGACCCCGCATATCTGTACCGCATAGTTGCGGAGCGCTTTTTTGAGGAGTGCATAGCCGCCCAGTTTGATGGCAGTACCGTTAAGGTCAGCTTTTCGGGCAATGCGGAGTATGTTTTTCAGTCTGCGGAAGCGGACGCCCTGGAGCAAGAGGCGGCAGAGCGCATGCGTGAGTATCAGGCAAAACAGCAGGCAAAAACCGCCGCAGAGGCAGAGCTTATAAGAAAGCGTGAGGAAGCCAAGGAAAGCCCAAAGGACAGCTCTGTTGACGGCAACGACATTGATAAAGAAGCCCACGCCGAGAGCGACGAGGGCATTTACACCTGCGGTAAGATACGCTTTGACCTGCGTGACAAAGAGGTAGTCTACGGCAGACCTACCGCCGCAGCCCCCATACCCATAGGCGCCTTGGAAAAAGAGCGCAAGGGTACGGTTTGCGGTGAGGTTTTTCTTGTGGAGAAAAAGGAAAACCGTGACGGTACCCGTGTTAACTACAAAATATACATAACCGACCTGTCCTCCTCGGTAATAGTACGTGTTTCCGAGGGGATAGAGGGGGCACTGGGCGGCATTAAAAGCAAGCATTGCGTCCTTGTAGAGGGTAAATACACCTTTGACCCCTATGACGAAGAATACATACTTAAGGCAAGCTCGGTATGCCGTATAAAGCGCATAAACCGTGTGGATACCCACCCTACACCCCGTGTAGAGCTTCACCTGCACACCAATATGTCCGCATCCGATGCGCTTTGCGATACAGGTGCGCTGATAGCCTTGGCAGAAAAGTGGAATATGCCTGCCATAGCCGTTACGGACCACGGTAATGCACAGGCGTATCCGGAGCTTATGGCGGCAACCACCAAAAAACGCGGCGGCCCTTCGCCCGTCAAGCCCATCTACGGTATGGAGGGCTACCTGGTTGACGATACGGCAAGGGCGGTTTTCGGCTATACCGAGGCGTATAACAAATCCCTTTCAGAGGATGAATTTGTAATTTTTGATATAGAGACCACGGGGCTTTCCCCTGTGTCCTGCGGTATTACCCAAATAGGTGCGGTAATCTACAGGGGCGGTCAGGTAACAGAAGAGTTTGAGACCTTTGTTAATCCTGCCATGCCCATCCCCGAGGATATAACACGGCTTACAGGCATAAGCGACGAGACCGTTAAGGACGCCCCTTCCGAAAAGGAAGCGGTAAGCGCTTTCCTTGACTTCTGCGGTGACAGAATGCTTATCGCCCACAACGCTCCCTTTGACATCTCCTTCATTCGCAAGGTGGCAAGCCGTGACAGGCTGGATTTCGAGAACCCCTATTTGGACACGGTGTCCCTATCTCGCTACGTTAATGCAGAGCTAAACCGTCATAAGCTTAATTTGCTGGCAGAGTATTACAATCTTGGTGAATTTGACCACCACCGTGCCACCGATGACACCAAGATGCTTGCGGCAATCTTTGCCTGTATGGTGGAAAAGCTTAAAAAACAGGGCGTTTACACCGTGGGCGAGATGCTGGAGGCTATGAGCGGCTCTTCCGACCCCAAAAAGATAAAAGACGTTTACCACATCTCCATTTTGGTTAAAAACAAAACGGGGCTTAAAAACCTGTATAAAATCATAAGCAGTTCGTATCTGGACAGCTTTTTCCGTGTACCCCGTATCCCCAAAACCGTGCTCAGTCAGCACAGGGAGGGGCTTATAATCGGCTCTGCCTGCGAGCGTGGCGAGCTTTACCGTGCCGTTTTGGAGGGCAAAAAGTACGGCGACCAGCTTAAAATTGCCGACTTCTACGACTATTTTGAGATAATGCCCAACTGCAACAACGCCTTTCTTATCGAATCGGGCGAGGTTCGTGACGAGGCGGCACTTTGTGAGATAAACCGCAAAATCGTTGCTATCGGTGCAAAGCAAAACAAGCCGGTTTGCGCCACGGGCGACGTGCATTTCATCAACCCCGAGGACGAGATATACCGCAAGGTTATGCTTTGGGTTAAGAAAATGAAGGGCGCAGACAGCGACGTGGGCCTTTACCTGCGCACCACCGACGAGATGCTTCAGGAGTTTGCATACCTTGGCAAGGAGACCGCCTTTGACGTGGTTGTTACAAACACTCGCAAAATTGCCGATATGATAGAGACTGTACTGCCTATCCCCGACGGGCAATACACCCCCGAACTGCCCGGCGCCGCTGAAGAGCTGGAGCGGCTGTGCTATGAGGAGGCGGAAAACCGCTTTGGCTCTCCCTTGCCGCAGGTTGTAAGCGACCGATTGGAAAAAGAGCTTAACTCTATAGTAGAGCACGGCTTTGCCTCTCTTTACATGATTGCGGTTAAGCTTGTTAAAAACAGCGAGGAGAACGGTTATCTGGTTGGCTCCCGTGGGTCTGTTGGCTCTTCCGTGGTTGCCTCCCTTTCGGGTATATCAGAGGTTGACCCATTCCCGCCCCATTACCGTTGCCCCAAGTGTAAGCACAGCATATTTTTCCTTGACGGCAGCGTGGGCAGTGGCTTTGACCTGCCCGATAAGGACTGTCCTGAGTGCGGCACAAGAATGCACAACGACGGCCACGACATCCCCTTCGAGACCTTCCTTGGCTTCAAGGGAGACAAAGCCCCCGATATAGACCTTAACTTTTCAGGCGAGATACAGGGTAAATCCCACAAGTACACCGAGGTGCTCTTCGGTGCGGAAAATATATTCCGTGCAGGTACCGTTTCCGGTATAGCCGAGAAGACCGCCTTCGGCTACGCTAAAAAGTATGCGGAAGAGCACGATAAAAACCTTTCCAAGGCGGAAATATCCCGTCTTGCCGCAGGCTGTACGGGCGTTAAGCGCACAACTGGTCAGCACCCCGGCGGTATTGTCGTTATCCCCAAGGAGTATGAGATATACGACTTTACGGCGGTGCAATACCCTGCGGAGAAGGAGTCCAGCGGCGTTGTTACCACCCACTTCGCTTTTGAATATCTGCACGACACCCTCCTTAAGCTGGATATGCTTGGGCACGACGTGCCTACCATTTACAAAAAGCTTACGGACTACACGGGTATAGACGTGCGCACCGTGCCCATGAACGACCGCAAGGTTATGGACCTGTTCCTTTCCACCAAGTCCATAGGGGTTGACCCCGAGACCATCGGCAGTGAAACAGGCACCTACGGTATGCCCGAGTGCGGCACCCCCTATGTGCGCAAGATGCTTAAGGTTGCACGCCCCAAGTGCTTTTCCGACCTGCTTCAGATATCGGGACTTTCCCACGGGACGGGTATTTGGCTTGGTAACGGCGAGGACCTTATAAACAACGGCACCTGCACCATATCCGAGATAATAGGTACCCGTGACAGTATAATGCTGTACCTTATCAAAAAGGGCGTTAACTACCAAAGCGCCTTTAAGATAATGGAGGACGTGCGTAAGGGCAAGGGCGTTAAGCCCGAATACGAGGAGGAGATGCTTGCCGCCTCTGTGCCCGAATGGTACATAGAATCCTGCAAAAAGATAAAATATATGTTCCCCAAAGCCCACGCGGCGGCGTATATGATAGCCGCCCTTCGCCTTGGCTGGTTTAAGGTACACCGCCCCTTGGAGTTTTATGCGGCGTACTTTACCGTAAAGCAAACGGGCTTTGATGCAGAGCTTATGCTTAATAAGGAGCGCTCTTACAAAGCACGGACAGAGCTGGAAGGACTGCTTTCCCCTACCGCAAAGGAGGAGGAAACTCTTTCCATACTTTACCTGGTTATAGAGATGCAAGCCCGAGGGATTGAGTTTTTGCCCGTGGACGTGTTCAAAAGCAAAGCCTTTGCCTTTGTGCCCGAGGAGGGCAAGATACGTTTGCCGCTTTCCTCTCTTAACGGACTGGGCGAGACGGCGGCGGAAAACATTTATCACGCCATCCACGAGGAAGGGGCGTCCACTCTTGAGGAGCTTAAGCGTAAAGCAAGCCTCACCAAAACCGTGGTAGAGGTGCTTAAAAAGAACGGTGCGGTAGACTCCTTACCGGAGTCCGACCAGATTACGTTGTTTTAGTTATGGAAAAGGTTTATTTGTACAAAGCCGCCGATTACGGCGAGGATACTATGACCGCCCTTGCTAAATCCGTTTTTTCGCCCTACGGCGGTGCGGAAAAATTTTTGCAGGGCAGGCATAAAGTGCTTATTAAGCCTAACCTTGTAACCAAAAAGGGCATAGATACAGGGGCAACCACCCACCCCGCAATGCTTAGGGCGCTGTGTTTGGAATTGCTTGGGGCAGGTGCGGACGTAAGCGTGGCGGAAAGCCACGGCGGTACTTATACTAACGGCTCTGTCAAGGGGCAGTTTGACGCCTGCGGTGTTACGGCGGCACTTAAGGATTTGCCCGTAACCCTGTGCACTACGGCAGAAAGTGTTATTGCGGATATTCCGTCGGGTGCTATAATAAAAAGCGCCGAGCTTATAAAACCCGTCACAGAGGCAGAGCTTATCATAAACCTGTGCAAAATCAAGACCCACGCCATGACCTTGTATTCCGGTGCGGCAAAAAACACCTTCGGTACGGTGCCGGGGCTTAGGAAGTTTGAACTGCACGCACGTTTTCCCGCTGTGGATGATTTTGTGCGGATGCTTAACGACCTGCACCTTGCACTGCCTGTGGAGCTTAATATTGCCGACGGCATACTTGGTATGGAGGGCAACGGCCCTACGGCAGGCAAGACCCGTGCTTTCGGCTTTGTTGCCGTAAGCAAAAGCGCCTTTGCCTGTGACCTTGTCTGTGCCGACCTGTTAGGGCTTAGCGACGTGCCCCAGCTTGCGGATGCGGCAGCCCGCGGGCTTTGCGCAACAGCGGCTGACCATACTATGACCAATCTTGGCGCAGAGGAATACGAAGCCCTTAAAATTAAAGATATATTGCTACCCGACAGCAAGCCCCGTGGCAAGGTTGCCGCTTTGCAAAGAGTTTGCGGCGGCAGGCTTATAAAGCTTTTCAGCCCACGCCCCAAAATCGACCGAAAGCTTTGTGTGGGTTGCGGCAAATGTGCCGAGTATTGCCCCGTCCATACCATAGAGATGAAGAAGGGCAAGCCCCATATACATCGCTCTGAGTGCATAGCCTGCTTTTGCTGTCAGGAGCTGTGCCCTCTTAAGGCGGTTTACATTAAAACAAACAGGATACTTAAATTATGATTACAGAAACAGCCTATGCCAAGCTTAACCTTTGCCTGCAGGTGGGTGAAAAAATGCAAAACGGCTATCACAGCGTCATAAGTCTTATGCAAACTATAAGCCTTGGCGACACTGTTACCGTGGAAAAAGCGGAAGACATAAGCCTTTGCTGTGTAGGTCAGGAGCTTTCCGAGGGTGAGGACAACCTTGCCCACAAGGCTGCACGTGCATTCATTGCTCACAGCGGCATAAAGGGCGGTGCGGCTATCCGCTTGGAAAAGCGCATCCCCCAAGGTGCGGGCCTTGGCGGCGGAAGTGCCGATGCTGCCGCAGTACTCCGTGCCCTGAACACACTGTACGGCACAGGCTACAGCGAAGCTGCCCTTTGCACTATCGCCGCCCCTTTGGGTGCGGACGTACCCTTTTGTGTGGTGGGCGGCAGTATGATAGCTACAGGTATCGGCTCCGACCTTATCCCCGCAAAGCACAATGTGCTGAACTTGGTGCTGTGCTTCGGTAAAGAAAGCCTTTCTACCCCTGTAATGTACAAAACCTTGGACAGCGAGGGTAACAGCTATACAGGCGCCGAGGACTTTATAAGCCTTTGGCAACAGGGCAGGGCAGAGGACGCCTTTGCCCACGGCGGCAACAGCTTTTACCCCATAGCCGCAAGGCTTGATAAAAGCGTGGCGCAAAACACCGCCGCCCTTAAAAAGGCAGGAGCGCTTTTTTGCGGCATAAGCGGAAAGGGTCCCACGGTGTTTGGCGTTTTTAAAAATGCAAGGGATGCCTTGCGTGCGGCAGAATCCACAGGCGGTATTGTCACACACAGCGTTGTTTTTGAATAAAACAGGCAAAACCCTGTCAAAACTACTTAATGTAGGAGGGGCGGGGAGACAAAATACATAAAACATACCCCCGCATCAGAGGGATATGACAAAAAATAAGCTGACTTTAAAATCCGTATGTTTATGCCTTGCTTTGTGCCTTGTCTTGGTGCTTTTTTGTGACCTTGTGCTTATAGGCGACGAAGCGCAGGTATACGACAGCCTTATAAGACTGCACATTCTTGCAAACTCCAACAGCAATGCCGACCAAGCCGTAAAGCTTAAGGTGCGTGACGCTATTTTGGAAGCAGGGGTGTTTGAGGGCGCACAAAGCCTTAAGGATGCGGAAGCAAAAAGCCTTGCCGCCGCAAAACAGGCGGTGGCGGTGGCAAATCGCGTCCTTGCGGAGGAGGGTATGCCCTACCGTGCAAGCCTGCGCTACGGGGTGGAGCAGTATCCCAGCCGCAACTATGGGGAGATAAGCCTGCCTGCAGGCAGTTATCGCTCTCTCAGGATAGTCCTTGGCACGGGCGAAGGCGAGAATTGGTGGTGCGTGCTGTTTCCGCCTCTGTGCGGCGGCAGTGCGGCGGCAGAGGGGCTAAGCGCCGCAGGACTTGGGGATGGCTCTGTTCGTGTGTTTAAGAACAGCGCACCCCGTTATAAGTTTAAATTTAAGCTTTTAGAGCTGTTATTCGGAGGTTAAAATGCTCCACAGAATTTTTGGACGCTCAGGCAGCGGCAAAACCGAATATCTTATAACTTGTTTAAAGGAAAAACAGTCTGCGGGGGCAGACTGTCTTTTTTTAGTGCCCGAACAGCAAAGCGTGGATACGGAACTTCTTTTGGAAAACAGCGGAGCTACCGCCCTTGGCACCGAGGTCTTGAATTTTGAAAGACTGCCCAACCACATCTTCCGCCGCATCGGCGGACTTGTTACCCAAAGCGTGGACGGGCTTGGTAAAACCGTGCTTATAAGCCGTGCCGCAAGGGAGCTTGGGGACAGCCTCAGCCTTTATAAATCCCCCCACGGTCAAGTCTTGGCAGAGCTTACGGATACCGTAAGCGCCCTTAAGCGTCTTGGCGTAAGCCCCGTTGCGCTGTCCGCCGCCGAGAAGAACATAAAGGGCGGCAGTGACAGCAGTATAAAGCAAAAGCTTAAAGAGACGGCGCTTATATACGGGAAGTACGGGCAGCTGCTGGGCAATGACAAAACCGATGATAACGACGGGCTTGTCCGTCTTGCCGCCGCGCTGAAGGATAAAGCCTTTTTTAAGGGCATAAGCGTGTTTATAGACGGCATTTACACCTTTACCCCCACCCAGTATGAGATAATAGAGCTGATGGCGGAAAGCGCCGACGATATATACATAAGCTTTTTGGCAGACGAGGACGAAAGCGGTATCTTCAGCGACACTCTAAGCTGTGCCGAAAAAATAAAAAAGCTGTGCCACGGTGCCGTGCGCGACGTTTTCTTAAGGGAGAACTACCGCTGTAACGACCCTGCCCTTCGCTTTGCCGAGGCAAATTTGTGGCAACACTCCGCCCCGTATCCTAAAGCTGCGGAAAGCATTTCCCTTGCCGCCTGTGCCGACCGATACGAGGAGTCCCTGCGTGCGGCGGCGGAGATATATGCGCTGCGCGCCAAGGGCTATGACTACGGCAGTATAGCCATATCCTGCCGTCATCCCCAAAGCTACAGCGGAATACTTGATGCGGTATTGGAAAAATACGGCATACCCTTCTATTTCGCCCTTAAAGACTCTGCCGCAACAAAGCCCCTTGGTGCCTTTATAACGGGGCTTTTGGATATGGCGGCGGAGAAAACGCCCCTTTGGGCAGTAAAAAAATACCTAAAAAGCAGTTTTTCCGTCCTTAGCGAAAGACAGGCGGACGAGCTGTTGCATTACGGCGAAAGCTGGCGCATAAACGGCAAGGCGTGGCTTACGGAAGCTCCTTGGCTTATGAACCCTTCCGGCTATAGGGAAAGCTTCAGCCCCAAGGACGAAGCCTTGCTAAGACGCATAAACAAGGCTAAGGCGGCTTTTGCCGCATCTCTTGCATCTACCGTGGAAGCCCTGAGAGCGCCCGACCTTACAGTTGCCAAAGGGGTGAAGCTGATATACGCCCATCTGGAGGACTGCGGCGTTGCCGCAAAGCTTGCCAAGTCAGCCGAGACTCTTACGGCTATGGGCGACAGCGACGGCGGCGCAAAGACCGCCGCCTTGTGGGGCGTTACCCTTGATATATTAGAGCGTCTTTATGACCTTGCAGGGGATATGCCCGTCAGCGTGGAACAGCTGGGACAGCTTGTTTCCGCAATGCTGGAAAACAGCGATATAGGCGCAATCCCTTCCTATACAGATGCGGTAAGTGTGGGCGACGCACGCCTTATGCGTAGCGACGGCATAAGGGCAATGCTTATCTTAGGGGTAAACGAGGGCGAGTTTCCCTCCCTTCCCAAGAAAAGCGGTGTGTTCAACAGCAAGGAAAGCGCCCTGCTTGAGGAGCAGGGGATAGAACTGCTTCCCCCCGTGGATAAAGCTATAGACCAAGAGCGCTTTTTCTTCTATGTTTGCGTATCCGCACCCTCGGAATATCTTTCCGTAAGCTACGTAAACGGTGACGGCGGCAGACCCTCCCCTGCCTTTACCGTGCTTAGTGCTATGTTCCCCCATAACTCCGTAAGGCTTTTTGGGGAGGACGAGCGTGACTATCTGTTCTGCACCAAGGCGGCGGAGGAACAGCTTCCTTACATCAAAAACCAAAAGCTTGCCGCAAGTCTTACGGCACATCTGGGGGTGAAGGAAAGCACAACTCCCCCTTTGCAGGATGCGGAGGCATACGTAAAGGAGAAGGGCGTACAACGCATAAGACTTTCCTACAGCCGCATAGACTGCTACAACAACTGCGGCTTTAACTATCTGCTTGCCTACGAGATTAAATTGCGTGACGACCGCAAAATACGCTTTTCCGCCATGGATACGGGCACCTATATGCACCGTATTATGGAGGAGTATATGGCAAAGCGTATGGAAAGCGGCAGCTTCGTACCTGCCGACCGCGGGGAAACGTTGGCGGAGATAGACGCCATAACCGAGGACTACATAAAGACGGTCGTCCCACAAAAGCCAAGCAAAAGACTGCTTAAGCACATCGACCGCCTTAAAAACGTTGCCGCCTATGTGTGTGAGAGCTTGTGTGACGAGTTTTGCCACAGCAAATTCACGCCTGAGGGCTTTGAGGTGGAGATTGGCGGCGGCGGTATAGCACCTACAGTGCTTGTAAGCCCCAAGGGCAGACGGGTGGAGACACGTGGTTTTATCGACCGTGTGGACAGCGCCGTGGTGGACGGGAAAAGATACGTCCGTGTGGTGGACTACAAAAGCAGTAAAAAGACCGTTACTCCTGCTATGATAGAGCGTGGAGAGGGCATACAGATGCTTTCTTATCTTTACACCTATTGCGACGCCGACAGCAAGGGCGCCTTGCCTGCAGGTGTGCTGTACCGTAGCTTTGAACTGCCCGAAGACGGCAAAATGGGCACCCAAAAGGGTGTGGTTATAGATGACGGAGCGGTCCTTGCCGCTATGGACGACCGTGGCAAAAAGGGCTCTGTAGGTGCGAAAGCATACGGTGCGGAAGACTTTGACTGCTTCAGGGAAAAGGTCTTTTGTCATATAAAGGACACCGCCGACAAAATAATAGACGGCGATATGGGCGTACGCCCCTTCAAGAAAGAGCAAATTGACTGCACATACTGCCCTTACGGCGAGGTGTGCAGACAGGAAAGAGAAACCAGGCGTTTTCGCTGAATTTTGGGAAAGCGAGCGACAAATATGAAGTTTACAGAAGCGCAAACAAAAGCCATATACAGCACAGGCGGCGATATGCTTGTATCTGCAGGTGCAGGCAGCGGTAAAACCACGGTGCTTACCAACAGGCTTATAGAAAAAATAGAAAAAGGTGCAGAGCTAAAGGATTTTCTTGTGGCTACCTTTACCAACTCTGCGGCGGCGGATCTTAAGGCAAAGCTGTCGGGACGGCTGGACGCACTCTGTGCCGCCGACGGCAGTAACAAGCGGTATTTACGTCAGCTTTACGCTTTGCCTGCCGCAGACATCGGTACAATAGACAGCTTTTGCCTGCAATACGTAAAGCAATACGCTACAGTATTGGGGCTTAACGGCACTACCGTAGGGGACGAGGCGCTGTGCGCCGCCTTGCTTTGGGACAGCGCCGAGTCGGTGCTTAACGCCCTGTGTGATGAAGATGACCCCACCGTTGACCTGTTGTTGGATAACTTTGCAAGCCATAAAAGCGACGACGGCCTCCTTTCCGCCGCAGTACAGCTTTACGGTAAGATGCGTGCCTACCCCTTCTATCGGGATTGGATAGAGGAGACCGTAAAGGCTTACGGTAAGGAAAGCGAGTCGTTCAGCTATACGGAGTTTTTCTCTCTTCCTCACGGGGCGTTGGTTAAGGACTGTATAAAGGAAGAGACCCGCCCCCTTAAGGCGTGGTGCGTGACCCTTTGCGATTTGGCGGAGGATGAAGCACAGTTTGCCTTTGCGGAGAAGGTTGGGGCGGCAATACTGCCCATAACAGAGGGGGCAGAGGCAGGCTACAGTCAGTTTTGTGCCGCTGTTGCCGCAAGTCCCGCACTAAGGCGCCCCAAGGGTTGCGGCGAGGAGTACGTTAAGGTTTACACGGATATTACCGACCGCCGTAAAAAGCTTAAGGAGTACCTGCGCACCGAGGAGGAGCTGAGGGCGGAGTACGAAATGACCTATCAGGTGCTGCACGCACTCTGCGGTTTTATGCTGAAGCTGGACGACGCTTACTCTGCGGAAAAGCGTGCCCGCGGGATTATAGATTTTGCCGACGGCGAGCAATGCTTTTTAAATCTGCTTGTTACCAAAACCAAGGAGGGGCTTGTTAAAACCTCCCTTTGTAAGGAGCTTTCCGCCGCTTACAAAGAGGTGTTTATTGACGAGTATCAGGATATAAGCCCCTTGCAGGATACGATATTTGCTCTTATCGGCGGCGGCAAGCGCTTTATGGTAGGGGACGTAAAGCAAAGCATTTACGGCTTCCGCAACGCTTACCCCGACCTGTTTGTTTCCTATTGCGACAGCTACAGCGAGGATGGAGCGGGCGCAGGGCTTAAGGTACTGTTAAACGAAAACTTCCGTTGCAACGGTAACATTGTGGATTTTTGCAATTACCTTTTCGGCAAGGTCTACACCAAAGAGTCTGCAGGTACCGACTACAGCGCCGAGGCGCTTGTACACGGCAAGGGTGACGGGGGCGGCGAGAAGGTAAGCCTTAACATTTACGAAAATGCAGAGGACGACAAAGCGGAGGTTTTAGGTACCGTCCGTGAGATAATAAAGCTTATAAGAGAGGGCAAAAAGCCCTCGGACATAGCGGTGCTGTGCCGCAAGGCGGCGGCGCTTCGCCGTTACGCAACCGCGCTTTCTGCCTACGGCGTGCCCACAAACCTTACCGTAGGCAAGGAGGAGCTGTTAAAACAACCGGAGGTGCTTCTTGCCATCTCCGCTTTGCGTGTTATAGATAACCCTACTGACGATATCTCTTTGGCGGCCTTGCTCAGAAGTCCCATATTCGCCTTCACAGCCGCAGAGCTTCTGGAGATGCGCCGCGGCGGTGTATCCCTCTTTGACGACCTGCGCCATGCCGCAATGGGCGAAAGGCAAAAGAGTGGGGCATTCAAGCTTAAACCCTATCCTATGGCGTACCAAAAACCAAAGACAAAGCCCCTTCTTAAAAAGGGCAGCAGTACCAAACTCAGCGAAAAATGCAAAGCTTTTTTGCAGACCCTTGCCGCCTACCGCACAAAGGCGCTGTTTTTGCCTGTCCATAAGCTGTTGTGGCTGGTGTATCAGCAAAGCAATATTATGGCCTTTGCCCCTAAAGGAAACGAGCAACGCTACAAGGCAAACCTGCTTGCCTTCTACCGCCTTGCCATGGGTATGGAAAACACCGGCTACAAGGGCGTAAGCGTGTTTACCGATTATCTCAGCCGACTTGCGGATGTAGGCAGCAGTCCTGCGGCAGAAAGAAGCTCCGCCGCAGAGGGGGTACAGCTTATGACCGTCCACGGCTCCAAGGGCTTGGAGTTCCCCGTGGTGTTCGTGGCGGATTGCGGCAGTATCATGAGGGGCGCTGACCGTGCCGCACCCATAACCGTGGACTACAAAAGCGGCATAAGCCTTAAGCTAAAGCGGCAAAAAGAGGCGCTAAGCATAAACACCCTCCTAAGACGTGCAGAGCTTGCGGCAGAGGACAGGCGGTGCATGGCAGAGGAGATGCGCATACTTTACGTAGCCTTCACCCGTGCGGAGGAGAAGCTTTATATCTCCGCATCCTTCCCCCAAAGTCTGGAGGAACGGATTTTCCAGAAAAAACAGGGCACATACGCAGATTTATTTATATCCGCTGTTGCAATGGGCAAAGAAATGTTTTATAATATGGAGGTAAAGGATGTTTCCACAGCGGAAGAAGCGGCTATACCCCGGCTTGTTATGGCAGCGGAGGAGGAAGAGGAGCTTCCCTTGCCTGTTATCCCCCCTATGCCCGAGGCGGCACAGCGGGCCGCGGCAAAGTTTTCCGCTTCTGTTCTGCACCGTGATGAAAACGGCGCGCTTGTTCCCCGGGCGGAAGCCTTAGTTACGGAAAGAGTGCCCCTGTTCGGCACAGCTACGGCAACAAGCGCCGCACTTATAGGTACGGCAAACCATTTGTTTATGCAGTTTGCGGACTTTAAGAAGGCAGAGACCGACGTAAGTGCCGAGGCGGACAGACTTCTTCAAGCAGGCTTTATTACCGCCGACCAGCGTGCGCTTATGGATACGGATGCTATCGCCTTGTTCTTTAAGTCCGATTTGTACGGAGAGATGAAGGCGTCTCCACGGCTTTACAGGGAAAAACGCTTTACCACCCGTGTACCATCTCACTTGTTTGCGGGGCAGGGCGAGGAATCGCCTTTGTTGCAGGGTGTTATCGACTGCTTTTACCAAAACGCCGAGGGCGGCTTTACCCTTGTGGATTACAAGTCCGACACCCTGCGTAGCGGTGAGGAGTCTTTGCTTGTGGAGCGTCACGGTGTTCAATTGGGACTGTACCGCTTATACATAGAGAAGGTTACGAGTAAAAAGGTTACAAAAGCTTATATATATTCCTTTGCCTTGGGCAAAGCCATTGACTGCGGCAACCCCGCAGAATTATAAGGAGGTATTTTTCTTATGAAGACAGTTTTTAAGCTTATTGCGTTGGGCGCACTTGCAGGCGTGGTCCTTACGGGCATCAGTGCCGCCGCAAACGAAAGCTCTGAGGTAGTTAACAGCGACGCTGTTGACTACTCAAAGGTTATTTTTGCGCTTCCCAACGAGGTGTTGGACAGGATGGAGGCAAAAACCTTTGAAAGCTCCGACGGCGTAAATTTGCCCTACCGCATTTACTATTCTCCCGCTTATGATGCGGAGGATAAGGAAAACGGCGCTATGCTGTTCGTATTCCTTCACGGAAGCGGCGGCAGAGGTGACGACAACATCAAGCAGATAAGCGACCAGGTTGCTACGGTTAACTATATGGTCTCCGACAGCGCTATCGAAGCCTTCGGGCATATTCCTTACGTTATAATCGCTCCTCAGTGTGCTGAGGATGCCCAATGGGTGGAAAGTCCTTGGGCGCAAGGCTCTTACGATACCGAGGATGTTCCCATGTCTCCTCAGCTAAGTGCTGTTTACGAGCTTATTTTAAAGACTCTTGACACCGATAATATAGATAAATCCAACGTAATGCTTGGCGGTATATCCATGGGCGGCTACGGCACATGGGACTTGGCGGTGCGTCACCCCGAGCTGTTCAACGCCATCTTCCCCATCTGCGGCAGCGGCGACCCCACTAAGGCGGAAGCTATCAAGGACCTTAAGATTTGGACCTTCCACAGCGATAACGACGCATCCGTTCCCGTTCAGGGCACCCGTGATATGGTTGCCGCCTTGGAGAACGTGGGCGCGGACGTAAAGTATACCGAGTTTACGGGGAAGGGTCACAACGCTTGGCGTCCCGCCATGGACGAGGTTAAGGACCCCTATCTGCTCGAATGGCTCTTTGAGGACTGCCGCAACTATCAAGTAAAGGTTCTAACCACCGAGGGTGACGAACTTCTTGAAAGCGTGGAAAGCTTCCGTAAGGGTGACGAGTTTAAGGTAGAATTTGAACCTTCCGAAGGTTTTATTCCCGAAAGTCTTTTCGTTAACGGGGAAGAAGTAGAGTTTATAACCGATGACAGCGGCACTGTTTATTATGAATGCGTAGTTGAAGGCGATACCGAAATAAACGCAGTCTTCGTAAAAGAGGAAGCTTCTGATGCTGACAGCACAGAACTTTCTGCGGAAGAAGGGTCTGCCGCAGAAAGCGCCGATGCCTCTGCCGACAACAGCGACGTTAAGGCAAATGAAAAGTCGGGCGGCCTTTCCGCTTATGCAAAAATCGGCATAATTGCAGGTGTTGCCGCAATTCTCGGCACCGCCGTGGGCTTCGTTGCTTCCAAAAAGAAGGGCAAAAAGCAGTAATAAGCATTTAACACAATAATCAAAAAGGCTTTTCGGCAACTTGCCGAAAAGCCTTCCTTGCTTTTTCACTCTTCACTCTTGCCTATTCACTTGCGAACGCAGTGAGCGATGGTGTTGTTGAACTCCATATTTTCTGCGGACAGGTACCGCAGAAAATATACTTTAGTTTCCGCAAGTGCCACGAAGCGGCACGAAGTTTCGGGGTCCCCGTTGTGAGCAAAGCGAACAATGGGGTTTTACCGAGTGAACGGAAATGGTGCTTTTTATATTTCCGGGGTCCCTGCTACGAACGAAGTGAGTAGTGGGGGGTTAATACGCTTTGCCCCAATAAAGCAGATGCTTAGCTTCCTTGCCGCAGCAAACACACTTGGTATCTACTGCTTCACCTTCGAAGGGGATGCAACGGCTGCAAACGCCGGTCTTTTCCTTAACAGCGTCCTCACAAGCCTCGTCACCGCACCACATTGCCTTAACAAAACCGTCACCTTTTTCTTCAAGGCACTTAACAATTTCGTCGGTGCTATGGCAGGTGTAGGTCTTCTTTTCTCTGTTTTCAAGGGCTTTTGCAAACATAAGCTCGGTTACTTCACTAAGCTTCTGTTCAATAGCGTCCTCAATACCTTCAAGGGGCAGAGAAACCTTCTCACCGTTAACACGCAGACAAACCACGCACTGGCCGTTTTCGATATCGCGGGGCCCAAGTTCTATTCTAAGGGGCACGCCCTTCATCTCATATTCCGCAAACTTCCAGCCTGCAGAGTTGTCGCTGTCGTCAAGCTTTACACGGAAACGCCCCGCAAGCTTTTCTCTAAGTGCTTCGCAAGCCTCAAGCACGCCTTCCTTATGCTGTGCAACGGGAATAATAACTGCCTGTACGGGTGCAACAGCGGGAGGAAGCACAAGACCGTTATCGTCACCGTGGGTCATAATTATAGCGCCGATAAGACGGGTGGTAACGCCCCAGCTTGTCTGGAAGGGGTTAACCTTTTTATTTTCTCTGTCGGTGTAAGTAATATCAAACGCTTTTGCAAATCCGTCACCGAAGAAGTGGCTGGTGCCTGCCTGCAGTGCCTTACCGTCGTGCATAAGCGCTTCTATGCAGTAGGTGGCAACAGCGCCTGCAAATTTGTCGCTTTCGGTCTTCTTGCCCTTAACTACGGGCATGGCAAGATATTTCTCACAGAAGTCCGCATAAACGTCAAGCATCTGCTCGGTCTCTCTTATAGCTTCAGCCTCGGTAGCGTGGATGGTGTGACCCTCCTGCCACAAAAACTCTCTGCTTCTGAGGAAGGGACGGGTGGTCTTTTCCCAACGCACAACGCTTACCCACTGGTTATACAGTTTGGGCAGGTCACGGTAGGAGTGAATTATA
>JAZSIW010000037.1:0-24462 GCA_045534025.1 Eubacteriales bacterium | reverse complement strand
CGCTGTGCGGAAAAACTATAAAACAGCAACGGAAAAGGTGGGAAATTTTCGTAAATGGAACTCAATAATATGGAAAAACAAAACAACCTTACAGACAGAAACAACAAAGCTATAAGCACCGGTGCGAAAAAGGTCGAAGTTGCACGAAAAGCTTCCACCCATCCGGCGGCAAGGCGTTCTACCTCTGATCTTACCAACATACAGATAGTAACAAGGAAAAAGGAAGAGGAAAAAAAGCCTTTCCCTTGGACGACGGTGTTCACAGCCGTGTGCTTTACCGTTATGTTTTTGTTTATGATGATGAACTACATAACCCTTGACGATTTAAGCGAGCAAGTTTCACAACGCAACACTACCATCGACACGCTTATTACCGAAAGGGATAGACTTGAGACGAAAATTGCAAAAATGGATACGGTGGAAGAAGTACAGTGGTACGCAGAAAACCGACTTAATATGAAGGCGGGCGACGGTACGGTTGAGGAATATCATATAGAAATTCACACAGAGGACGGTGTGGAGATAAACCACTACGAAGATGAGGTTGAAAACGGTATAGGTACCTTGCTTGCAGGTGCAGGCAGCGTGCTTAGATCTTTCTTTGGCGGTTAAGGTTAATTAAAACTTCCCCGCTACAATCATATATGGGCTTAGTTGTCAATATAATTAGGGTAAAAGCGTAATTTTTTCGCTTTACCCTTATTGACTTTATAAAGAAAGCCATCAATTACTTTGTTCGGCAGGTATTAATCCTTTATGAAAAAACACGTTTCAATTACACAAAAAGACGTAACTATCCGATGCTTTGCGGCATTGGCAGTTATTCTTTTGTTTTTTGTCGGCCTTGGCGCAAACCTTGCATATCTTCAGCTTATGGACTATGAGGAAATGCGTGAGAAGGTGCTGGAGCAATATTCAAGCACTATGCCCCTGCCTGCAAGCAGAGGCTCTATATACGACCGTAATATGCAGGTCCTTGCAATGAGCGAAACTGTAGAAACGGTGTTTATCTCCCCCAAAGGCATAATGGATGCGGACGCAAAGGCAGGGGATAATTATTACCGCGACCTTATTGTGGACGGGCTTTCGGAGCTGCTTTCTGTTCCCAAGGCGGATATCCTTGCAAAAACCGAAAAAAAGCATAGCCAATACGAGGTAATAAAAAAGAATGTTGATGAGGAAACTGCCGATAAGGTGCGTCAGTTCCAGATAGACAACCAGCTGTATACCATGATGAACCTGGAGGAGGACAGCAAGCGCTACTATGAGTACGGCACCCTTGCTTCCCACGTTATCGGCTTCAACGGCACCGACAGCGGCCTTTTCGGACTTGAGCTGTATTATGATGAATATCTTTCCGGTACGGACGGACTTATTGTTTACAGGAAAAACGGCGGCGGTTATGACCTTTCCCCAAAAAACGACAGCTACGTAGCGGCAGAGGACGGTTCTAACCTTGTCACCACTATTGATGTCAACATACAAAGCATTGTAGAAAAATATTTGGAGAAGGTTTATTACGACCAAAAGGTGGAAAACCGTGTTGCAGCCGTTGTAATGGACGTAAACACGGGCGAGATATATGCAAGCGCCGTATATCCCAACTATGACCTTAACGCTCCCTATACCCTTACCTCAGAGTTCCTTGCGGAATATGAAGAAGCGCAAAACTCCGTAGGAACGGTAGTGCCCGGCGAGGAAAGCGGCGACACACAGGTGTATACCGAGGAAGAGCTTGCCGAATTGCACAGCTCCCTGCTTAACAAAATGTGGAACAACAAGGTTGTAACCGAGCTGTACGAGCCCGGCTCTACCTTCAAAATCGTTACTACCGCCATCGCTATGGAGGAGGGCATAACTTCTCTTAATAACAGCTACGACTGCGTAGGCCACATAGATGTGGACGGCGAAACCATCCATTGCCATAAAGTAGGCGGTCACGGTGTTCAAAGCATAGCAGAGACTTTGCAAAATTCTTGCAACCCTGCATTTATATCCTTGGGACTTAGAATAGGTAAAGCCACTTTTATGCAGTATTTTGAGGAATTCGGTTATCTGGGACTTAGCGGCTGTGACATGGTAGGCGAAACCAAAACCTATTATTACGGCACCAACAATTCCTCTTTCAACCGCATAGAGCTTGCAACCTATTCCTTCGGTCAGTCCTTTAAAACCTCTATTATCCAACAGCTCCGTGCGGCAACGGTTGTTGCCAACGGCGGTTATCTTGTAACCCCTCATCTTGCAAAATACCTTACCGATGACGACGGTAATATAACCTATACCTTTGATTACGAAAGCGACCGTCAGGTTATAAGCACCGAGGTGGCAAACACTATAGTAGACGTACTTTACGGCGGTATAAATACGGGCTCTACCAAAAATGCGGCAGTAGAGGGTTACTCCATTGCGGCAAAAACGGGTACATCTCAGAAGTTGGATACCGTTAAGGATAACGACTATGTAAGCTCCTGCGTGGCATTTGCCCCTGCCGAGGACCCTCAGGTTGCCATTATTGTTGTGGTTGACGAGCCTACCGCAGGCGAATTTTACGGCGGCCTTGTGGCGGCACCCGTTGTTTCCAGCATCCTTTCCGAGGTGCTTCCTTATCTTGAGATTCCCCGTAACGGCGAGGCAGAACACAAAAATATTAACGTTATAAACTACACCGAAAAAACCGTTGACGAGGCCATTAAGACCATAACCGAAGCAGGTCTTGAATATCGCATCATCGGCGAAGGCGACATAATTGTTAACCAAATGCCCAAGCCCGGCACTTTACTTACGGATAACGGTACGGTTATACTTTATACGGATTACGGCACCGAGCCTGCAATGGTTACCGTGCCTAACATCAAGGGATACAGCGCACAGTACGCCATTTCCAACCTGCAAAGAGCTGGCCTTAACGTTAAGGTAACAGGCGCATACAGCTCCGAAATAAGCGGTACACCCATGGTTGTATCGCAGGATATCACTTCGGGAACCTCTGTAGAAGAGGGCACGGTGGTAACCATTCAGATAAGATATTACGAAGGCATTGACGGATAACGGGGTGTTTTATGGAATATACGCTTAAGCAAATAGCAGAGCTGGCAGGCGGACGCTTGCACCCCCAAAGTATAAAGGAACGTCTGTTTACTGCCGTAAACTCCGACAGCCGCCTCATTAAAGGTACAGATACCCTTTTTGCCGCTCTTAGAGGTGACAACTTTGACGGCCACAGCTTCGTGGCTGATATGTGCGTGGAAGGCGGCGCAATTATAGATGACGAAAGCCGTTTTTGCCCCAACAGTATTCTTGTGCCTTCCGTAAAAAAAGCCCTTTACCGTCTTGCGGTTTACCGCCGCAACAAAGAGCTTACAGACCTAAAGGTACTTGCAATAACGGGCAGCGTGGGCAAAACCACCGCAAAAAACATGGCGCATCTTACAATGGCGGCAAGCTTTGATTGCTATAAAAGCGCAGGCAACCGCAACAGTCTTACAGGTTTGCCCATGGAAGTGCTTAATGTTCCCGAAAGTTGCACTCACGCAGTTTTGGAGGCGGGTATGAGCGACCCCGGAGAGATAGCAAAAATCTCGGCGCTTATAAAGCCTGCGGCGGCGGTAATAACCAACATCGGCCACTCTCACATATTGGCCTTCGGCAGCAGGGAAGGCATCTGTAGGGAAAAGCTTTCAATACTTGACGGAATGGAAACAGACTGTATCACCCTGCCCGACGACCCCTTGCTTATAAATAATTGCAATGTTGCGGGTGCGGTTTTCTGTTCTGTAGGTGATAAAAGCAAAGAAGCTTATGCAGAGGATATAGAAGAGACCGCCCACGGTATGGAATTTACAGCCTGCTACGGCGGAAAAAGAACAAAAATAGCCTTGCCTGCCCACGGCATACACAATGTTATGAATGCCCTTTTGGTGTTTGTTGCAAGCTGTCGTATGGGCGCAGATGCGGAAAAAAGCGCCATGGCGCTTAAATGTTTTGCCACCGAGGGCAACCGACAAAATATACGTATAACCCGCGGTATAAAGGTTATTGCAGACTGCTATAACGCCTCCCCCGAGTCTATGGCGGCGGCGCTCGGCGTGCTGAAAACAAGCGAAGGTAAGCGTTATGCAATCCTCGGCGATATGCTGGAGCTTGGCGAGCATGCAGAAAAACTGCACAGCCTTGTGGGCGAAAAAGTGCCGGACAGCGCAGATGTGCTTATATGTGTTGGCAGCGACGCCCGTTATATTGCAAAATCCGCCGCACAAAAGGGTATGGCGGAGGAAAACATTTATCTTTTCCCTGCGGAGGAGTATGAAAAAGCCGCCGAACTTTTAGAGGGCTTGATAAAAGCAGGGGACACGGTGCTTTTCAAAGCAAGCAACAGAACAAATATACGTAAAGTAATGGAGAAAACACAACTATGACGGAGTATACAAAACATACGGTCGTAGCCCTTGCGGCTTTCGCCATAGCTTTTGGCGTAAGCTTAATTTTGTATAAAATCTTCATCCCCGTGCTTCGTAAGGTAAAGCTTGGTCAAAAGATATTGGATATAGGACCCAATTGGCACAAGTGCAAGGAGGGCACCCCCACAATGGGTGGTTTGTTCTTTATTGTAGGTATGCTTGCAGCGGTGGCAATTTGTTGCTTTGATACTCTTACCGACCCGCCCTACTGTATGAATGTTCACGGCGAAAGAGTCAGAGATTACCGACTGCACATAAACCTTTTGCTTTCCGTGCTTACGGGTGCGGTCGGCTTTATAGACGACTATGTAAAACTGTTTAAAAAGCGTAACAAAGGGCTTTCTGCCGCCCAAAAGATGGGCTTTCTTATAGTAACGTCCCTAAGCTATCTGCTTATAAACAACTATTTCGGCTATATAGATACCAGCGTTAACCTTCCCTTTATAAGGGGACAGGTAGAGCTTGGCGTGTTTTATTACATCATCGCCGTGCTGGTTATGGTATATTTTATTAACTGCGCAAATCTTACCGACGGTATTGACGGCCTTGCGGGAAGCATATCCTGTATAATTATGACAATGTTCTTTACCTTTGCCGTATTCCTTGATAAGCCACAAATGAGCGTATATACTGCGGCGGTTCTGGGCGGCGTTATCGCCTTCTTGGCGTTTAACTATTACCCTGCAAAGGTGTTCATGGGCGATACAGGCTCTCTCTTCCTCGGCAGTGCCGCCGTGCTTATGGCCTTTTGGACAAATGCGTCGCTTCTTATATTCCTTATAGGTCTTATTTACTTTATCGAGGGTATATCCGTAATGCTACAGGTCTTTTATTACAAAAGGACGCAAAAGCGTTTGTTTAAAATGGCACCCATCCACCACCATTTTGAAATGTGCGGTTGGTCGGAATGGAAGATAGTAGGCGTATTTTCCGCCGTGACCTTGGCTTGCTGTGTTGCGGCATATCTTGTTTTGGTGCTTTATATTAACTAATATTCATTAAGGCGAAAGGGGTGCGGTTTTCTTAAAATGGAACAGAAAAAAACAGTGCTAACCACAGATAAAAAAAGCATCTCCGATGCCGCAAAAGCACCTAAAGCGGCCCGTACGGTACACAGCGGTACTCCCCGTAAGTCCGGCGGTACGGTTTTAAAGCTTGTTCGTTTGGTTGGTGAGACCGACCGTCCTTTCATTATAATCCTCACCATACTTATCTGTATCGGTACGGTAATGGTGTTCAGCGCAAGCTATCCCAGTGCGGAAAGCGTGTATGAGGACAGCTTTTACTTTGCACGCAGGCAGATAGCGTTTATAGTGTTGGGCGTTATTTCACTGCTTGCAGCCATTGCTTTCGGCGACTATCGCCGTCTTAAGCGCGTGTCGTTGGCGCTTTTTATCTTTGCGTTGGCAATCAATGCGGCAACGGCGGTTCCGGGCATAGGTCTGGAACGTAACGGTGCGCGTCGTTGGCTTAACATAGGTATAGATTTTCAGCCCTCAGAGGTTTTAAAGTTTGCACTTATACTTATGTGCGCAAGACATATAAGCGACAATTCCGAAAAAATGCGCAGCTTTCGCCATGGCATTATGCCTTTTGTTCTGCTGTTGGGTATGTCTGCCGTTACTACAATTTTGCAGTCCCACCTTTCCTGTACCATCATTCTTTGTATAATAGTTTTCGCTATGATGTGGATGGGCGGCACAAGTAAGGCTTTGCTTTTAGGGTCGGCGGCTGTAGGTGCGGGCGGTTTGTATATCGTTTTGCAAAACATGGCGCACTCCATACGCCGTGTGCAGATCTGGCGTGACCCTTTCTCTGACCTCAGCGGCGCAGGCTGGCAGCCCGTGCAGTCCCTGTATGCTATCTCCGCAGGAGGATTTTGGGGCTTAGGTCTCGGTCAAAGCAATCAAAAGCACGGCTTCCTGCCGGAACCGCATAACGACTATATCTTTTCTATCCTATGTGAAGAACTTGGATATTTCGGTGCGATGGTGGTAATGGTGCTGTTTATGCTTTTGATATGGCGCGGATTTGTTATAGCAAAAAATGCACCTAATATGTATGCGTCTTTGCTTGTGGCGGGAATTATGTGCTCCCTGGCGGCGCACGTGCTTCTCAATATTGCTGTTGTTACCAACACTATCCCCAGTACGGGTATAGGTCTTCCCTTCTTCAGCTACGGCGGTACTTCGCTTATGATATGGATGGCGGAAATGGGTGTTGTGCTTTCCGTATCCAAATATTCATCTTACATAGAAAAGGGGTAATACTTAAATGAAGGTATTGTTCTCTTGCGGCGGCACGGGCGGTCATATCAACCCTGCTATTGCCATAGCCAACACTCTTAAAGAACGCCACGCCGATTTCGAGTGCCTTTTTGTGGGTGCTGAGGGCGGTATGGAAGCAGGTCTTGTGCCCAAGGCAGGATATAATATAGAGTTTGTAAAAGTAAGGGGCTTTAAGCGCAAGCTTTCTCTTTCCAATATAGATGCGGCAATAAAGGCTGTGACCTCTGTTTCTGCCGCAAAAAAGATAATTAAGCGCTTCTCGCCTCAGCTTGTTATAGGTACAGGCGGCTATGCAAGCTGGGCGGCGGTTAAGGCAGCGGCAAGCCTCGGCATTCCTACCTTGATACACGAGCAAAATGCATACCCCGGGGTAACCACCCGCAAGCTTTCCAAGTATGCCAGTCGGGTGTGTATAAGCTTTGAAGAAAGCCGTAAATTTTTTGATGACAGCGTAAAAGATAAGCTTGTGCTTACGGGCAACCCGCTAAAGCCCGAGGTTTTAAAGGCGGACAGAGAAAGCGCACGTAAAGAGTTGGGACTTAAAGATGAAGTTTATATTTTGTCCTTCGGCGGATCTTTGGGTGCGGAAAAGGTAAACGAATATGTGTTCAGCATGTTGGACAGCTATGTCAAAAACAACGCAGAAGTCCGTGCAATCCATGCAACCGGCAAAAAAGGCAACGACAAGTATGGCCAAATAGCAGCACAAAAGGGCCTTGATAAGGCAAGCAACATAGAAATAAAGGAATATATATACGATATGCACCGTCAGCTGGCGGCGGCGGATTTGGTAATATGCAGGGCAGGGGCAATAACCCTTGCGGAAAACTGCTGTATGGGCAAGCCTTCTATTCTGATTCCCTCGCCAAACGTAACCGACAATCACCAATATAAAAACGCAAATGTACTTGCGGACGCAGGTGCGGCGTTGCTTCTTGAGGAGCCAAAGACGAACGGAGCTATACTGACCGAAGCGGTAAAGGCGCTGGCCGAAGATACAGGCAAGCGCAAGACCATGGCAGAAGCGGCATTATCCTTAGCAAAAGCAGGTGCGGCGGAAGAAATATGTGCGCTTGCGGAGGGAATGACAAAATAAAGGAGAAAAAGCGTAATGCAGTCGGAAAACCAAGGCCGTTATAAACGCAAGGCCTTAGATTTAGACGAAATTAAACAGCGTCAGTTAAACAAGCGTATGCGCCGCAGAGTGTTTTATGTAGCACTTTTTTCGGTGCTTATTCTTGTTTCCACCGCTGTTTGTTTTTTTGTGCTTTTTAAAATAAAAACCGTAAGCATAGAAGGGCTTACCCGCTACTCCGAGGAAGAGATTTTGGCAGCATTCGGTGTGGAGGAGGGAACTAACCTTTACGCCTTTGATGCGGATGATAAAGAAAAGAGCCTTGTAACGTCTTTGCCTTACATAAATAATGTAATTATAGAGCGTGACCTGCCGTCCTCCGTAATAATACACGTGGAGGAAAAAGAGCCTTGCATGTACGTGGAAATAAACGAGGAAAAATATTTGCTTACGGATGACATGCATATTTTGGAATATACCGCCTCTGAGGACAAGCTGTATGGCTTGCTGAAAATACGCATGGAGCCCAAAAATGTAAGACGCTGTATTGTCGGCGAAAGGTTAGAGTTTATGGACGTCCGCACAGGCGATATAATAGCGCAGGCGTACGAAGAAATAATAAAGGCGGATGTTTTACCGCGTGTTGGCTATATAGATGCCAACAACCGTTTTGGCGTGTATCTGGGTTTTGACGATTGCTACGACGTGTATATGGGAGATATAGACGAGTTTGACACAAAACTGTATTTTGCAAAGGGTATAGCCGATAAATTGCACACCCTTGGGGATAGAGGCGAAAAGGGAAAAATAGATGTCTCGGAGATAAATAAAGGCATTTTTACCCCCGAATAAGGCAAAAAAACTTAAAAAAATAAAAAACTGTAGATAAAAAACTAAAAAAACACTTGATATTTTTAAAATTACGTGTTATATTGTAATGGAATAAGATTAGTATTTTATAATTTTGGCTTTTGGAGGAACAGAAATGAGTAAGGATTTAAACGCTCCCGTTGTAAAAATAAAGGTTATAGGCGTTGGCGGCGGCGGCGGTAATGCCGTTAACCGTATGATCAGCGTTGGTTGTAAGGATATAGAGTTTATAAATCTTAATACCGATATTGCCGCACTTGAAAGATCTCAAACCCCTAACACCATCACTATAGGTGAAAGACTTACTAAGGGCAGAGGCGCAGGCGCAAACCCCGACCTTGGTGAAAAAGCGGCAGAGGAAACCATTGAAAAGATTACCGAGGTTATTAAGGATGCCGATATGGTGTTCGTTACCGCGGGTATGGGCGGCGGCACAGGTACAGGTGCGGCTCCCGTTGTTGCTAAGGCTGCAAAGCAGCTTGGCGTACTTACCGTTGCTGTTGTTACAAAGCCCTTCGCTTTTGAAGGTGCAAAGCGTATGGCACAGGCAGAAGCGGGTATCGAAAAGCTTAAGGAACACGTAGACTCCCTTATCGTTATTCCCAACGAACGTCTTAAGCTCCTTACCGATAAGAAGATTACCTTCCTCAACGCTTTCCAGGAAGCAGACGAGGTTCTCCGCAAGGGCGTACAGAGCATTTCCGACCTTATTACTATGGACGGTCTTATCAACCTTGACTTTGCAGACGTAAGCACTGTTATGAGCAATGCAGGTCTTGCACACATGGGCGTTGGTCACGCTAAGGGTAAGGACAAGGCAGAACAGGCAGCTAAGATGGCTATGAGCAGTCCTTTGCTTGAGACCAATATCAGCGGCGCTAAGGGTATAGTTGTTAACATCACCGCTTCTCTCGACATCGCTCTTGACGAGGTTAACGATGCTGTTGCTATGATCACCGGTGAAGCTCATCCCGATGCAAACATCATCTTTGGTGCTGCGTTCGACACCAATCTTGAAGACGAAATGGTTGTTACCCTTGTCGCTACAGGCTTTGACAGTGACAAGAGAAACGATTATCGCAGCAAGCCTATGCCTACTATGGAGCAGGCTGAAAACGGCACAATTGACGAAAGCGACGATATAGACAATATAATTTCTATGCTTAACAGCAGTCGCAAGACAAATACCGACAGATATTAAAAAACAAAAGAGGTGTTGCTGTCAGCAACACCTTTTTGCGATTTACGGAGGATTAGCTTATGGCAAAGAAGCAAAGCAATATCGAAATCTTGTGGCAGGACAGAAAGCGTTTTATGGGGATGCCTTTAAGCTTTACAAAATATAAGCTTGGCAAGGACAGGCTTTTTGTGGAAACAGGCTTTATCTCTACTAAGTATGAAGAAATTGTGCTTTACCGTGTGCTTGATATAAGCCTAAGACGCAACCTTTGGCAAAAAATTTTCGGTGTTGGCACCGTCACGGTTAAAAGCTCTGACTCTACCTGTCCCGTGCTGGTGATAAAAAATATAAAAGCAAGCTTTGATACAAAAGAACTGCTGCACAAGCAGGTGGAAGAGGTTAAAAAGGAACGCCGCATGCGTGTAAGTGAGATTATCGGCGACGACGATAGTGACGGTGACGGAATTCCCGATCTTATTGACGAAAACGATTAATTCAGGGTTTATATAATAGTGTTAGTATTTATTGGAGGTGGCGTCAGCCCCTCCAATTTAACTATAGCAGGTGATGTTAATGGCAAAAAGAGACAAGCAAAAAGTTTGGATAGTTACAGTAATATTTCTTATTGCAGCAGCTGTAAGTGTGTTCCTTGTGGGCAAGGTAGAGATTAATTACAGTCTTTCAGATTATTTGGATGAGTCAAAGGGCACAAAAACAGCGCTTAATATAATAAATGACGAGTTTGGCATGACCACGGACATAAAGGTTATGGTAACAGATGTAGATAAGCAAACAGCAACGGAAATAGCCGCAAGCCTTTCGGGCGTTTCGGATGTTTTGGGCGTAAGCTTTGATGCAGGCTCCGATAAGAATTATAAACATAATACAGCTTTGTTTACGGTGTTTGTCAAGGGTGACGAATATTCCCAAACCGCAAAAAATGTGTACAGCGACATAAGGACTCTTATGGAAGACGGTTGGGCAGGCAGGGTAAGCTACGGCGGTGCGGTGGCATCAACAGCCGCATTAAGGGAAACCATAACAGGCGAAATGGGCTATATCCTGCTGATTGCTGTACTGCTTGTGGTGGTAATTCTGCTTTTAACCGCAAAGTCGTATTTAGAGCCCTTGGTGCTTCTTTTCGCTTCCGGAATTGCCATAATCATCAATTTGGGTACAAATATTATCTTCGGCGATATATCCTATATAACAAGCTCCGTGGCGGCAATTTTGCAACTTGCTCTTTCCATTGACTACAGCATCGCTTTGCTTCACTGTTACCGTGATAACAGGCATCGCATCTATCAAAGTTATGAGGCTATGCTTGCTACCGTAAAATCGGTGGCACGCCCCATTATTGCCAGCGCACTTACTACCGTCGGCGGCCTGTTCGCTTTGCTGTTTATGAGCTTCGGCATGGGCTTTGACTTAGGCGTGGTGCTTATCAAGGGCGTGTTTATATCTCTTGCCGCTTCACTTTTGCTGTTCCCTGCTCTTATTTTGCTGTCGGAAAAGCTGTTTGATAAAACCGCAAAAAAGGGCCTTAGTTTTGGTGGTATGCGGCTTTGCGGCTTTGCGGTGAAGGCGCGACGTGTTCTTATCCCCGTGTTTTTGGTGCTTGTTGTGCTTTGCTTCTTCGTAAAGGACGGCTTAAACTTCGGCTACACCACAAATCTCGGCACCGATGACGTCATAAGCGATGTATTTGGCACAAGCAGTACGGTGCTGTTGGTTTACGAAAACGGTGATGACAACATTGCCGCAGAAAACGCCTTCGCGGAAGAAATAGGTGCACTGAAAAAATCCGACGGAACCCCCATGCTTATTAATTATACCGCCCTTAGCAACACGGTTGCTAAAAAGCTCTTCCCTAAAGACGCGGCCGAACTTTTGGGCGTTTCGGCGGCGGATGCAAATATTCTGTTTGCCCTCAACGCCGTCAATAGGGATAAGGAGCTTGTGAAGATAAGTACTTCCGATTTGATACTGTTTGCCGACGGGCTTATACAAAGTGACGACAGAGTGGCAGATTTAGTGGATGAGGAGCTGAAAACGCAAATAAAAAGCGGTGCAGAGCTTATAAAAACCCAAAGCGGTGTTGCCGCCATGCTTTCAAAGCCCTATACCTACGAGGAACAATGTGATGCCATATATTCCATAGCAAACCGATTTTTGGGCGGCATGGAAGCGAAACCCTCATCACAGCTGATGTCGGGCGTGTACGCTATGTATTTTGCCGTAAACGCACCGCAGGATATACCTGCCGCTGTGGTTACGGAGCTGCTTGATTTGGTTGAAACGCAAAGCCGGGACGGCGTGTTGTCAGCTTTCATCGACGAAAACAGGGCGGTACAGATAGAGAAAGCGAAGGCACTTGCAGAAAAGGCGGGTCAGACTTTTGCGGGCGAAAAGCATTCCATGATGCTGTTGGCCTTGGATCTTCCCTCTCAAAGCGACGATACGACCGCTTTTATGAAGGCGGCAGGCGCTGCGGTGAAGAAAAATTTCGGAACCGGCTATCTGGCGGGTGTAATTCCTTCCACCTACGACCTTATGACCTCTTTTTCTTACGATAATACGCTTATCAGTGTTATAACTATCCTGTCGCTTTTCTTAATAGTAAGTCTTATTTTTAAATCTCTATCCCTGCCTGTGATTTTGGTATCCATCATCCAAGGTGCGGTGTGGTTTGCAATGAGCGTTATGTGTCTGTGGGGCAGAACGGAATTTTTCATGAGCTATATTATGTCCAACTGTATCCTTATGGGGGCTACTATAGATTACGGGATATTAATGTCAAGCAATTACATTACAAACCGCAAAACAATGGATAAGGCAGAGGCTTTGAGTGCAGCCGTCAAATCTGCATTGCCAACGGTTTTCACCTCGGGCATGACCATGATTATTGCAGGTTTTGTGATATGCTTAATATCCAGCCAGAACGCCATTGCGGATACGGGCTTGATTATCGGCATAGGCACCGTTGCTTCCTGTATATTTATAACCGCAATTTTGCCTGCAATACTTTACAGCGGAGACAGGATTATACACAAGCTCAGTTTGCATAAAAAAGAAAAATTAAAAGTATAATACAGCAAAACCGACCGCAAAGCGATAAAAGGCTGGCGGTCGGGCTTTGTTTTTGTACGGATTTGGGCATTATGTAGTATTTTGTCGGCTTAAATTGCTTCGCAAACATTGACAAACGGACAGATTTGTGAGATAATACAATTTGAGATAGGATTTTCAAATGGGGTAACAGGACGAATATGCGGTTATAATATCCCCATAACGAAAGGAACAGTAACAAATGTTTAATAAAAAAGGCGTTTCCTTAAATGTTAAGCGTTTTATATGTGCCGTGTTGCTTATCGCAACGGTGTTTAGCCTTTGCGCTTGTATAGATCTGGATTCTTATTTGGAGGGATTGCTTGACGGCGACGGACAGCAATCTGCCCAGGGTAACCGTACGGAATTAGAGGAAAGTACCGATTCGCAGCCTGAGTCCGTTGAAATACCGGAAACGACGGCAGAGGACTTTACCGTTACAGAGCATAGCAGCATGTACGGCAATACAGGCGTTGCCATTGTAAGCTATAACGGCAGCGATGAGGTGGTAAGGGTGCCCCGGCAAATCAACGGTGCTTTTGTTGTTGCCGTATACTACAACGCATTTTGCGACAGGGCGGCGGAGGGCGACGCTCCTGCCTTTGCGGTAAATCATGTCATTTTACCTCCTACTGTGGAACTTATAGAATACGGTGCATTTAACAACTGCAAAAAGCTTGAAAGTATAGACCTGCCTTTTGTCGGCGGAACTGACGGCGCCAACAATTTTGCTTATATATTCGGTGATGCAGGCATACCCGAAAGTCTTATGAATGTACGTGCGGGCGGCAAAACCGTTGCGGACGGTGCGTTTAGCCTTTGTGAAACCTTGGTAAGTATTGAACTTACCCATGCGGAAAATGTAGGCAACAACGCTTTTAATGGCTGTACCGCTTTAAAAACATTAATTTTGCCGCAAACAGTTACTGCCGTAGGCGCGGGGCTTTATGACGGTTGCAACTCTTTGGAAACCTTGGCTGCTCCTTGTACTCCTGCGGAAGACGGAACATGGTTTGCGGGTAGCCTTTTCGGAGGTTCGGGCTATGTTGACAATATGACCGCAATGCCCGAAAGCCTTAAAAACCTTACGGTTTATTGGCAGGGCGACACAGTGGGCA
The DNA here is from genome assembly GCA_045534025.1 of Eubacteriales bacterium. GTDB lineage: Bacteria > Bacillota > Clostridia > Oscillospirales > CAG-382 > SIG636. Next base: position 10,363 of record JAZSIW010000037.1, on the reverse strand, counting down.
AAAACGCTTTTTATGAATGCGACCGACTTGTGAACCTTTGCATAAAAGGTAACATCTCTAATATTGAGGAATATGGTTTTTACAGGTGCAAAAGGCTTAAAAACTTAAGCTTTGAAGGTGAAGAGGGACATGTTGGCGTAAGTCATTTAGGTGCATACGCCTTTGCATACTGCGGCGCTTTGAGTGCCGTGTCCTTGGCCGATGATGTTGTAATGATACCGGATTTTTGCTTCTACTCCTGCGCCTCGCTACGCAGCATTAAGTTCGGAAGCCTTGAAAACACCTTGCCCGTAAGCGTAAGCGTTATTGGGAAAAGCGCTTTTGCATATTGCGAAAATCTTGTAAGCATGGAGCTTTCTTCCGGTATAACCATGTTGCCCGATTCTGTTTTCGAAGGTTGCGCATACCTTTCCAAAATAACCTTACCCGAAACCTTGACCTCTGTGGGCAACAGCGCTTTTAGTGGCTGTACAAACCTTAACAGTGTGGATTTTGCAGCAAAGAGCAACATCGTTTCCATAGGTAACTCTGCCTTTGCCTACTGTGTTTCTCTTAAATCTATGGGCTTGCCTGACAGTATTGAAAGTCTCGGCACTTACGCTTTTTCCCATTGTTGGGCACTTAATGACGTAAAGCTTTCCGAAAGCCTAAGCGCCGTGCCCGACGGCTGCTTTTTCGGTTGTACCCGTTTGGAACAGGTATTTTTTAACCAAGATTCGGTAAGCTCTATAGGTGAAAGAGCTTTTTCCGGATGCGATTATTTGGAAAACCTCAGTCTGTCAGAAAACATAGATAGCATAGGGAAATACGCTTTTGACGAGTGCAAAAACCTTGTGTTTACCGTAATCAACGGAAGTTATGCGCATACATGGCTTGTAAATAACGGGGTAGGCATAGATAATTTGAGGTTTTTAAATAAGCGATGAAGTTGATTGTTAAAAAATTGTTTTTATTTGCTGTTTGCGGGCTTATTGTGTGCTCCTTTGGCTCTTGCTCTTCTGCTAAGGATAAGCAGGCCGACTCTTTTATAAGCGAGGGGGAAAGCAGCACGCTGCAGGATAGTACGGAAAAGGATAACAGCGTTGAGGAAAGTTTTTCGGTTCAAAGCGAAAGTGCAGAGGAAAGCGAAAACAGTATTACCTCCGAAGAACCTGAGGAAATAATTGTAGACGGTGACTTTGGCTATGTTTTGGCGGAGGGTGTGGCACAGCTTTGCGCATATTACGGCGAGGCAACCGTGCTTGACCTGCCCGAGGAATTGGGCGGGCACAGCGTTACCGCTATAACCGAGGGAACTTTTGCAAAAAACGATAAGCTTACGCAGATAAATGTGTGTAACAGCGTGGTCAATGTGGCAGAAGGTGCTTTTTCTGGCTGTACAACACTTAAAAAGGTAAGCTTTGGCAACGGTGTTGCGGTAGTGTACGCAAGCAGCTTTGATGCTTGTCCTGCTCTTGAGACCATAGAGGTCTCTGTTACAAATGTCAATTTTACGTCTGTTGACGGCGTTTTGTATACAGAGGATAAAAGTGTGCTTGTTAGGTGTCCGCAAGGATTTAGCGCAGAGGAGTTTGTTATTCCCGAAGGAACCGGTCTTGTGGGTGACGGCGCATTCAAAAAATGCAGCGGCGTTAAATCGGTGGTATTACCCAAAGCTTGCGCTCTGTCCCCAAACGCCTTTTTCCATTGTGATAATATGCAGTCCTTCAGCTTTGAGGGGACGGTAAACGCCATCCCGGATTATTGCTTCTTCGGTTGCGTTTTGTTGGAGGAGATAAGCATACCTGAAGGCGTTGAAAGCTTGGGAGAATACGCATTTTTCGGATGCGTGGGGCTTAGAAAGCTTTCAATACCTGCCACCGTTACCTTTATTTCCGACACTGCTTTTGAGTGTTGTACGGGTATCGGGGAGGCGGAAGTAGAAGGCGACTGTGCAACGGAATGGTACAGTAATTATCAAAAGTAAAGGGGTACTTGATTTATGAAGGTTCAAATAATCTCACACACGCCCGACTGTGAAAAACTTATAGCCTCTGCGGCAAAGCTTTGTTATTCCGAAACAGGCATAGACGGTATTATGGATGGATTGACCCCCGAAAAGACCGAAAGCTTTATAAATATGCTTTCCTCGTTGGGGCATGCCAGCCCCTTTGAACATGTGTCTTTCACCTTTGGTATAGAGGGCGTTTCCCGCGCGGTGCTTGCTCAGATAACACGTCATCGCATTGCGTCCTTCAGCGTGCAAAGTCAGCGTTACGTTAACAAAGAGCGCTTTACATATATTTTGCCCCCTGCAATAGAAGCCGTGCCTGAAGCAAAGGAAGAATTTTTGAAGGCTATGGAGGAGGACAGGGCACATTATATTAAGCTTGCCGCAATTCTTAAAGAAAAGCACACCGCCAGACTTGTTGAAGAGGGGATGGATGAAAAAGCTGCGGAAAAAGCGGCAGAAAAGCTGGCGTTTGAGGACGCAAGAAGCGTGCTTCCCAACGCTTGCGATACAAAGATTGTTATGACGATGAATGTGCGTTCTTTGTACAACTTCTTCAATTTGCGTTGCTGCTCCCGTGCTCAGTGGGAGATACGTCAGCTGGCTACGGAAATGCTCAGACAGGTGAAGGCGGTTGCCCCCACCTTGTTTAAAAAAGCAGGTCCCCCCTGTGTCTCCGGCCCTTGTCCCGAGGGGAAGATGAGCTGTGGAAAAGCCGCGGAAATGAGAGAGCTTTTTGGGCAAATGTAAAGCCGAAAGGAAGTAAAAACTTTGAAAAAAGGTATACTTATAGCTATAGACGGGCTTGATGGCTCGGGCAAGGAGACCCAAAGCAGGGAGCTTTGCAACTTCTTGCAAAAACAGGGCATAAAGCACCGTTGCATATCTTTTCCCAATTACAACACAAAGGGCTGTTCCTTGGTGGAGATGTATTTGAAGGGCGAGTTCGGCGAAGACCCTATGGCGGTTAACGCCTATGCCGCATCAAGCTTTTTCGCTATGGACAGGTATAGCAGTTATATGCTGGATTGGAAGAAAGATTACGAGGACGGTACTGTTATAATAGCAAATCGCTACACCAGCGCAAACCTTGTGCATCAGATGGCAAAACTGCCCGAGGACGCAAGGCAGGACTTTATGGAATGGCTTATGGGCTATGAATACGGGCTTTTGGGTTTACCTAAGCCTGACGGCGTAATATATTTGTGCTTGCCGCCGCAGGTGTCGGAAAGCCTTGTGCAAAAGCGCTGCGACAGCACCGGTGTTACCAAGGATATACACGAAAAAAACAGCGATTTTCTTGCCGCAAGTTATAATGCGGCGCTGTATGCTTCCGAAAAGTGCAATTGGCATAGGATAGACTGTGTAAAGGACGGCGTTTTGCGCAGCATAGAAGATATAAGCGGCGAGCTTGTAAGGCTTGCTATGGATATTATTATTGGGTCATAAAAAATTATAAGGAAGATGTTTATATGAAAGTTGTAATGTTGCTTGCCAACGGATTTGAAGAAAGCGAGGCAATAGTGCCTGCCGATATACTTACAAGGGCGGGTATGGAAGTTACTCTTGTTTCCGTAGAAGACAGCCTTTTGGTGGAAAGTACCCACGGTATAAAGCTTACTGCACAGTGCCTTGTTTCCGAAATAGGCGGTGACGATATAGACGCTCTTGTGCTTCCCGGCGGTATGCCCGGTGCACAGACCTTGGCAGACTCTTTTTTGGTAAAGGAGTTGGTGCAAAAGGCGGTTGACAAAGGTATATACGTGGCGGCTATATGTGCCGCACCCTTTGTGCTTGGTCAGATGGGACTTCTTGACGGCAGAAATATAGCCTGCTATCCCGGTTTTGAGAAATATATGCCCGAGGCTAACGTTACCGGTGAAAAGGTAGAGGTGGACGACATATTCATAACAGCACAGGGTATGGGTGTGTCTTTGGAATTCGGGCTTAAAATAGCGGAAATGCTTGTTGGTGCAGAGGCCGCGGACAAAATAGCAGAGCAGATAAGAAAAGCGTGAAGCTTTAAAACAGAGGACGGCAAATGCTTAACATTTTAAAGTCAACACCCGTCAGCGTGCCGCTGTTAACGGCTGTAATTTACGTGTTGCTTTCCTTAAGCGGACAATACTTAAGCGCAGAAAACATCGGTACCGACAGTGTTTTTTTGGTTATAATAATTATACAAATAATAGTTTTTGCCGTACCCTCTTTTATATACTACGGCTTAAGGGGCGGCAAGCTTAACTATCCCGTTATCTCGGGCAAGGTAAGCGGCAACACCGTGCTGTTTACCGCAGGTGCTTTCGGCGTGGTGTTTTTCGGTTGCCTTTTGATAAAGCTTGTGTTTTACAGCAGCGGTGTAGAGGTGGGCAACGATAAGGGGTACATGGATGCGCTTTTTGCCATGGAGGACGGTAAATTCGGTATGTTCCTGGCCTATGCCCTTGTGCCCGCGCTGTGTGAGGAGCTGTTTTTCAGAGGAATTGTCTTTTGTGAGTATAAAAAGTACGGCAGCGTAAACAGTATAATTATAAGCGCATTGTATTTTACAATGGTGCATTTCACTTCCGACGGCTTTTTGATATATCTGTTTGCGGGATTTATCTTGGGTGCGGTTACCTCGGTAAGCCGTTCCGTTTGGCCTTCCGTGGCGATACATACACTGTTTAACAGCTATTCTCTATACGGCAGTGCCAATTTTATAAGTACAACCGTGTTTAATACAAGTTTGCTTTTCGTTGGCTTTGTGCTGGTAATTCTGCTTCTTTTGTCGGCAGTGCTTATGCTTGCAAGATTAGAGCTTATATACAGCAGTTACAGTATTATCTATAAGGACGAACCCTTGCAGGAAAAAAGCATCAACCATCTGTATATATACGTTACCCCCGCACTTGTGGTCCCTATTGCTGCATTTATTATAATTAACGCACTGACATAGCCTTTTGGCTTATGGAGGGTTTTAAAAGTGACAGAAAATAAAAATCCTGAAAAAAGCTCGGACGAGCTTCTCGATTTAATATCACGTTATAGTGATGCAAACAGAATAAAAAAAGGTGACGAGGCTTCCGGGATGAACAGCGAAGCAGTTCAAGACGAGGACGTAAAGCTGTTTGAGGAAGAAAAAAAGGTTGCGGTGGAACAAACTGCAGCAGAAACCGTAAGCAAACAGCCTACCCGTGTTTCCAACAAAGAGCTTGACGGAATTGAAGATACCGTCGCGGTTATCAAGTCGGAAGAGCCTCACTATACCAACCAATCAGAGGGAAGTACTGTTATGTCCTCGCCGTCGGACGGTCATTTCACCGACGATGAAGGCAAAAAGGTGGAACAAACCGAGGAAGCAGAGGAGCTTTTCGGAGAGGAGCATTTTTCCACAGCCCGTAAAAACAAAAGAAAAAGAAAAAAAAGACAGCGTGCATATAACCGTGCAAAACGTCGAAACCGCGAAAAACGCGCTCACGGCAGTCTTACTTTAAGTATAGTAAAGGCGCTTGCCTATACTCTTGCGGTTATGCTTTTGGCTTTCTTTGTCGCTTTCGGCTTTCCCGATATCTGGCCCGGCATAATCCCTATGGCAAACGATATATTTGCTTTTGTCAAGGCTGATGACGATAGACAGATAGTTCTTGGCGAAAATATGACTACCGCCGAGGTAGCGGCGCTTCTTAAGAAAGAAGGTATAATAGACGAGGAAAGGGTATTTACTTTTTACGTTAAATATAAATACGTGGACGATAACGCTATAGAGGGTGAAGAAGAGGACATAGTAGGTACTATTATCGATATATTCGGTGACTTCAGTAAAACCATGTTCCTTAATGAAGAAGTCCCTTCCGAATCGGATATTAAGTATCTTGCGGGCACTTATACTCTTAACCCCAGCATGAACTATGACCAAATAATCACAGCCCTTACGACCGAGCCATACGTAAGGGAAGAGGTTACCATAGTTATCCCCGAAGGCTATACCGTGGAGCAGATTATAAGTCTGCTTGTTGAAAACGGTATAGGCAGACGCGAAAATTATATTTACGCTATAAACGAGTACCCGTATAAGCACGAGTTTGTTAAGCTTTTGGAGGAGGAAGGATATCCCGAAGGCAGAATTTACCGTTTGGAGGGCTATCTTTACCCCGACACCTACATTTTCTATAAGGATTATGATGAGGTGGATGTTATAAATAAGATGCTTAATACCTTCTCTGCCAGAGTGTGGAGCGAGTATTACAGCACCTACAAGCCCGTGTGCGAGACCCTGGGTTTTTCCTTTGACGAGATGGTAACCTTCGCTTCCGTTGTACAGGCGGAGGGAAAGGATTTTTCGGACTTCGAAAATATTTCTCAGGTGTTCCACAACCGCTTTAACTCTGCGGATTTCGAAAAGATGGAATCGGACGCAACCATACAGTACGTTATGGAGATTGAAAGGCTTAGGATGATAAGGGAAGAAGGCGTTTACGAGGACAGGGTGGACATACTCAGCGGCAGCCATCTGGAGATAGATACGCCTTATAATTCCTATATGTATCCGGGCCTGCCCGCAGGCGCTATATGCAACCCGGGTCTTGACGCATTCGACGCTGCGGTTTACCCCGATATGGCGGCTGAGGTTAAGGCAGAGTTTAATCTTACCACGGCGTATTTCTTTAACGCCGACTTGGCAGGCAATATTTATTACGCTCAAACCCCTTACCAGCACAGCATAAACAAGCAAAAGGCGGCAGAGGTCAACGAGCAGATTAAAAACGACACCTATGCGGGGAATAACTGATGAATAAGTGTGAGATACTTTCCCCTGCGGGGAATCTTGAAAAACTGAAGTTTGCCGTAATGTATGGGGCAGACGCAGTATATATGGCGCTTAACCGCTTCGGTATGCGCTCCTCTGCCGATAATTTTACCCCTGAAGAGCTTAAGGAGGGGCTTGCCTTTGCTCACAGCCACGGGGCCAAGGTCTACTGCGCCCTTAACACTATGCCAAGGGACTTTGAGATGGAAGCCCTTGACAGAAGCCTTGACAGTATAGAGGACTGCCTGCCCGATGCGTTTATAGTAAGCGACCCCGGCGTTATCGCTACCGTAAAGGCACGCTATCCTCAGGCAGAGCTTCACCTTTCTACCCAATGCTCCACGGTAAACAGCCGCACCTGCCGTTTTTGGTACGAGCAGATGGGCATAAAGAGAGTGGTGCTGGCAAGGGAGCTTTCTTTAGAAGAAATCAAGGAAATACGCAGAAATATACCCGAGGAGATGGAGCTGGAATGCTTTGTCCACGGTGCAATGTGCATATCCTATTCGGGCAGATGTCTGCTTTCCAACTACATCGTTGGCAGGGACGCAAACCGTGGTATGTGCGCACAGCCTTGCCGTTGGGAATACGTGCTTGCAGACGTCCGTGACGGCATCCCCTTTGCTTCCGTAACCGAGGATGCGGAGGGCACCTATGCCTTTTCCTCCAAGGACCTTTGTATGGTAGAACATATTAAGGAGCTGGCAGAGGCAGGCGTAAACAGCTTTAAAATAGAGGGCAGAATGAAAAGCGCCTACTATACCGCCGCCGTCACCAACGCCTACCGTATGGCATACGATGCTTACTTGGCAGACCCGGAAAACTATAAGGTAGACCCTATGTGGAAGAAGGAGACGGAAAGCGTAAGCCACAGGGAATACGATACGGGCTTCTTCTTTACCTCGCCCCATCAAAGCGCTAAGGTTTGCAGCGCAAACGTGTACCTTAACGACAGGGCATATCTGGCAACCGTAAGCGACTACGACCCCCAAACAGGGCTTGCAAAGTGCATTCAGCGCAACAAGTTTTCCGTGGGCGACAAGGTGCAGATACTAAGCGCAGGCAACTGCGGCAGGGATGCGGTCATCGAAAAGATGTACAACGAAGATATGGAAGAAATAGAAAACTGCCCCCACCCCAAACAGGTGTTTTACATACCCCTTAAGGGCGCAAAGCAGTGGGCCATTATCAGATGCGGTGAATAAAATGATAAGCAAATTCAACAATCGTATAGTAATAATCTGCGGTCATTACGGTGCAGGCAAAACCAACGTGGCGGTCAACCTGGCAAAGCTTGCCGCCGCAGCGGGAAAAAAGGTTACAATAGCAGACCTGGACGTGGTAAACCCCTATTTCCGTACCGCCGACAACGCAGAAGAGCTGAGAGAGCTTGGCATACGTTGCATTATTCCTCAGTTTGCCAATACAAACGTGGATATTCCATCCATCCCGCCGGAATTTTTGTCCGTCTTTGACGGCACGGATTTTTCGGTTATAGATGTGGGCGGAGATGACGGTGCAATTGCTCTTTCCATGTATAAAGAAAAGTTTGAAAAGCACGGTTACGAAATGCTCTATGTGTACAACGCCTGCCGTCCCCTTACCACCACGGTGGAGGAGGCGGAGCAGTCGCTCAGAGATATCGAGGCTATGTCACGCCTCAGCTTCAGCGGCATTGTAAACAACACCAACTTAGGGGAGGAGACCACGGCGGACACCTTGGAAAAAGGCGTTGCCGTGAGCCGTGAACTGTCTGCCAAAACAGGCATCCCCTTTATAGGTAACACTGTGCTTAAAACCGTAAAGGACGTAAACCTTGAAAACGTTATCTATATGGATAACGCCACAAAACAGCTGTTCTAATGTATAAAAATTTAAATATAGAATCAGAGAAAGGAAGCTAAAAATGAACAGGCTTAGCTTTAAAACAGACCTTTGTAAGGGCTGTGGGCTTTGCGTTACCGCTTGCCCCAAGGGGCTTATCGCCCTTGACAGCTCTGCCCTTAACGCTAAGGGCTATCATCCTGCACACATTACCGATATGGAAAAATGCATAGCTTGCGCTATGTGTGCCACTATGTGTCCCGATGTTATTATTACCGTAGAGAAAGGAAGTGAGAAATAATGGGTGAAAAAATGCTTATGAAGGGCAACGAGGTTATCGGTGAAGCCGCCATTCGTGCAGGCTGCCGTTATTTCTTCGGTTATCCCATCACTCCTCAGACCGAGCTTTCCGAATACCTTGCAAAGAAGATGCCCAAGGTTGGCGGTCTTTGCCTTCAGGCAGAAAGTGAAGTTTCCGCAATAAATATGGTGCTTGGCTGTACCGCTTCCGGCGAACGTGCCTTCACCTCCTCCTCTTCCCCCGGTATCAGCCTTAAAAGCGAAGGCGTTTCCTACATAATCGGCTCCGACCTGCCCTGCGTTATCGTTAACGTACAGCGCGGCGGCCCCGGTCTCGGCGGCATCCAGCCCGCACAGTCCGACTATCTGCAGGCAACCAAGGCACTTGGCCACGGTGACCAGCACTTTATCGTGCTTGCACCTGCTTACGTTCAGGAAATAGCTACCCTTATGGGCGAGGCTTTTGACTTGGCAGATATTTACCGTACCCCCGTTATGCTTCTTGCAGACGGCGCCCTCGGTCAGATGATGGAGCCCGTTGACTTCGAGTCTAAGAAGGAACGTGCCCTTCCCGAAAAGTCCTGGGCAGCTTGCGGTCACGGCAATAAGAGAGAGCATAACGTTGTTAACTCTCTTTACATCTCCCCCGAAGTTTTGGAGCAAACCGTTCTTGACAGATACGAACGCTACAAGACCATAGAAGAGAACGAAGTTCAGTACGACGAATACATGACAGAAGATGCGGAAATTTGCATCGTTGCTTACGGCATTACCGCAAGAATAGCAAAGACCGCTGTTAAAGCCGCGAGAGAAAAGGGCATAAAGGCAGGCCTTTTCCGCCCTGTTACTCTGTGGCCCTATCCTAAGAAGGAGCTTGCCGCACTTGCAGATAAGGTAAGCAAATTCCTGGTTGTAGAAATGAATATGGGTCAGATGGTAGACGACGTTAAGGTTGCTACCGACTGCCGCCGCCCTGTAGAGTTCTTTGGCAGAACCGGCGGTGTTATCCCCACACCCAACGAAATACTTGCAAAGATAGAAGAAATGAACGGAGGTGCAAAATAATGGTTGTATTTGACAAACCCAAGGCTTTAACAGATGTTCCTTTCCATTATTGCCCCGGTTGTACGCACGGTATAGTACACCGCTTGGTTGCAGAGGTTATTGACGAAATGGGCATAGAAGGCGAAACCGTTGGTATTGCTTCCGTTGGCTGTTCCGTATTTTCTTACAACTATTTCTCCTGCGATATGATCCAAGCTCCTCATGGCAGAGCTCCCGCTGTTGCTACAGGTGTTAAAAGAAGCCACCCCGATAATTTTGTATTCACATATCAGGGCGACGGTGACCTTGCCGCAATCGGTACTGCCGAAACCGTACACGTTGGCGCAAGAGGTGAAAACATTACCGTTATATTTATAAACAACTGTATCTACGGTATGACAGGCGGCCAAATGGCA
>JAZSIW010000018.1:0-8729 GCA_045534025.1 Eubacteriales bacterium | reverse complement strand
CTTTCGACTTTTCAGGTGGCAGATTTTTGTTGATACAAGGAAAAAGCGGAGTGAATACTGTACGTATTCACGAGCATTTTGACACAGTAGCGGCGGAAATCCGCCCCTGAAAAGCGACTTCGGATTACAATGCTTTGGCTAGCCAAGGGTAGGCAGCCCGTCCTCCGCCTCGCCGTAAACGGCATTAAGCTTTTCCCATGTCAGTGGTCCGACGATGCCGTCCACCGCAAGCCCGTAGGCATTTTGAAAGGCATAAATTGCGTCCCTTGTATTTACGCCGAAAATACCGTCCGCCTCTACGGCAGGCACAGCGGAATTATAACGGTTTATAACCCTTAGCAGCTCTTGGATGTAATACACGTTGTCCCCTCTGCTGCCCCTTTGCACGGGGGTACCGGGATAGGGTCTTGGCCAGCCGTAAACCTCCCCACCCACGGTCGGACCGGGGAATTGGGTTTCTCCCACCTCGTTGTAAAGGTTTGTAATGTCGTTCCAGGTAGCTTCGTCCACCCTGCCGCTTTGTGTAAGCCCGAAGATGCCCTGCAATATGCGCACGGCGTTTTCCGTTTCCGTATCATATATGCCGTTAAGGGTCAGCGTTGGCACCTGCGGGAACTGCCCCGACCGTGATATGGCGTTTATGTACCACTCCATCCTAAGCACGTTTGGTCCTCTGTCCCCTATGATAAGATCGTTGCCGGGGTACTGCCCTTCTTGAAACTCTTCTCCCTCGCTTTCCAGCTCCGCCAACTTTTTAACGGCGTTGTAGATATACAGAATACGATACCAGGTGTCCCTGTCCACCGTACCGTTTTCGGGCAGTCCAAAGGTCTGCTGAAAGATGCGCACAGCCCTCTCCGTGTCTGAGTTATACACCCCTTCGGGAAGAGTGATGAATGGGATGGCGGGGTAGTTTATGGCAATACGGTTAAGGCGGTTCTGCACCGTCAGAACATCTGCGCCCGTACTGCCCCCGGAAAGCGGCGTGCCGCTGTAGCTGTCGGGGTCTTCCTCCACCACAGTGCCCTGACGTATCTCCGTGTTCTGCCCGTAGTAGTAGCGTACTATCTCTAAGGAATCGTAGCCTTGATTTGCCAGTTCCACCGTACCCCATTGGGAAAGTCCCGTGCAGGCACTGCGCACCCCATCACAAAATGTGGCGAAGATAGGCTCTATAAAGCCTTGCCGCGCTATGTAATTGTTGAAGATTTCGTCCACTATGCGCTCTACGTTGGCAAAAATCTCTCGCCTGTGCACAAAATACTGGTCAAATGCAGGTGAGGCGGAGATGTCGAAGTCGTAGCCCTGAGATGGGTACCACTCGGTATAGATGCGATTAAGCACAAGGCTTACCTCTGCATTGATGTTGGCTATAAGGGACTGGTCGGGCCAAGTGGGGTAAATCTCGCTGCTGGCAACGTTTTTTATGTACTCTATAAAGGGAACGGTAACGTTTACGGCATTGGAGTTAGGCGGCCCCAAATGGACGGTTACGTTTTGAGGTATGACCACGGGACGGGCGTCGGCGGGGGCAAAGACCGTGGCGGCACGTGCACCGTCGCTTGGCATAGCGGGATACATAAACAGCCCGTGGGGCGATTGATTAATAATGTCCTCCGTTTTTCCGTTTGCGTCCTCAAGACGCACCATATCATAGCGGCAAAGGCTTTCGATGCCGTCAAAGACCTGCACGCCGTAAACGGTTATGGAAACATAGCCCGGCATACTTATGCGCAAATCGTAGACCGCAAAGGGACGCACAGGCGGATTAGGAGTAAGGGAAAGACTTTTGGGCGGCGCGGGAACCACGGCACGGGCAACGCCGTTTTCGTCGGTGGTAAGCCGTTCGCCCCGATTAAGTATCTCCACCGAAGCACCGGAAAGTCTAAGCCGCCCCTCCATGTGGGTAAGGCGCACCACAATAGTACCCCTTGCGCCCATATAGTTATTCATATAATAATCACCTCTTTTGCAGTATATGCCCCTATTGACAAGTAAGTGCTTTTTTGCTATACTATAGCCTGTAAAGAATATAAAACGGCGGATGCGGAGCGTATTATGCTCCCTTGTCGAAAACTCGGGGATAGGAAAAAATGGGTGGAATGGACAAACCGAGGTGAAGCTGTACAAAGGTACTGCGAACCGAGGGTTGTTCATAGCAAGAAAAATATAATATAAAAGTTAAGTGCGGCGAAGACTACACTTTACTGCAACAAATTCTTTATTAAATTTTCTTGCGGTCCGGCCTTTTTTTACATCACCGAAACTCGGGGATAAGGAAATGAAGGTGTAATTCCTTAACAACAGCCATTACCGTTACAGTCGGAATGCTTATCCCGCCGTTAAATGCAAACGCACCCTTGGGCAAAAGGAGGGGGCGGCATCTTGGAGAAGCACACACTGTTACAGGGGGCAGGTGGGCTTGTCCCTGTTTTTGCCGACCTTTTTCCGTAGAAGGGCGGCTTTTGTTTATTCTTTTTCGAACAAAAAACGAAAAGGAGAAAAATTATGACAAAATTTGCAAAACTTTTATCCCTGATTTTATGCTTGACCTTATCCATCGGCATCTTTGCCGCCTGCGATAAGGAAGAAGAAAAAGACGCCGACGGCGTTTGGGCAGAGGCCAAATATACCGAGGACGCCACCGTGGGCGAAGGTGCAAAAACCGTAAAGCTTAAGATAGAAGCGGAAGGCAAAAGCATAACCCTTAACGTAAAGACCGATGCGGACATCCTTGGAGAGGCGCTTATTTCCTACGGAATAGTAGAGGGCGAGGACAGTGAGTACGGGCTTTACATCAAAAAGGTTAACGGGATAAGCGCCGACTACGACAGGGACGGCTACTATTGGGGATTTTACCAAAAGGGCGAGTATATGATGACGGGCGTTGACAGCACCGAGATAAAGGGCGGAGAAGAATTTGAGCTGGTACGCACAAAGGGATAAAAAGCTAAGCCTTAGGGAGATGGTAATATTTTCAATGTTTGCCACCCTTATGCTTATATCCAAAAAACTGCTGGAGTGGGCACCCAACATACACCTGCTGGGTATGTTCACCGTGTTGCTTACGGTCTGTTACCGCAAAAAGGCACTTATCCCCCTGTATTTGTATGTGTTTTTGAACGGACTTATCGAAGGCTTCAGCCTGTGGTGGGTACCCTACCTGTATATTTGGACCGTCCTTTGGGGCATAACTATGCTTTTACCGAGAGACATGAAGCCAAGGCATGCCGTTTTTGTGTATCCGCTGATATGCGGTCTGCACGGGTTTGCCTACGGCATACTTTACGCACCTGCACAAGCCCTTATGTACGGTTTTGATTTTAAGACCACTTTGGTCTGGATATCCACGGGTCTGCCCTTTGACGTAATACACGGCATAGGGAATTTTGCGGCAGGTATGCTGGTGTTACCCCTTAAAAAGGTGATAGACAGGCTGAAACAGCAAAAAAGCTTTTAGGGTTTTGCCTTAAAAGCTTTTTTCTACTTATTTTCTTATTGACAACAGAGTTGCCGAGGTGTATAATAATTCCGTATCATAATGTTTTGGAGGGACCCCCATGAAAAAGTTAGGTTATGTTTTATTGGCCGTTTTGCTTATCTCCTGCTTGGTTTTTGTTGCAGGCTGTAACAAAGAACCTGAAGGCGGCGAGATAGTATCCGGTGACGGCAGCTATTCTTTGAAATACAGTATGTACGGCAGCGGCGGCACTGTTGCTGTTACAGGTATAAAGGGTAAGGCACCCGAAAAGGTGGAGATACCTGCAGAAGTTGAAGGTATTGCCATTACCCATATTTATGACGACTGCTTTGAGGGCGAAACTGCTATAAAAGAGGTGGTTTTACCCCACACCATCGTTGGTATAAGAAGCGGCGCTTTTAAGGGCTGTATCAACCTTACCACCGTAAGCACCTTAACAAAGGACGACGAGATTGTTAACGGCCTGCCTGCGTCTGTTACCGAAATAGGCGAAGGTGCTTTCCAAAGCTGCGCTTCCCTTGTATTGGACTTTAAGGGCAGTGACTGCACCGTTGGCAACGTTGCATTTTACGGTTGTGAAGGCATCACTGCTGTTGAAGTAGGCGGTAATTCCATAGGTATAGAAGCCTTTAAGGATTGTACCGGCATCAAAACCGTTTCCGTTTCCGCTAAAAACATCGGTGAAGGTGCGTTCAGCGGCTGTGTAAACGTAGAAGCTGTTACTATTAACGCCGGCGTTGAAAACATCGGTAAGACCGCATTTAACGGTTGCAGCCTTATAACCGAGGTTGTTCTGCCTGACAGCGTTAAAACTGTGGGCGAAGGCGCTTTTTATGACTGCAATAATATAGAAAAGCTTGACCTTGGCAAAGCTCTTACCTCCATTGGCGGCGCTGCATTCTATAACTGCGGCAAAATCACCTCCGTTACCCTGCCCGAAACATTGGAAAGTATAGGATTTAACGCGTTCCACAGCTGTACAGGTATTACCGAGGTTACAACCCCCGCTTCCTTGGACACCATAGGTGACGGCGCATTCCTTAACTGCACAGGCATAACAAAGCTTAGTCTGGCAGAAGGCTTGACCTCCATCGGCTCTAACGCATTTATGGGCTGTTCCGGTATAACCGAGCTTACCGTACCCCAAAGCGTGGAAACAATAAGCACAGGCGCGTTCAGCGGTTGCGGCTTTAGCAGCGTTTCTGTTTACAAGGGTCTTAACGAATACGGCAACGGCGCATTCTACGGCTGCGACTCTCTTAACAAGGTTGTTCTTAACAGCGGCATTGAAGAGCTTGTTGCAGACGCATTCTCCGGCTATGACAAAGTGACTGAGTTTGTTTTGCCCGACGGCATCGTTAAGATAGGCAAGGACGCATTTAAGAATACAGGCTACTATAACGATATGGCAAATTGGGATAACGGCACCGTTCTTTATATAGGCAACTACCTTATAATAGCGAGAGCAGAGGACGCCGAAGATGAAGAGGGCAAGGTTATCCCCGCAGTAAGCGGTAACTACACCGTTAAGGAAGGCACCCTTTGTATAGCAGACGCAGCATTCAACGGCTGTGAAAAACTTACGGGTATTACTGTCAGCGACAGCGTTAAGTATATAAACGGCAGCGTATTCAACGGCTGTACCACCCTTGCAAGCGCAAATCTCGGCAACGGTGTAGAGACCGTTGGTGAAAACCTCTTTAAGGGCTGTGCAGAGCTTGTCAGCGTTTCCATTCCCGACAGCGTTACCACCCTTGGTGCTTCCGCATTTGAAGGCTGTTCCTCCCTTGCAAGCGTAACTATCGGTAACGGCCTTAACACCCTTGCCGCAAACAGCTTTAAGGAATGTTCCTCCCTTACGGAGATAACACTTCCCGACTCTGTAATTGCCCTTGAAGACAGCGTATTTGAAGCTTGCTTTGACCTTTCCTCCATTACCATGAACGGTGTGGAATCCATTGGTGAAAAGGCATTCCTCAACTGCGAAAACCTTAGAAGCTTGGCACTTGACAATGTTGTATCCCTTGGCGCTTCCGCATTTAAGGGCTGTACGGCGTTCAATACAGTAAGCCTTTCCGCAAACCTTGCAAACATAGGTGAAGATGCATTTGCAGATACCGCAATTTACAACAACAATGCAAATTGGTCTGACGGCGTGTTCTACATCAACGGTCAGTACCTTATAAAAGCAGGCGATGATACCGCAGGCGATATTACCATACCCGACGGCGTTACCTTTATTGCAAGCAGCGCACTTGCTAACTGCACAGGTATTACCTCTGTAACCATTCCCGACAGCGTTACCGCTATAGGTTCTTCCGCATTCTTCGGTTGTACCGGCATGACCAAGGTTACCATCGGCGCAGGCGTTGTACAGATAGGCGAAAAGGCGTTTAAGGATTGCAGCGCTCTTACCTCTATCACTCTCCCCGCCGCTACCACGACCCTTGGTGAGTCTGTGTTTGACAACTGTTCCGCTTTGACCAGCGCAAAGCTTCCCGCTGTTACCGAAATTCCCGGCAGTACCTTTAAGGCTTGTGCAAAGCTTGACACCGTTACCCTTGCAGAGGGTATCAAGTCCATCGGTAACTACGCCTTTGAAGGCACCGCAATAACCGAATTTACCTTCCCCGAAGGCTTTGAATATCTTGGTACACAGGCGTTCCAGAACTGTGCTTCCCTTGAAAAGGTAAGCGGCATTATTAATATCGGTCTTATCGATAAGAATGCATTCGGCGGCGCTAAGTTCTATGAAAACTATGCAAATTGGGACGGCGACCACATCCGTGATACCGAAACCGAGCAGATTACCACCATCCTTGGCGGTATGACAGTTGATAACAACAAGCTTCTTCTTGCGGTTAGAGGCGACACAACAGGTAACTACAACTTTAACAAGAACGTTACCACCGTTGCCGATTACGCATTTGAAGGCTGTGGCAAGATAAACAGCATCTGGATGCCCGCAAGCGTTAGCGACCTGCCCGCAACCGCACTTCAGGGTCTTAGCGCACTGCAAACAATAAACTTTGCAGGCACCGAAGAACAGTGGAACAAAATTGTAGAAGCTATGGATGCTGAAATTGCCGGCACACTTGGTATAGGCACAAAGATTACCGTAAACTTCGGCGTTACCGAACCTATTGAAGTAGAAGTTCCCGAAGAAGAACCCTCCACCGAGGAAAGCGGCGAATCTTCCGAAGTATCTGCCGAATAAATAAAGCAATACAAACGGGGCGCGGTCGCGCCCCGTTTAAAATTTATGATAAACCTGTTATAAACCTGACACACTGCAGGCGGACGGCGGTTACAACACGTTTCTGAAATTAAGAATTTGCAGGAGGAAAATATGGAAAAGCTACTGTTGATTGTTGGCATTATAGGTTTGAGTATGTCCGCTTTCTCCTTATTGTTTTCTGCATTTAATTGGTATGGACACCGCCACGTCCTTGACGGGTCGGCAGAGCTGTATATACGTTTGCGTCAAAGAATGAGAGCTTTCTTAGTAATTGGTCTTGTTCTCGCGGTGTTTGGTGTAGCGTGCCTTATAATTCGGACTAAAGTGTAAAACAATAAGCTCCGACAGACCCTTAAATCTGTCGGAGCTTTTTTATCGTGCACCCCAAGGAACCGCCTGGCTCCTTGGGGTAATTTTATCCTTATGAACAGCACACAAGCGGTGTTGCTTTTTTGTTTACGCTACACTCTTCTGCTGAAACGCTCCACTGCCTCTTTCTTAAAGCTTGACCAGGTGCCGTTTGCTATTGCCTCACGTATTTGCTCCATAAGCCTGTTATAGAAATACAAATTGTGATACACGCAAAGGCGCATTGCAAGAAGCTCCCTTGCCTTGAACAAATGCCTTATGTAGGCACGGCTGTAGGTGCGGCACACCTTACAGTCGCAATGGGGGTCGATGGGCAGGGGGTCCAGCTTAAACTTGTTGTTGTTAAGGTTAAGCAGACCGTCGTGGGTGAAAAGGTTGCCGTGGCGTGCATTACGGGAGGGCATTACGCAGTCGAAGAAATCCACGCCTCTGTCAACCGCCTCAAGAATATTGATGGGCGTGCCCACACCCATAAGGTAACGGGGCTTGTCCTCAGGCATATCAGGCTCTACCCCCTCGATTATACGGTACATCTCGTCAGCGCTTTCACCAACGGCAAGACCGCCGATGGCGTAGCCGGGCAGGTCAAAGTCCCTAATCTGCTTCATGTGTTCTATACGCAAATCCTCATAAATACCGCCCTGATTTATACCGAACAAAAGCTGGTCACGGTTGATTGTCTCCTCAAGGGAGTTAAGCCGTTCCATCTCCTTAATACAGCGGTCAAGCCAGCGGGTGGTGCGCCTTATGGACTTACCGATATAGCTTTTCTCTGCCGTGGAAACACAGCACTCGTCAAAAGCCATGGCGATGGTGGAGGCGATTTTGGACTGTATCTGCATACTCTCCTCAGGGCCCATAAAAATACGGGTGCCGTCGAAGTGGGATGCAAAGGTCACACCCTCCTCCTTGATGTTGCGCAGCTGTGACAAAGAGAACACCTGAAAACCGCCGCTGTCCGTAAGCACGGGCTTTTCCCAGTTGAAAAACTTGTGGATGCCCCCAAGCTGATAGATAACGTCCTCGCCGGGGCGCACGTGCAGGTGATAGGTGTTGGAAAGCTCCACCTGACAGCGTATCTCACGCAGGTCATCGGTAGATATGCCGCCCTTAACCGCGGCGGAGGTGCCCACGTTCATAAAAACGGGGGTCTGTATATCACCGTGGACGGTGGAAAAGGTGCCAAGCCTTGCGCCGCCCTCTTTTTTATGTAAGGTAAACTTAGCCATTTGTGCCTCCTTATCGGTCAAACCATTTATCTACGTCCCTGCGCAAAAACATCTTTGCCACAGGTCTGCCGTGTGGACAGTACTTTATACTGCCGTCGGCAAACAGCTTATCCAAAATCCACTTGTTATGGGCAGGGTCGTTGGGGACGCCCGCCTTAAGCGCCGCCTTGCAGGCAACGGTAAACAAGGCACGGTCCTTGCGCTCCTCTGCAGGAAGTGCGCCGCCTTTTTCCAAGGTATCTGCATAGCCTGCCAGCATATCCGCCGCTGCTGCTGCCTTAATACCTGCAGGCAGGGCACGGACTTTAAGGCTGTTGTCGCCGAACGCCTCTATATCAAAGCCGAAGCCCCTGAGATAATCTATGTTTTCCGCAATAAGTGCAGTGTCGGCGGCGTTTAGCTCCACCACCTC
>JAZSIW010000106.1:0-16960 GCA_045534025.1 Eubacteriales bacterium | reverse complement strand
AAGCTTTAGGGCGATAAGAAAATTATCCCCCTTATTTTTGCCGTATATCAGCGCCTCTGATGCATAGGGAAGCTTGCTTACTATGCTTTCCAGCTCTTCGGGGTACACGTTTTTACCGCTTTTAAGCACTATAACGTTCTTCTTTCTGCCTGTTATATACAGGTAGCCGTCCTTGTCTATCCTACCAAGGTCGCCGGTGTAGAATTTGCCGTCTTTAAGTACGGCCGCCGTTTCTTCCGGCATCTCGTAGTATCCCAGCATAACGTTGGGTGCTGTTGCAACTATCTCCCCAATACCGTCCTCATTAGGGTTATCTATGGTAATATCTACCGATGGGAAAACCTTGCCAACCGAGCCGTAACGCATATTATATACGTTTTCCGCCGCCAAAACAGGAGATGTCTCCGTAAGTCCGTAGCCCTGCACCGTAAGTATTCCAAAGTCGTTAAAGCCCATGGCCACGTTCTTTTTAATGGCAGAAGCGCCGCTTATAATAAACCGAAGCTCGCCGCCCAGCTCCTCAAGTATGGGCTTAAACAGCTTGCGGCGCACATCTATGTGCAGTTTTTGTAAGCCGCCGCTAAGCTTCCTTGCCAAGTTGACCTTGGCGGTCATCCCCTTTTTTTCTATGTTGGCAACTATCGCCCTGTACATGGACTCAAGCAGCAGAGGCACGCACACAAAGGTGGTAATTTTGTATTCCTTAAGGTTCTTCTGTATGTACCTAAGCCCGTCGCAAAACATATTCGTCACACCGCCGGAAAGGAAGAACAAAGCCCCCGTAGAGCCAAAGGTATGGTGCAAGGGCAAAAACAGCAGATTGCGGTCGGTGGGGTATACCTTCTCCGTAGAAAGCAGGTCATACAGGTTGGAGGCGATGTTTCTGTTGGAAAGCATAACCGCCTTAGATGCGGATGTGGTTCCCGAAGTAAAGATTATCGTAGCCATTTCGTCGGGGTCGGGGCTGTAATTGTCGTATTCCGTTCCACCGTATAGGGTACCCTGTTCTATTATTTCGTTAACGCAAGGGATGTCGTCGTAAAGTTTTTTTGCGGAGATAAAGTGCTTTATGCCAAGCCGGTTTCCTTCCGCAAGTTTTTGCATAAGCTCGCCGTGCAGGTTGTCAAACACTACGGCGTCCGCCTTGCTGCGCTTAAGGGACAACATAAGCTCACTTTCCGTAAGCTCCTTGTCTAAAGGAACAATAACGCCCACGCCGCTTATTACGGAAATGTAGGTAAGCAACCATTCATAGCTGTTTGCGCCTATAACGGCAATCCTTTTACCGCCAAGCCCCAGCCTTAAAAGCCCACAGCCAAAGTCGCGCAGTTGCTTGCTAAACAGATTGTAGCTTATGTGCCGATAAAACACATCACTTCCGTTGCGTTCTTTAATAACAAATGCGTCGTTTTCGCCATGGTTTTTCACGGCTTTGTTTATATAATCCTTTACTAAATCAAATTTTGGTGCGGTATATACAGCTTCAAGCTTCATGTTGGTGCCTCCTATCTAGTTTACAAAACTATATTACCACATGCCAAAAACTATGTCAACTGTTTTTGCATAAAAAATAAGGGCTTTCAGCCCTTATTTTTTATCTTTAATATTATCTTTTACAGTTTGTTTTACCAAGGCAAAGGCTTTTTCCTCCCCTTCGTTCTTTAAGGTCAAAAGCCATTTTTCCAAAACCGCCTTCGTTTTGGGGTGGATGGGCAAAACATCCCTGTTAGGGGCATAGTATTCCCACGCAGAGGCGTTTGTATAGTCCTTCCCTTTGTAAATTTTGCTTGCGGCAACACGGTCGCAAAACATTTCCGCCGCATATTTTATGGGCATTTCCACCGGCGCAAGGGGCTTTCTTTCCGCAGGGATAGCGTCCTGCCAATACTCAAAGTGGTGGCGGTTGCGCCCCTTGTGGTGTAGCCAAGCCTTGGAATACCCAAACCTTTCGCGCTCTATCTCGTTGGGACTGCGTGTGCCGACATAGTACTTAGCGCCTGCGATAAATTCCACAGGGTTGTATTTGGACAAGTCGTGCCGTAAGCCTTGCCAAAGAATACCCGCTTTTTTGCAATGGGCAATAACTTTGTGCCTGTGCTTTGTTATGGTAACAAAATGCTTTATGGGGTGCCACATATATTATTTCTTTTCGTCCTCTTCCAAGTACTTTTCAATAATAAATCTGGGTCTGCCCTTAGCTTCCAAATAAATTTTGCCAACATAAGCGCCAACCACGCCCACGGATATCATAAGCAAGCCGCCTATGGCCCAAATAGAGGTTATAAGGCTGGTCCAACCGGAAACCGTATGGCCTAAGCACAGCCTTACAATAGAGTAGATAAGCATACCGATGCTTACCATAAATACAAATATGCCAAGCTTTGTAATTGCTCTTATAGGTGTGGTGCTAAGGGAGGTTATACCTTCAATAGAGAAGGATATCATCTTCTTAAGGGGATACTTGCTTTCGCCCGCAAAACGCTCTGCACGTTCATAGTAAACCACGTCGGAGGGATAGCCAACCATAGGTACTATGCCACGCAAAAACAAATTAACTTCCTTAAACTCGGCAAGACCCTGAAGCGCACGCTTGCTCATAAGTCGGTAATCTGCGTGGTTAAACACGGTCTTGGCGCCCATCTTGTCCATAAGACGGTAAAAGCTTTCTGCCGTAAAGCGCTTAAAAAAGGTATCGGTCTTGCGCTTGCTGCGCACACCGTAAACAATATCACAGCCTGCATGATATTTATCTATCATCTCATCAATGGCGTTGATGTCGTCTTGCAGGTCTGCGTCCATGGATATAGTTATATCCGCATCGTCCATAACTGTCATAAGACCGCCAAGCAGGGCGTTTTGATGTCCCCTGTTACGGCTTAGATTAACGCCTGTAAACACAGGGTTTTGCTTTTTCAGGTCCTGTATAATCTCCCAAGTTTTGTCCTTACTGCCGTCGTTTACAAAAGCAACGCGGCTGTTTTCCGCAATTTTGCCCGATTTAATAAGGGTTGCCATTTTTTCTGCCAACCGTTTGGAGGTTTCGGGTAATACTTCCTCCTCGTTATAACACGGAACTACCACAAACAGTCTGTTGGGGCGCATGATTTCACCTTACCTTTCTTTTATGTTCTCTATTTTACCGCCAAGTTGTTTAAAATCGTAGAAAAAGCGAGGGTAGGATTTCCTTACCGCTTCAGCGTTTTTAAGCACCGTCTGCCCCCTGGCAAAGCTGCCTGCTATTGCCATAGCCATGGCTATGCGGTGGTCGCCGAAGCTGTCCACCGTAGCGCCCTTAAGCTGTTTTACGCCTGTAAAGCCCAAGGCATCATCATACTCCGTAACTTTGGCACCCATCAGGCTAAGGTTATGGCACAAGGCGTGTATACGGTCACTTTCTTTATGTCTAAGCCAGCTTATGTTGCGTATCATGCTGTTGCCTTCCGCAAGAGACATAACAACCGCCAACACCGGCGCAAGGTCGGGTATGGCAGAGCAGTCCACGTCAATACCGTGCAAAGGGCTTTTCAGGGCAAAAACGCTGTTTGTCCTGCCGTCGGCCCTTATGTCGGCACCCATCGCCGCCAACAAAGGGACAATCTGTTTATCAGGTTGGCTGGAGCGCATGCTAAGGTCGCCACAGCAAACGTCGCCGCAAAAAGCGCCCGCCGCAAGCCAAAACGCTGCACCGGACCAGTCACCTTCTACGTTCAGCTTTTCTCTGTCAAAGGGCTTTATGTACTTCTGCAAGCCTTTTACATAATAGCCTTCGCCGTCTTTATATATCCGCACGCCGTATTTGGCAGCGGTCTCCAAAGTCATATCCACATAACCGCCTGTTTGCAGGGTGGAAGTAAAGCTTACACGACTGTCCTCCTCCAAAAGAGGTAAAGCAAACAGCAGACCCGATAAAAACCTGCCGCCCGTATTCCCTGCCAAGGTAAAATTGCCGCCTTTAAGCCTGCCTTTAAACCGCATTACGCCTTCCTCATAGGTGCAAGTGCAGCCATGCTCCTCCATTTGCTTCATTATAGGGCTGTAAGGAGGCACAGCGGAGGCACAGCGTATCTCAAAACTGTCGAACAACGCCGCAGCAACGGGTATTATAAAACGCAGGAAGGTGCCGCTTTCACGGGCGTAGATAACGGGACTTTCCGCCTTTTTTGCCCAAATGGGTGTAATCTTATACTCCCGTTCGCTAACAGGCATAACGGCGCCGCCAAAACGGATCACCGTGTCCAAGGCACCGTAGATATCACCCGACAGGTCGTTTATGGTAATAATGGTAGGCTCTTCCGATAAGGCACAGCAAAAAATCATCCTGTGCAATGCCCACTTGGATTGGCTGGCGGGAAGCATTCCCTCCAACGCCGATTGGGAAATCAGCACATCCATAGCTCTTCCCTCCTTTGTTGGTATTATATCATTTTCCCTAAGCTTTTTCAAGTATATTTGTAATATTTGGTATAAAAGTATAGCCTCCGTTACATCCTAATTTAGAAAAAACAAGCATAGGAGGCAAAAACATGAGAAAACTTGTGCGTTCCGTAGCGTTTGCTTTAGGCTTGCTTCTTGCAACAGGGCTTATTGCCAAGGCGGAAGCGCCCTTATCCACGGGAATTGAGGTGCTGAAAGCAGAAACACGGCTTGTCAAATGCAGTGTGGGCGGCGAGCGCGTGGGCTTTACAGAAGCCGAGATAAGGGAGCTGATAGGACTTGACTTTGACTACCTTACACTTAGCACCTTGCCACCCTTAAGTTGCGGTGTGCTTAAGGTGGCAGGCGTGGATGCGGTGCCGGGGCAAAAGCTTTCTTCCGCAGGCGTTGCGTTGCTTAGCTTTTTACCGGCAAAGGGCTTTACGGAAAGTTGCAGCTTTGGCTTTACCGTTGCGGCAACAGGATGGGAAAGTGATGAGCTGGAATGCGTCATAAGGTTTGCGCAATCACCTGATTTTGCGCCAATTGCGGTGTCGGCACAGCTTAAAACCTACAAAAATGTAAGCGTAAGCGCACCTCTTGGCGCCTATGACCCTGACGGGGACGCCATTAAATACGTGGTAGAGGAATACCCTACAGGCGGCACTGTAAGCTTTGCCGACGGCACCGTGACCTACACCCCCGTAAACGGCTTTTGCGGCGAGGACAGTTTTAGCTATTACGCCGTGGACGACTGGGGCAAAAAAAGCGGCACCGCCAAGGCGTCAATAACCGTGGCGGAAAATGAAAGCGGCATATATTTTGCGGATATGAAGGGCAGTTCAGAGCATCTTGCGGCAATAAGAATGTCCGAGGAAGAAGTAATGACTTATTGTCTTATCGGCGACAGTTATTATTTTTCACCTGCCGAGGAGGTAAGCCGCATTGATTTTGCGGTAATGCTGGTAAGCGCCATGGGTGTAGAGGTAACGGATAAGCTGTACCCCACAGACGTGTTTACCGACACTGCAACTCAAAGCAGGGGGAAGCGCTTGTATTTGGAAGCGGCTGTGACAAACGGAGTGGTAGAGGTGCAGGGCGAAAGCTTCAGACCTAACGACAGCATAAGTGTTGCGGATGCGCTTGCTATGGCAGAGCGAGCCGCAGGCGACGCAGGCGCACTTAGCATAGGTACGGCATGGTTCGATAACGGTGAGGAGCTGTTGACAAAAAAGAACGCCGCCTTATTGCTTTGCGGCGTATACGACTGTAACGGCAAATAATAACATTACGCCGCTTGCTTTGCAACGGACGCCGTAAAATACAAGGAATCGAAAAAGCAGAAAATTTGGGAATTCATCCTCAAATTTTCTGCTTTTTATCATGTTTTAAATAACATCCACGCTTTTTGCCGAAGGCTTGGTGTGCGCTTTTGTCTATTAAGCCCAACCGGAGGTCCAGGGCTCTTCTTTGTATTCGTCGGAAGCGTCGGGGTCGGTAACAGCGCTGTCGGAATTGCTTTCATCCAAACCGCCGCCGGGGATGAAAAATCCGTTATAAAGGTCATAAAGTCCTTCAAAATGCAGCCTGACCTTCATATAGTCGGTGGTGCTTATGCCGTAGCCGTCCACGTCTGCTGCAAGCTTTTCCGTGTCGCTTAAATCATTTTTTACAAGCTGGTTTTTTATAGCGATGTAATCGGTAGTAGTTACTTTACCGTTTCCGTCCACATCGCCTGTTACAATAATGGTCAGCTCTACCGTTGCGCCCACATCCTCCGCCTCGTAGCAAAGCTTGCAGCCTGTGCCTATGAGACTTGTTTCGGGCAAGGTGCGGTTGTCCTTATCAAAAACAGAATAGCCTGAGCGTGCGTAAATGCCCCTGAATGCGGCAAGAACCGTTCTTTCGGGCACACCGTGAAGATAGCCGCCGCTTTCTGTTATGCCGGAGCTTTCGGCACTTGTTGTTGCGGGCGACATAGAAAAAGCGAAAACGCCTACTAAAATTACAAGAGCTAAGCTTAAACTAAGCTTTTTCATTTAAACACCTCTTCCTTTCGGTTACGAAACAGAGCCGCTTTTAAGTAAGCTCCTTGCGGTTGCAAGGTCTACGGTTGAAATATAGCCGTCACCGTTAATATCCGCCGCGTGGAAGGCTGTGCCCGTAAGCACTGTCTGTCCGCTAAGATGCATTCTCATAAGCAAATAATCTGCCGTGTTAAAGTGCCCGTCGCCGTTAACATCCAAGGCTATGCGAAGCTCTGTGGCAACGGTGCCGTCGTTAAATCCAAAACAGTCACCCATTACGGCAAAAGCCTCTTCTGCCTTGACGGTGCCGTTTTCATCATACAAAACGCCCGCATAAGCCAGACTGCCTGCAGTAGTGTAGGGTAAAACGAACATAACACCGTCTTTGGTATACCAAAGCTCCTCACGTTTGTCGCTTACAGAAGTGCATGTTATTGAAACGCTTTTGTTTGAAGCACCTATGCCGTACATGGAAACAGGGCCGTCTTCCGTAAAGCTTGTGCCCGTAATGCTGCCGTAGGTACCCACATTGAACAGCGCCTCGCCTGACACGCCCATTTTTGCCCTGAATCTAACGGTAACAGCCGCGTTGCTGCCGTTGTATACAGATATGGGTGTGCCTGCAAATTCGTCATAGTTGTCATATACAAACAAGAGGTAGCGACCGTTTACAACTCTTCCGCTGTAGCACCAATTGCCATCCTCCGGAAAACCGGAAAGGCTAACATCAACAAGCGTTACCAACGATTCATTAAAGCCTATTTCAAAATCTATGCCGCAAAGCCCTTCTGAAGGTATAGAGGACAGACTAAAGCAAAGCAATATTTCTTCGCCGCAGTTTACTTCCGCAGGCGCCGAAGTCTCCACACGATAGTTTTGCACTGCAGAAGCAGGTATTACAGGCATAAAACACATGACTAAAAGCAAACAAATCAATCGTTTCATAATCCATCATTCCTAAAAATAATATTACTTTACGCATATAGAATAACACATATTGTTTTCTTTTACAATAGTTATTTTGCTGTTTTACCGCCGTTTTTAACAAAAAGGTTTATTTTTTCCAAGGCGCCTTTCTCCAAGCGCGATACGTAACTGCGGCTTATGCCAAGTTTTTCTGCTACCTGCCTTTGGGCGTAGCTTTTGCCGCCTTCGCTAAGTCCGTAACGTAGCACAATAATATCGCGTTCTTTTTCCGTAAGCACCGTGTCCACACCTCGCCGTACCAGCGCAAACCTTATATCCTTATCTATCTCGTCAACAATATCTTCGTCTGTGGATATTATGTCTATATAGGTCAGGGGGTTGCCGTCCTTGTCAACGTCTACGCTTTCGTTAATAGAGGTCTCAAGGGCAAGCTTCTTTTGGCTGCGGAAATACATAAGTATCTCGTTTTGCAGGCACTTTCCTGCATAAGTAGCAAAGCGGGTGCCTGTTTCGGGCTTAAAGGAGTCTATAGCCTTTATAAGCCCTATGGTCCCTATGGATATAAGATCGTCCTGGTCTTTATAGGATGTGTAATATTTTTTTACAATGTGCGCCACCAATCGCAGATTGTGCATTATAAGCTTATCCCGTGCCGCCTTGTCCCCTGCACGGCACCGTCTGAACGCCTCCCTTTCCTCTGTGGCGGAAAGGGGCGGAGGAAAGGAACCGCCCGCAGACCCGCTGCGCAACAGCAAAAATACAAATCGCTTAAAAAACAGCATAAAAAAGCCCATCATATAAATCATCTCCGTAAAGTAATCTATATGACGGGCTGTATTTCTTTATGCTTTAATAATAGATGTGATAAGGCTTTTTAATCTTTGCAAATTCCTGAGAGTCGATAAACGCCTGCTCTATAGCCTTCTCAGGGTCAAATTCGGGGGAAAGTATGTCTTCGTTGCCGTAAAGGTGTACAAGGTGCTTGCCGTTGTAGGTAAACTCCAAATTGTCGCCTGCAAGGTTGCAAATCTCCTTAAACAGGTGCATACCTGCCTCAAAGGGACGGTAAGCTTCCGTATCGGTTATATGCAACTGAACACCGCCGCAACGCTGTCCTTTGTGCTTGGAAAATGTAGGGGTGAAGTAGCAACGACGGAAATGCACACCGTCCAGCTTCAGGGCGTTAAGTCTGCTCTCCAGCTGTGCCGCATCGATAAAGGGTGCGCCCGCAACCTCAAAGGGGATGGTGGTACCTCTGCCCTCGGAGATGTTTGTGCCTTCAAAATAGCAGGTTGCAATATAGTTAAGGGTACTGCTTACAGGGGTTGCCAGGTTAGGGGAGGGCAGTATCCAAGGCAGGCCCGTCTCGTCAAACAGCATGCCCCTCCTCCAATTTTCGCAGGGAACAACCGTAAGGTTACAGCCGATGTTTCTGGTAGCGTTGATATACAGCGCAAACTCGCCTATGGTAAGACCGTATCTTACGGGGATGGCAAACTCACCAACGCCGCTTTTAAAGTTCTCGTCAAGGGTAACGCCTTCAACGTCTATGCCGTTTATGGGGTTGGGGCGGTCAAGCACCAGCATCTCCTTGCCGTACTTGGCACATGCCTGCATACAGTTGGTCATAGCGTAAAGGAAGGTGTAATATCTTGCACCAACGTCCTGCATATCAAATACAAGCACGTCTATTTGATTCATCATCTCGGCAGAGGGTATCTTGTTTTCGCCGAAAAGGCTGTAAACGGTAAGCCCTGTTTCCTCATCTACGTAAGTAGAGATGTGGTCGCCTGCCTGTGCGTCGCCTCTTATGCCGTGTTCCGGTGCAAAAAGGGCGGTTACGTGGTATCTTTCTATCAGTATCTCGTAGGTGGGACGCATATTTTTGTCCACACCTGTGGGTGCGGTAACAAGACCTATACGGGCGTCCTTCAAAAGCCCGTCGTGCTTGTGTATCATATCAATGCCGCAAAGTACCATAATGTCCTCCGTTTTTTATCTGTTATAAATAGAGTTCAGTTTTTTGTAGTAGTCTCCGTCTATGTCATCCAAAGCTTCTCTTGTAATGCGGAAAAGCCAATTCCCCTCAGGCTCGCCGGGGATGTTCATACGGGTGTCGCTGCCGTAGCCGCACATATCCTGCAGGGATATAACAGCCGTGTTCGCAACAGAGCGCCAAACCGCCTCAACAATCTTGCGGCAGGCGGGCGCTTTTCTTCCGCCCTGCTCCCAGCCTTGCTCATCTGCGCCGCAGTAGTCAAGGGCAAATTTTCTTTCTTCGGGGGTAGCTTCCCAAAGCCAACCCAAAAGAGTGTTGTTGTCGTGTGTGCCTGTATATGCAACGGTGTTGCGTACGTAGTTGTGGGGCAGATGCTCGGAATTTTCGCCGGGTGCAAAACCAAACTGCACCACACGCATACCGGGCAGTCCCGTGTCCTTAAGCAGTTTTACCACGTCCTCGCCAAAGGTGCCAAGGTCTTCCGCAACAATCTCGCAGTCTACTTTTCCTGCAAGTGCCCTGAACAGCCCCATTGCAGGTCCTTTTTCCCAAGCACCCTCCTTGGCGGTCTTTGCCGTGGCAGGCACCGCCCAATAGGACGCCAAAGCACGGAAATGGTCAATCCTAAGCAAATCAAACAGCTCGCCGCCTGCCTGTATACGCTCTATCCACCAGCGGTAGCCGTCCTTCTTCATAGCCTTCCAATCATAAAGGGGGTTGCCCCAAAGCTGACCTTCTTCCGAGAAATAGTCAGGCGGTACGCCTGCAACCTTTTCCGGTTTGCCCGTTCGCCTGTTAAGCAAAAACATATCGGGCCGTGACCAAAGCTCTGCCGAGTCGGCGCTTACGTAAATGGGCATGTCTCCAAAGATTTTCACACCAAGCGCGTTTACGGCTTTTTTAAACTGCGCCCATTGAGTAAAAAATATATATTGGCAAAACAGACGGTACAAATACTCCGCCTCATAAACGCCTTTGTTTGCGGTGGCGTAAGTATAGTCACTGTATGCGCCCCACTCCCAATAAGGTTTTCCGCCTTCCGCATCCTTTACGGCGGCAAACAGGGCATAGTCCTTAACCTTGGGGTGCGCCTCGCCGAAAGCGGCCACCTTTTTAAAAAGTGCGCTGTCCGCACGGCTGTAGGCAAGCCGCAAGAGCTTGTCCTTGGCGGTGGCGGCAAAGTCATACGCCGCCGTATAGGGGCTGCCCTCATAGACGGCGCTTTTCTTCTCCTCCGCCGTTATAAGCCCCATCTCCTCCAAACCGTCGGGGTCAATATACAAAACGTTGCCGCCGAAGGCAGAAGGCCCTGCATAAGGGCAGTTGCCGCCGCCAAGGGGCGTTGTGGGCAGTATTTGCCACAGCGAAAAGCCCATATCAGCTATCCGTTTTGCAAAATCCACAGCTTCCTTGCCTAAATCTCCTATTCCGTAGGGAGAGGGCAGGGAGGATATGTTTAAAAGTACGCCTGCACGTCTTGCCATATCAAAAAATCCTTACTTTCTATTTGCTCGCCACAAGGTCTTCCATATTGTAAAAACCTGCAGTTTTACCAACCAAAAATCTTGCGGCTTTAAATGCGCCGTCCGCAAACAGCTCTCTGTTAAAAGCGCTGTGGGAGATGGTGATATGTTCGTTACCGAGGGCAAAAAGCACCTCGTGTTCGCCTACGATATTGCCTGCACGTACGGCGTGTATGCCTATCTCAGCCTTCTCACGCTGGCGGCGTACAGAGGAGCGGTCAAAAACGTAAAAGCTTTCTTCCTTAACCTTCTTTATGCCGTCTGCTATCATAAGTGCGGTACCGCTGGGTGCGTCCAGCTTTTTGTTGTGGTGCTTTTCGGTTATCTCTATATCCGCGCCGTCAAGGAATGCCGCCGCCTCCTTACAAAGCTTGCAAAGGAGCGCTACGCCAAGGGACATATTTGCCGATACAAACACCGCCGTCTTCTTTGCGGTTTCGGCAATATACGCCTTTTCTTCCTCGGTGTGGCCCGTGGTGGCAATAACCACGGGTATACCCCTCTTAGCCGCATAGTCGCATACGGCAACCGTGCCGCTGTGGTGGGAAAAATCAATTATAACGTCAGCTTCGCCCGTGTAGTCATCGATGCGCTCGGTTACAGGAAAATCCGCCGTGCCGGGTGCAATGTCCACACCGCAAACCACCGTTACGTCAGGGTCGGCGGCGGCAAGTGCTGCAACCGCCTTGCCCATTCTGCCGAAAACACCGTTTATAATAAGCTTCATATACAAAACATCCTTATATCAATTTGTGCGCCTTCATAATAGCAAACAGCTTTTCTTTGTTTTCAGGCTCCATCTCTGTAAGGGGACTGCGGATAAAGCTGCCGCAATAGCCCATCTTTTCCATAGCCGCCTTTGCGGGGATGGGGTTAACCTCGCAGAACAATGCGTTTATAAGGGGAATAAAGTCTATCTGCATAGCGGCACTTTCCTTAACCTTGCCCTCCAAATACAGTCTTGCCATCTTTGCGGTCTCCGCAGGCATAAGGTTGGAAAGCACGCTTATTGCGCCGATGCCGCCAAGGGACATAACGGGTATTATCTGGTCGTCGTTACCGCTGTAAACCGCAAGCTTGTCGCCGCACAGATTAATGGTTTCCGCAACGGCAGAGATGTTACCGCCTGCTTCCTTAACAGCAACTATACGGGGGTTTTCCGCAAGCTCTCTGTAGGTTTTGGGCAACATATTACAACCTGTACGGGAAGGTACGTTGTAAAGGATAGCGGGCAGGTCAACCGCCTCGGTTATCTCGTTAAACATACGCACAAGACCCTTCTGCGTTGCTTTGTTATAGTAGGGGGTAACAAGAAGCAGAGCGTCAGCCCCCGCTTCCTTAGCGTGGGTAGAAAGCTCTATTGCATAGGCGGTATCGTTACTGCCCGTACCTGCAATAACGGGCACACGGCCTGCGGTCTGCTTAACAACAAAGGCAATAGCGTCTCTGTGCTCTTCGTCGGTAAGTGTAGAGGCTTCACCGGTGGTGCCGCAAACAACCAGCGCATCAATACCGCTGTTTATCTGAAACTCCACAAGTTTTGCAAAATTTTCATAATCTATGCCCTGCTCAGTCATAGGCGTAACAAGGGCTGTGGCTATACCTTTAAAAATAGTTTGCTTAGACATAAAATATCCTCCTTGAAAAACACCGCAAAATAGTATATAATAAATACAAGTATAAGTTGTGTTGATATACACTGCTACATATTAGCATATTTATATAATTTTGTCAACGGTGGAATAGTTATGGATTTGATGAATCTTTCAAGTTATTGGTACGATTTGCCTGAGGAGCTTATTGCGCAAACCCCTCTTGCGGATAGGTCCGCATCCCGTCTGCTTGCTTTCGACCGCCAAAGCGGCAAGGTGCACCACGGCGTGTTTACGGATATAGAGGACTTCCTTAGGCCGGGGGATTGCCTTGTGGTTAACGACACCAAGGTTATCCCTGCCCGTATGTGGGCGCACAGGGAGGGCAAGGAGGAGCAGATAGAGATAGTGCTTCTCTCGCAGGAGTCGGGTGAGGGCGTGGTTTGGAAGTGCCTTACCCGTCCCGGTAAAAAGACCCGTCCCGGCACGGTGCTTGTGTTGGGCGAGGGGCTGATCAAGGGAACGGTTACGGATATAGCGGAAGAGGGCACAAGGCTTATAAGCTTCAGTTGTGACCGTCCGTTTTTGGAGGCGGTGGAGGAGATAGGCGCAATGCCCCTGCCCCCCTATATAAAGGAAAAGCTTGCGGATAAGGACCGCTATCAAACAGTATATGCAAAGGAGAAGGGTAGTGCCGCCGCACCTACGGCAGGGCTGCACTTCACCCCGGAGCTTTTGGAAAAACTCAGTGCAAAGGGTGTGCATATCGAAAAGGTGCTTTTGCATGTGGGGCTTGGCACATTCCGCCCCGTAAAGGAGAAGGATCTGCGCAACCACAAAATGCACAGCGAATACATAAGGGTAAGCGCCGATAGTGCAGAACGCATAAACGCCGTAAAAGCCGCAGGGGGCAGAATTATCGCCGTGGGCACTACCTCCTGCCGCACGC
Organism: Eubacteriales bacterium; assembly: GCA_045534025.1. Lineage (GTDB taxonomy): Bacteria > Bacillota > Clostridia > Oscillospirales > CAG-382 > SIG636. The sequence continues at coordinate 3,530 of JAZSIW010000106.1, read as the reverse complement.
TGGAAAGCGCCGTGGACGAAAACGGCATTCTCCGTCCCTACGAGGGGCAGACGGATATTTTCCTGTACCCCGGCAAGAAATTCAGGCTTATAGACGGACTTATCACCAACTTCCACTTGCCGGAAAGCACGCTTATTATGCTGGTTTCCGCTTTTGCGGGCTACGAAAACACAATGGAGCTTTACCGTCAGGCAGTAGAACAGCGCTACCGCTTTTTCTCCTTTGGCGATGCTATGTTCATCCAATAAAATTGTGATATGGCATTGACAATATCACGATACCGTGATATAATGTAACCGAGGACAGACTGAGAGGAGAAAAAGCTGCCTGTATTATCGAGGTTTTACGGAATAGTCATCAGGATGTATTTTTTGCAAAGCGAGCATAATCCGCCCCATATACACGCAATTTATAATGAGGACGTGGCGGCAATAGATTTTATGACGGGCGATGTGCTTGAAGGGTATCTTCCGGGTAAAGCCATGAATATGGTACAAGAATGGATTTCGTTGCATAGAGACGCATTGATGGAAATTTGGAAAACACAAGAGTTTAAGAATATACCGCCGCTTGAATGACAGGTATGGGGGTGAAATAATGTTCCATAAGGTAAAAAATGTTTTTGCGCTTCCTGAACACAAATTGAGCGTTCAGTTTTCAGAAGGCGTAACCAAAATTTATGATGTAGCGCCGCTGTTTGAAAAATTTGCGGCATTTGCCAAGTTGAAAGATAACCCTGCAGAGTTTGCCTGTGTATCTGCTGACGTGGGTGGATACGGTGTTGTTTGGAGTGACGAGCTTGACCTTTCCTGTGATGAACTTTGGGAAAACGGTGTACAGATTGACACGCCCTTTGACGGTCTGATGGCGTTTAGTGATGCCACCGAGCTTTGGGGGCTTAACGAAAGCACCCTTCGTAAGGCAATAGCCTACGGCAAGCTTGTCAACGGGGTGGACGTTTGCAAGTTTGGCAAACAATGGGTCGTTTCCATGGACGCAATGAAAAGAGAATACGGCAACGCACAAAACAGAGTGTAATTTAACCATAAAGATACACCCCTTGCTCCGCAGAGCAAGGGGTGTATCTTTATTTATGGGAAGATGTATAAAAAACTATTTTGCGGGGGTAATAACTTCAATTCTTGCTTGGCTGTCATACTTGTTGCTTTGCAGGTATTTGCCTGTGCCCTTGCCGTTGTATGCCGCCTTTACGGTTACGCCGTTGCCTTCAAGGGTGCGTGTGCCGTCGGGGGCGCTCTCGCCGAATTTTGCCCCTGCCCACGCTTCTATTTTGCTTACGTAACTGTCAAAATCTTCTTTGTCAAGGATATTCCAGTACATGGCAAAGCTGTTTTCGCTGTCGCCGTAAACTTCGTCAACGGTGGTAACCGCATCACACAGCTTGGGGAAGTCTTCCGGCAAGGGGAACAAATAGTCCCATTTTACAGGGGTGTATTTGGAAGCATGGGTGGCGGCCGAGTATACTTCTATCACAGCTTGGCAGTTGTAGCTGCCGTCATCGCTTTTAAAACCGTCAGCATCTGCATTATAGGTAGCTTTTACGGTCAGCTTCTCGTCGCCCTGCATAAAAACAAGGCTTTTTGCGCCGTCCTTGGCGTCGCCAAACTTTACGCCTGCCCATTCTTCTATTTTTGCGGTGTAGTCATTATAGCTTGCCTCTTCAAGAATATTCCAACGGATGGCAATAACGTTGCTGTCTGCGGTGAAGCTTTCGGTGCTTTCCGTAACCTTGTCGCACAGTTTTGGGAAACCCTCAGGCAGGCCTGTTATATATTCCCATTCTACAGAAAGTTCCTGTTCTGCCTTGCCGCCGCAAGCGACAAAGGAAAAAACAGCGGCTAAGGTAAGAACTATACACAAAACCCTTTTCATCCCGTGCCCTCCTTTTATCTGCCGTCCAGATAGCGGCACGCCGCAAGAGCGGCAGTAGCGCCGTCTGCGGTGGCGGTGGTTATCTGCCTTACGGACTTTGTGCGGCAGTCGCCTGCCACAAACACGCCCGCCGTATCGGTAACACAGCTTTCGTCGGCGGCTATGTAGCCGTCCTCCAGCGCCGTTATACTTTCAAAAATCCCGTTCTTGGGTACAAGGCCTATGGCAATGAACATACCGTCCAGCATAAGCTCTTGCTTCTCGCCCTTTACGTTAAGGACTACGCCCTTAAGTGCGTCCTCTGCAATAAGCTTTTCTACGGTGGCACCGTAAATAACCTCAATATTCTCCTTGGCGTTAACTGCATCGGCAAGCTTGCCTTCGCCCGTCAAAAAGTCAAGGTTTTGCACTACGTACACCTTGCGGCAGGTCTCCGCCAACAACAGCGCCTCTTGCAATGCACTGTTACCGCCGCCTATTACCGCAACTGTACCGTCCGCATAAAAGGCGCCGTCACATACCGCACAAAAGCCTATGCCGTTGCCGATAAGCTCTTCCTCGCCCTCCAGCCCTAAACGCCTGTGATGCACGCCTACGGCTATGATTACGGCTTTAGCCTTGTGCTCTCCGCAGTCGGTGCTGACGGTAAAAATACCGTCCTCCTTGCAAAGCCCCGTTACGGTTTCCATCTCTATATCAGCACCTTGGTTAAGCACCTGCTCCACCAGCTTATCCGCAAACTCCGCACCGGACATCTGCACAAAGCCGGGGTAGTTTTCTATTTTTGGGGAGTAGGTAACCTGCCCCCCAAAAGTGCCTTTTTCCAAAACCAAAACGCTTTTGCCGCCGCGCAGGGCGTACAGCGCCGCCGTAAGCCCCGCAGGGCCTGCGCCTATAACTATAATGTCATGCATTTAAAATCTGCTCTTTTCTTTAAATTACTGTAAAGCTATAAATTCTTTAACGCCTGTAAGGTCCGCATAGATGCCTGCATTTTTGCCTGTAACTACAAGTGTGGGCGCCTGCTTAAGACCGTAGGACACGGCAAGCTCCTTATTCTCTTCAACAAACAGCTTTTCGTATGCTATGCCCTTCTTCTCAAGCTCGCTTGCGGCTATCTTGCACTTGGGGCAGGTCTTGGTGGCAAACAGCAAAACCTTAGTCTCTTCCTCTGTGCAGGGGCAAGCTTCTACAGCTTCCTCACGCTCTATCTTGTGGCTCTTCTTCAAAACGGAGTTGTCAATGTCGTAAACAAGTCTGTCCTTGTATTCCTGTGTCTTACCGTCGTTCCAGTTCTGAACGGGGCGGTAGTAGCCTGTAATACGGCTGTAAACCTCGGTAACTGCGCCGCATTCGGGACAGGTCTTCTGCTCGCCTACCAAATAGCCGTGGTTAGCGCAAACAGAGTAGGTGGGGGACAGGGTGTAGTAAGGCAAACGGTAGTTTTCGGCAATCTTCCTTACAAGGTTTGCCGCCGCCTTCCAGTCGGGCAGCTTTTCACCAAGGAATGCGTGGAATACGGTACCCGAGGTGTAAAGGGTCTGCAGCTCGTCCTGAATGTCAAGCGCGGTGAAGACGTCGCTGGTGTAACCGGGGGGCGGGGGAGAGAGGTTGGGGTAGGAAGGCGTTGCTGGATC
>JAZSIW010000068.1:0-3103 GCA_045534025.1 Eubacteriales bacterium | reverse complement strand
GCAAGCGGAACCGTTTTGCACGACGGCGACGGCGTTAAGATAGTTTGCAAGGGTCTTTATGAAGACAGCTGGGGTGACGCTTACATTCAGCTTTACATAGAAAACAACACGGACAAGGACATTTCCGTACAGGCAAGGGACTCGTCCGATTATAATAATATGATTGATGCACTCTTTGACTCCGATATCGCCGCAGGCAAGTGCATACTTGATAAGTTATCTTTCAGCGAAAGCGATTTGGAAGACAACAACATTACCGCTATTGCAGAGGTAGAGCTTTACTTTAACGTGTTTGAGGCTTCCTCCTGGGACGATATTTTCGATACCGAGATTATTAATATTAAGTTTTAGTATACAGGCAAAAAACAGCCTCCCACCCGATTATCATGGGTGGGAGGATTTTTGTTGGGGGTAATTATAACATTGTTTTTCTCAGCGTCTCACCGTCGATAGGGCTGAGATATGCAGGCGGCACATCAAAGAGGGTCTTACAGCCCTTCATCCCTTCTGTCTTCATACGGTAGGCGGCACGGGCACAGGCAGCAAGAACGGAGGAGGTAAACTCCGGATTGGAGTCCAGCTTAAGGCTGTACTCTATAATATTGGTATGCTCGCCGTTTTTGCCTGTTTTGCCGCAACGGATTACAAATCCGCCATGGGGGATGCCGCTGTGGTTCCTCTTAAGCTCTTCTGCGGTGATAAAGTTAACGGTGGTATTGTACTCGTCAAAATAATGGGGCATGGTTTTGATGGTTTCTTCTATTTTTGCCTTATCTGCACCCTCGGCGGCTACTACAAAGCATTCCCTTGTATGTTTTTCCCTTGTGGAAAGCTCCGGATTGGTACCGCTGCGTACACCCTCAAGGGCCGCTTCTACGGGCACGGTGTACTGCTTGGCGTCCAAAACGCCCTCTATGCGGCGTATTGCGTCGGAGTGTCCCTGGCTTACGCCCCTGCCCCAGAAGGTGTAATCTTTACCGTCGGGCAGGATTGCACCCGCATACAGGCGGTTGAGGGAAAACATACCGGGGTCCCAGCCGCAGGAGATAAGGGCAACGTTGCCGCCTTCTCTTGCCGCTTTATCTACAGCCGCAAAATGGGTGGGGATTTTTGCGTGGGTGTCAAAGCTGTCCACCACGGTAAAGTCCTTGGCGTAAAGAGGCGTTTGGGTGGGCAGGTCTGTGGCACTGCCGCCGCAAAGCACAAGAACGTCAATTTCTTCCTTATATTTTAATATGTCATCTACGGAATAAACCCCTGCCTCTTCGGTAAGTATCTTAAGGTCTTTGGGGTTGCGACGGGTGAACACGCCGAAAAGCGCAAGGTCTTCGTTTTGTGCTATTGCACATTCCAACCCCTTGCCCAGATTACCGTAACCTACTATGCCTATTTTTATCATAAAGCCTGCCTCCTTAGCATATCCGCAGCAGCGGAGCATTTACAATATTAAGTATAGCAGACCTTGCCCGTATTTTCCACCCCTTTTTTTGTTTGGGGCGTAATTTTTTTGCACGAACATTTGTTTTGTAGGCTTTATGCAAGGTTTTCCTGCTTTGGGAATACAAAAAGTACTTTACATTTGATTTTTTCTCTGTTATAATGTACTTGATACATTCTGCTGTATTATACGCAGGACAGCTTTATGAATGTATCCAATAATAAGGACGGAGCGTTTCCCGCCTGCGTGGCGAAATTTGATAGCGTTATGAAAAAAGCAAATCTTTTCAGATTGTCGGCCCTTTTGTTGGCAGCTGTTTTCTGCTTGGGCGGTCTTTATGTACCTGCCGAGATCACAAGCGTGGAAGTTTCTGCCGCAACTGCCGAAGGTTCTTTTACAGTGCCTTCCCGTTGCCCCTACGATTTGGACGGCGAATATCTTAAGGGTATTGAAATAAATACCACCGCAGGCGAACTGCTTTATTACTTTATGGGTAAAGAAGCTGTTGTTAAGAACGCAAGCGGCACAGCTGTTGCCGATACGGCAAAGCTTGCCAGCGGCTATACCATTACAGTAAACGGCGCAACCGTAACTCTTGTTGTTACCGGCGACGCTGACGGTGACGGTGTAAGCAACAGCGCAGACGTGGAAATTGCAAAGTCCATCCTCGTAAACTCTGCGGATACGGCTGCTTATGCAGGCATCGTGGCAGAGCTTACCGGTGACGGTGTTATCTCTTCCGCAGACTACCTTGCACTTAAGTATCTTAAGGAGTGCCAGCTTTTGGTTCAAAGCGCACCTTCTACCGTTACCGTTCCCAACCTTAGCGGTATGACTAAGGATGAAGCTAAGACCGCCCTTGAAGAAGCAGGCTTGGTTGCCGATATTCGTTACACCTCCGTGGGCACAAAAGGTCAGGTTGCTTACCAAAAGGTAGAAGCGGGCTTTGCCGCAGGCGAAGGCGCAACCATTTCCTTTGTTGTTACCTCCGACGGTCTTTATTCTCCTCTTAACTACGACCGCGTTAAGGGCATTTGGTTGTATCAGTACACCACCTCCACCAGCCTCTTTAAGTACGGCACCAGTCAAAGAGATGAAGCGTCTTACAGACAGTTGGTTCAGCGTGTTATAAACAATATGTCCGGTGACGGCTTCAACACCGTATATCTCCAGATGCGTCCTTACGGCGACGCCCTTTATCCCTCTGAGGTTTATCCTCCCTCTCCCTATGTATGCTCCGGCTCCACCTATAACGGCAGCTTTGCATACGACCCGTTGGAGATATTCCTTGAAATAGCACACGCCAGCGATATTTCCGTACAGGCTTGGCTTAACCCCATGCGTCTTATGACCACCAGCGCACTTTCTTACGTGGACTCTAAGTACAGACTTCGTCAGTGGTATAACGACTCTACAAAGAACGGTACATACATAGTTGCCAACGGCGGCAGATACTACCTTAACCCCGCTTATCCCGAAACACCCCAGCTTGTTGTTGACGGTATTATGGAAATCTGCCAAAAATATGATATAGACGGTATCCACTTCGATGACTATTTCTACATAAGCATTGACTCTACATCCACCGACCTGGCGTTCGACCAGGATGCGTTCAATAAGTACGGCGCTTCCTACGGCTCCTCCTCCAGCCTTTCTGTTCGTAAG
>JAZSIW010000058.1:0-10350 GCA_045534025.1 Eubacteriales bacterium | reverse complement strand
TGCTGTTTATCTGCCAAAACACATCGTACATATATTCTTCGTAGGGCGGCAATCCAAACTTTTCAAAGCCGCTTTTCATTCCTTCACGCACGTAAGCGTCAAAGTCAAGTATTGTGTTGTCTATATCAATTAAAACCGCTTTAATCATAGCTTTTTCCTTGTATTTTAGTTAAGCGTCATCGCTTTTATCTTTGTTTGCAACTTCGCAATCGGTTTTGATAGAGCTTAAATATTCCGCAGTAACAATACCGGCAGGCAGCGCTACAACGGCAATTCCAAGGAAGGAAGAAACCATCGCTATGGTTCGTCCTAAAAGGGTAACGGGGTAGATGTCTCCGTATCCAACCGTGGTAAGCGAAATAGTAGCCCAATATATGGCATCAAAAAAGGTGTTAAAAGAAGAGGGTTCCACATTGAAAATGATAATTGCGGAAATCAAAATGTATCCAACCGACAAAAATCCAACTGCTATAAGTGGTTTTTTGGATTTTTTAAGTATAGAAATTATCGTTCTGATATTTTTAGAATACCTAAATATTCGCACAGTTCTGAAAACCGCAAAAGTCTTTGCAAAATCAAGACCGTCAAACCAACCGAAAACAGAACCACCCAGTGCAATCATAGAAAGCATATCTATTATCGAAATTGCCCTGAATGGATACTTAATAAAGGCAAAATGCTTGTTTTCAAACTTATAGTCCGCAGTAATCCACCGCAAAATATAGTCAACCGCAAAAATAAGTAAACACAACACTTCTATGTTTTTAAAAAAGGGCAGGGGTTCTTTTACCGTTAAGGGCATAATACTTATCGCAATAACTGCAATCATAAAATATTTATATAAAATACTTATTTTGTTGCCCTCATATATGTGAACCGTTTTGAAAATTCGATTTCTCATATACTCTCCTAAAAAACTGACAAATCTTAATTCCACTTTGCAAGGGATGCGTTTTTGTATTCCTCGTCATCGGTAACTTCTTTAATAACTTTGATTTCAGGAGGAAACACAATGCCATCGTTTTCGTCGCTAAGCTCAATCTCCATTATGGCCTTGTCATCCCAAAACGGGTAGATGTCTATCTCAAAGTATTGGCTTTCAAAGCTTAAGCAATACCTGGTCTTGCGGATTTGCCTTTTTGTTGTATCGGCTTCCATCAACAGTCTTGAATATTCCTCTAAAGAAAGTCTGTCTTCTATCTCTATGCGCTTAATGTCCGAAACTTTGCGTTTAACCGTTTTATAGTATATATAGTTGCCGTCAATACCGCGCTGGCGCACACGTATCTCTTCGTCAGGTGCGCTTTTTAAATAGGTTTGTATAATCTCTACACGTTGGCAAGTAGGAATGCTTTCAAGCCATTGTGTATCAGGATACTCTACCAGAAATTTGCGCTCTATTTCACAGGGTTCGGGCTCACCAAGCAGGGAAGTAATTTCTCTTATAAGGCGCTTCATTTTTTCGTCAAACCCTGTGCTGTTATCAATTACACGCAAGTGCGGATGCCCTGTCCAAGCAGCAATCAGCTTGTCATCCAATGCACTTGCCTCCTCAACGGTTTCTGTCCTTGCGGCGTTGTTTGCCGTGGTGTAGTACTCCTCTGCACCCTTTGCCGCCGTTACAAGATGAAAAATCCCGTCGTAGCTGTCACGCATCTCAATAAGGTTAGAGCCTATAAAATCAGTAACCTCAGCAAACTCTTCGTCTGTCATATAGGCCTTGTTATCTATAGTGCCACGGTCGCAAACTATAAGGACCTTGTCGCCGTGCATGCTGTGCGCCGCCTGCTCAAAGATTTTTTCTTTCTCTATCTGAAGCTTCATCTGGCACTTTTGAAATTCGGCGTTAGAGCCGCAGGTCCAAGGCGCAACTCCGCCAAGGATAAGCTCCGTCGCTGTCTCAGGCACAAATAAAACAGCGTAGCCCATCTGCGCAAAGGCGTTTTGCACCCAACTCATAGCGGTGGATTTTCCTCCGCATGGCCCACCCGTTATTACTATCTTTGTTATATTCATAATTTATACCTCCTTCGTTGCACTACTGTTATATCATAACGATAACGATGCAGTATTTCAACACTGTTTCAAGACAATATTACAGTACGACAAATCTAATGTTTGGTTAATTCTTCAAGGTAGTCTTCGTCATCGATGAAGCCCAATTTTCGCAGGGAATCCAATTGCTTTTTTTCCAACGCCTTTTCTTTTTCAATGTTGCTTTCAACTGCTTTGCCATAGTTTGTTTTTGATATTTTTTGAAGAATTTTTACTCCGATTCTGTGGGTAGTGTCTCTGGTTTCTTGAGCTGTTTCAATAAGCTCTCCAAATCCATAAATAAGCCAAGTAGACATCCAAGCGCCTAAAGAACCAAAAACTAAAACAAAAATGCCTATCAAAACCAATTCTTCTGTTATAAAGGCTATCCCACCAATTATCGAACCGATAATTCCTAAAATAGCTGTGCCTTTTGCCAAACCTTTAATTTTTCCGCCAATGTTTTCATACATATTTAACGCTCCTTTATAATTGATTTATGTACTTATTATATCACAAAATTTAACATGGTGCAACAAAACACCCCAAGATATCTCTTTGGTATCTTGGGGTGTACTTCCTAATTCAAACTCTTCATAGTGGGGAACAGCAAAACATCTCTGATAGCGGGGCTGTCGGTGAGAAGCATACACATTCTGTCAATACCGAAGCCGATGCCGCCCGTGGGGGGCATACCAAGCTCAAGCGCGTTAAGGAAGTCCTCGTCGGTGGTGTTAGCTTCCTCGTCACCTTTAGCAAGCTGTTCTTCCTGTGCTGCAAAACGCTCTCTCTGGTCGATGGGGTCGTTAAGCTCGGAATAAGCGTTTGCCATTTCCCAACCGTTCATAAAGAACTCAAAGCGCTCAACGTAATCGGGGTTATCGGGCTTCTTCTTTGTAAGGGGAGAAATCTCCACAGGGTGGTCCATAACAAAGGTGGGCTGTACCAAGTGGTCTTCAACAAACTCTTCAAAGAACAGGTTAAGAATGTCACCCTTGCTGTGTCTATCCTCAAATTCTACGTGGTGTTCCTTAGCCAAAGCTCTTGCTTCGTCCAATGTCTTAACCTCAGCAAAGTCAACACCGCTGTATTTCTTAACGGCGTCAACCATGGTAATGCGCTCAAAGGGCTTGCCAAGGTCCATTTCAATGCCGTTATAAGTAATCTTTGTGGTACCAAGCACCTTTTCGGCAACGTAGCGGTAAAGGTTTTCGGTAAGGTCCATCATACCGTGGTAGTCGGTATACGCCTGATAAAGCTCCATAAGCGTAAACTCGGGGTTGTGTCTGGTGTCAAGCCCTTCGTTACGGAAAACTCTGCCTATCTCGTAAACCTTCTCAAAGCCGCCCACAATAAGTCTTTTAAGGTAAAGCTCCAAAGATATGCGAAGCTTTAAATCTTCGTCCAAAGCGTTAAAATGGGTCTCAAAGGGTCTTGCAGCCGCACCGCCTGCGTTGGAAACCAACATAGGAGTCTCAACCTCCATAAAGCCTTGGTCATCAAGGTATCTGCGGATGGCGCTGATTATAGCGGAACGCTTTGCAAAGGTATCCTTAACATCGGGGTTAACTATAAGGTCAACGTAGCGCTGACGGTAACGTGTGTCTACATTTGTAAGACCGTGCCACTTTTCGGGCAGGGGATTTAAGGACTTGGAAAGCAGGGTAAGCTCCTTAACGTGTACGCTTATCTCGCCCCTTCTTGTGCGGAACACAAAGCCCTTAACGCCAACGATATCACCGATATCCCAGGTCTTAAAGTCGGCAAAAGCTTCCTCGCCTATCTCGTCCATCTTAACGTAAAGCTGAATTCTGCCGCTTCCGTCAAGCAGGTCGATAAAGTTAGCCTTACCCATATCACGCCAGCTCATAATTCTGCCCGCAATGGTAACGTCTTTGTTTTCAAGCTCTTCAAAACGTTCCTTAATTTCGGTAGCGGTACAGTCCCTGTCAAAACGTACTATGGTAAAGGGGTTTTTGCCTGCTTCCTTCATAGCCGCAAGCTTCTCACGGCGCAGACGCATCTGCTCATTTAAACCGTCGTCGGTCTCTATTATCTCAAAAGTATCCTTTTCTTCCATCTTGTTTGCTCCTTTTATCTGGATATACCTATAACCTGTACGGTAATGTTACCTCTGGGAGTTTCGATAAGCTTTTCTTCACCAAGCTTCATACCCAAAAGACCTTTGCCGATAGGGGATTCATCAGAAATCTTACCTGCAAAGGGGTCACATTCGGTAGAGCCAACTATGGTATACTCAGCCTCAACGTCGTTATTAAGCACCTTAACCTTGCTACCGAAGCTAACAACGTCGGTCTTTATGTTTTTATCATCGATAATAACTATATTTTTAAGATTCTCTTCAAGCTGAGCAATGCGGCTTTCAACTTCAGCCTGCTCGTGCTTGGCTTCATCGTATTCGCTGTTTTCGGAAAGGTCGCCGTATTCTCTTGCCTTTTTTATGGCTGCCTTTACTTCTTCACGCTTAATTGTCTTGAGATACTCAAGCTCTGCCTGCATCTTCTCAAAGCCTTCTTGGGATACAAATACCTGTTTTGCCATTGTCTTTACCTCTGTTAATGTATTTGCGGGACGTTTGTCAAAAAGAGCGCAAGGTCTCGCTTAGTCTTGCTTCTCTTCGTCTTCAAGGGCAGATATCGCCGCTTGAAGCTGAGTGTCCTCTTCTTCGGACAGCATATAATATTCCTTACCCTCAGGCAGGGAAACCGCTATATCGGGTATAACGCCTATACCGTTATAGTTTTCGCTGAATGGGGGAGAATAGGTGGAAGTTGTAAGCTTTAAGGTGTCTCCGTTGGGCAGGGTAAACAAGGTCTGCATTACACCCTTGCCAAAGGTGGTCTCACCTACAAGTACAGCCAGCTTATAGTCTTTAAGTGCTGATGAGAACAGCTCTGCCGCAGATGCGGTACCGCCGTTCATAAGCACCGCCATAGGTGCATTTACAATTGTTGCGGCGTCGGAATAATCAGCCGTTTCCTTCCCGCTTGCATCGTTATATCTGATTATGGGTCCTTCGGGCAACAGCATATCCAAAACTTCTATAATAGAGCTTAAATATCCGCCCGAATTGTTCCTTACATCAAATACATACTTCTTTGCACCCTGCTTTTCAAGCACTGTAACAGCGTTTTTAAAAGCAAGCGCCGTGTCGGAAGCTAAGCTTAAAATGCGGATGTAACCAACGCCTTCTGCGCTATCAAGCATTTTGTATTCAACCGAGCTGGCAACAAAACTACCTCTTACAACGGGAATATCCAAAGACTCTTCGCCTCTCAGCACCGTAAGGGTAACGGTTGTGCCTTCGGTACCGCTTACATTGTCAACCATTTGGTTATAGTTTTCGTCGGTAACTGCCGTGCCGTCAACGGCAGTTATAATATCGCCCGTTAAAACGCCGTATTTTTCTGCAGGCGAGTCGCTTATTATCTGATACACATACATCCCCGGCATTTCCGTAAGCTTGTATATGCGCACACCTATGCCAACCTTTTTACCAAAGTTACCGTCAATAAAACTGTCGGCAAGGTCGTTGGTCATATAAATGCTGTATGGGTCTTTAAGGCTTGCCACGTATTGTTCCAACGCCGCTTGCATAGCTTCATCGGGGTCAAACTCGCCCATGTAGCTTGTACTTATAATGTTGTAAAGCTCGTTAAAAACGTATAAATCTTCGTAAAGATTATAGTCTGTGCTGCCTTCGGGAATGGATACGTTAGCAAATGGGTTTTTATCGTTGTTTTTATCGTTTGTGATTTTAAGCGCCAATGCCCCAACCAAAAATCCAAGTAAAAAGGCAAGACAAAAGCACGTAATGCGATATAGCCACTTTAATGTTTTATCTGTCATCAAAAACCTCATCTACCCAAGTAGTAGCTTGGCAGATATTCTGCAGGGTCTACATACTGTCCGTTCTTAAGTACGGAAAAATGTAAATGATATCCGCTGGATTGCCCTGTTGTACCAACATAAGCAATTGCCTGTTTCTCCGTAACTCTTGTACCGGCGGTTACTATAAGACTGTCACAATGGGCGTAAACGGTGGTAAGCCCGTTGCCGTGCTCTATAAACACAACATTACCAAAAGCACCGTTATATCCGGCAAAGGTAACCTTGCCGCCGGCGGCAGCGCTTATCGCTGTTCCTCTGGCACAGGCAAAATCGATGCCGTTGTGATGCTCATAAGCAACAAAGGGGCCGTCTGTGCGTATACCGAACCAAGAGGTTATTCTATAGTCGTTACAGCCTATAAGAGGGAAGGAGAAGGTGCCGTCAAAGGTCGCTTCCAGCTCCAACCTAAGTTTTTCTTTTTCTTTTTCGCTTATTTGGGACTGCAGGTCTGTTATTTGCTGTCTTAAAGCTTCCTCATTATCTTCGGCGGCGGCAATTTCTTCATCGGTAAGGGTAAGCAGTTCGCCGTTTACACCTATTTTTTCTTCAAGCTCCAATTTTTTGGCTTCTTTTTCTGCCTGTGTTGTTTTCAGGCTTTCTTGGTAGGCAACAAGATCCGCATTGGCAAGAATATAGTCCTCTTCTTTTTTGCTTATGTCGTCGATGGACACACGTATATCGTCAATCATACGGTCGCTGCTGTCAAGTATGTGCTCCATGCATTCAACGTATGCCAAATACTCGTCATAAGAGTGAGAGTTGAGAAAAATCTTTAAATTAGAGTCTTCGTCGTTCATATACATATAAACCAACAAAGCACCAAAATCGTTAACCTGCTTATCAAGCAAGGCCTCTGCATTGGCCTTATCGGTTTGCGTTTGTTGAATAACAACGGCGTATTCCTCAATAATCTTTGTTATAGCTGCCTCTTCCGCAACCAAAAGACTGTACTCCTGCTCAAGAAGCATTTTTTGCTCCAGCATCGTTTGGGTCTCTAAATTAAGCTGGTCTTTTTGCGCTTGCAAATTGCCCTTGTTTGTTTGAATAGCGGCAAGGTTGTTTTGCAGTTCGCTAAGGCTTTGCTTGTCGTTTTCTATTTCTTCGGTGATGTCGCCCAGGCCGTTATACGCTTTAGCGTTAAAATTGACCTTTAAGGCAGAGACCCCAAAGGATAACACCATAAAAAAGCACAAAGCCATAAGTAGTATTCTTTTATACATAAAAACTCCTGTACTGAAAAAAGGGAAGACTTAAACATCCAAGTGCTTCTTTACCGAGGTAGCACTTGCAACAATGCCCGCAAACAAACCAATGGCAAGGAACGCCGTGGGTACAATGTACAAATAGTCTATAACCGGAACAAGGGAAATGTCATTATAGCTTGCCACGATATCTGCAAAAACCTCAGCATACAAATAATACTGTATACCTGTGGATATTATTGCCGCAACTATGCCGACCAATATGCCTTCAACTATGAAAGGGGATGTAACAAAAGCGCTTGTTGCGCCGATATAGCGCATTATAGCAATATCTTTTCTGCGCGCAAAAACGGTAAGCTTAACGGTGTTCATAATTATAAGTATGGCTATTACCAAAAGTATAATCATAAGCCACAAGCCGACAAGTGTAATTGTAGAGCTTATGTTGTTTACTTTTTCGTATACACCAACCTCTGACTTTATTTTATCTGCACCGAAAATCTCTTCCAGATCGCGCATAAGGGACTGCACGGTGTCAATATCTTTAAAATGTATGCGAAACCTTTCTGGCAGTGGATTGTTGCTTTCGTCAAACGCAGAAAGTACGTCCTCAAGCCCCTCACGGTTCTTCATTTCTTCAAGGGCTTCTTCTTTGGTTATACGTACATAATAGTCGATGTTGCTGTTTTCTGCCTTAGCAAGGATGGATAACGCCAGCTCTTTGGCGTTAACTTCGTCATCACTTTCCGAAGCGTACACAAAAGCGTTAATGGTCTTAATAGATTCGCTTTGGTCTTCTATAAACTTGTCCAAATTGTCTATAACAACGTAAAAGGAGCCAAGTACCAGCATACAGCATATCAAAACAAGAATAGCCGCCGTGGTCATGGCACCGTTGCGCCAAAAGCTTACAAAACCTTGCCCTATAAGGTGCGGAATATTTCTAAGCTTCAAGAACAGCACCTCCGTTCTTGTCACTTACAATAGTGCCGTCATCAATGGTAATGGTGCGCTTATTAAACAGCTCAACCAACTCCATATCGTGTGTTACAACCAAAACCGTTTTACCAAGCTTGTTTATGCGTGCAAGCAAGTCCATAAGCTCCAAGCTCATTTGGCGGTCCACATTACCCGTAGGTTCGTCCGCAATAACAATTTTGGGGTTGTTGGCAATAGCACGTGCAAAAGCAACTCTTTGCCGCTCCCCGCCTGAAAGCTCGCTGGGAAAACGGTCCGCTTTATCCGTCAACTCCACCAAGTTCAAAAAATAGGGTACACGCTTTTTAATAACCGAGTTCTTTTCTCCCACCACACGCATGGCAAATGCCACGTTTTCGTATACCGTCATGTTGGGAAAAAGCCTAAAATCCTGAAAAACAACGCCCAAGGACCTTCTAAGATAAGGAACTTTTCTTCTGGGCATTTTGTCAAGCTTAAACTTATCAACCGTAAGTTTGCCGCTGCTAACCCTCTCCTCGCACATTAAAAGCTTTGTAAGGGTGGTTTTGCCCGCGCCGGAACGGCCGACAATAAAAACAAATTCACCGTCTTCTATTAAAAGATTAATGTCATTAAGTGCTACGGTGTCGTTATCGTATGACATCGTTACATCTTTAAATTCTATCATTATTTGCAAACCCTCCGTAAGGGCTGCCAAGGCAGCCTATTAATAGTTATGGGGTCTGGACTGTACGTATTTTTGTACCATCAACGCCACCTTAAAGGTAATGGCGTGCTCAAACTCACGCAGGTCAAGCCCCGTAAGTTTTTTAATTTTTTCCAACCTGTACACCAAGGTGTTTCTGTGCACAAACAACCTTCTGGAGGTTTCACTTACGTTAAGGTTGTTGTCAAAGAAGGCCTGTATGGTAACCAAGGTCTCTCTGTCAAGGGCATCAAGAGACTCTCTCTTAAATACTTCCTGCAAAAACATTTCGCAAAGGGTGGTGGGCAGCTGATATACAAGTCTGCCAATCCCTAAGTTTTCGTAGTTGGATATCTTTTTGTCAGGGTCAAAAATACTGCCTACATTTATGGCTATCTGCGCATCCTTGTAGGAACGTGCCAAATCCTTAATATTGGATACAACCGTGCCTATACCTACAACGGCGCTCATCAAAAACTCACTTTGTGCCGTGTCAACAATGGTCTTGGCAATGGTATCCACCGACTCATACTTCCTGGCGGTTGTGGGGTTCTTAAGCTCCTTAACCAACACAACATCGTTTTCGCCAACGCTTATAATATAGTCCCTGTTTTTGTCGGGGAACATACTTTGTATAACGTCAAAGGGAATAGCCTCACCCTTGTTGGTGAAGCGCACTAAGAATACTACACGGTTAACCTCTCCGTCAAAACGTAGTTCTTTGCTTTTGATGTAGATGTCGCCGGGCAGAATGTTGTCAAGGATAATGTTTTTAATAAAGCTGGTTTTGTCGTATTTTTCGTCATACAGAGTCTTGATGTTGGCAAGCGCAACGGAAAGCATGGCGGCTGTGCTTTGGGCGGTTGCGTCCGTACCCTCAACAAAAACCACATACTCAACATGTGCGTGGGTGCCGATGGGTCTGTATGTATAACCTTCAAAGGTTACGCTGTCAAAGGTATAAGCAAGCTCCTCCAAAACAGCGCGCTTCGCCTCACCTATACGTGTAAGCTGACTGCAGGCAATAACCGTGCCCCTGTCATCAATAACGCCAATGGTCCTGTCGGTAGCATCCTTCATTTGATGTACTATGCCTTGAAACAACTTCATACAAAAAGTCCCCCGTTCAACATCATAATCATTTTGCACATTTGGCAAACATTATCCGTTACTAATTATAATCGCATTGCACAACAATTGCAATAGTTTTTGAATAATTTTAACAAAAAGTTAAGCATTTTTTTGGTGGTTTTTTTGTTTTTTTAATTCGCAAGTCGAAAAAAGCCACAAAAACACGGCAAAAAACTTTTGCCCGTGTAGCTTTTTGCATAAAATGTATTGACTTTTCTTTGGCACTTTGCTACAATTAGTGCACAGACAAGCGCTGTTATTTTATTATCGAAGGGAGGATGCAGGTGCACATATCGCACTGCGTTATACTGTAATGGCTGAAAATAAGACAGAAAACTTTGAAGAACTTGAGGGCGAAACTTGTTTTCTTATTGATGAGGACGGTAACGAAAACCCCTTTGAAATTATCGGCAGATTAGAAATTGA
>JAZSIW010000007.1:0-13312 GCA_045534025.1 Eubacteriales bacterium | reverse complement strand
TGCAATTTGTCCGTAGGGCGGGGGGTTCTCCAGCCGAAAACACGACAACAGGGCAAAAACGTTTCGCTTTATCAGTATAGAATACAATTTCAAAACAGTATTTTCGCCCATGTTTTCCTGTTTGCACAGCAGACGCATTTTTTTATTGAAAAGCCGTAGGATATGTGCTATAATTACAAGGTACAGCATATTATTGACCTGCAAATCTTTTGGGAGGTAGCCTTATGACAAAGCTTTTACTGCGGTTGTTTGTTAAGGATTACGGCAATCCGCAGTCACCTGCCGTGCGCAGCTCTATCGGCAAGACCGCAGGCATAACGGGTATTGTTTGCAACTTTTTTCTGTTTTGCATAAAGCTTGCGGCAGGCATTATGGCAGGCTCTGTTTCCGTATTTGCGGACGCCGCCAATAACCTTTCCGACTCTGCCGCCTCCGTACTTACCCTGCTGGGCTTCAGAATGGCACAGCGCCCCGCAGACAAGGACCACCCCTACGGCCACGCCAGATACGAGTATCTTTCGGGCTTGGCTATTGCGGTTTTTGTTTTGTTTTTAGGGTCGGAGATGGCAAGTTCCTCCGTAAAACGCATTATCACCCCCACAGAAGTGCAGTTTTCGCCTCTTGCTCTTGTTATTTTAGGGGCGGCAATACTTATAAAGTTTTGGATGTTTTTGTTTTACCGCCGTCTTGGTAAAATGACGGACTCCCTCTCCCTTGCCGCAAGCGCCGTTGATAGCCGCAACGACGTTATAACTACCTCCGCTGTCCTTGCAGGCTGTCTTTTAAGAAAGTATTTTGATGTAAATGCAGATGCATATATAGGCCTTGGCGTATCCCTTTTTATCCTGTATTCCGGTGTGATTTTGGTTAGGGATACGGTGTCGCCTCTGCTTGGCAAACAGGCGGACGCACAGCTTATAGATGATATAACCCGTCTTGTACTTTCGGACCCCAAGGTGCTTGGCGTCCACGACCTGCTTGTCCACGACTACGGCCCCGACAAGCGCTTTGCTTCCATCCATGTGGAGATAAGCGCGGCAGAAGCACCTCTTGAAAGTCACGACATAATCGACCGCATAGAGCGTGACGTGCAGACCCGTCTTAACGTAAATATGGTTATCCACTACGACCCCGTTGTTACCGACGACGAGGAGTGGCAGGATATGCGCCGCAGGGTAGAGGTCATAATACAGGACATAAACCCCCGTTTTTCTCTGCACGGCTTCAGAATAGTAAACGACAAAAGCGCAGCGGTTTTGGTCTTCGACTTGGACGTGCCCTACGGCACAAAATACAGCGCCGCAGATATATCGGCGCGGATAGAAACTGCTTTGGAAAAAGAAGGCAAAAAATATGCTACTCTTATCCGTTTTGACGGCAAGGAGTAGCAAAAACAGGTAAAGCTTTATGAAAAGAAAAGGGTTAAATACCACACAAATAATACTTGCAAGCTTTTTGGTTGTTATCCTTTTGGGCAGTATCCTTTTGTATTTGCCCATAAGTGCGGCGGAGGGTGTAAAGGTGTCCTATACGGACGCACTTTTTACCGCCACCACCTCCACCTGCGTTACAGGACTTGTAACCCTGTCCACCGTCGACACCTGGAGCGGCTTCGGACAAGCCGTAATCCTTGTGCTTATCCAAGTGGGCGGCTTGGGGGTCATTACGGTAATCACGGGCTTTATGCTGGTTTTAAACAGACGCATAGGTATGGGAGACAGACTTCTGCTACAGGACGCTTTCAACCTTAACTCTATGTCGGGCTTGGTGCGGTTTTTAAAGCGTGTGGTAAAAGGCACATTTATTGTGGAAGGGCTTGGCGCTTTGCTTTATATGACCGTCTTTGTGCCTCAGTTCGGTGCAAAGGGTGTTTGGATTTCGGTATTTACTGCCGTTTCCGCCTTTTGTAACGCAGGCATAGATTTGCTTGGTACAAACAGCCTATGCGACTATGCCCTTAACCCAACAGTCAACATTGTCACTGTCTTACTTATCGTTTCCGGTGGCTTGGGTTATATTGTTTGGTGGGATATGCTGAGAGTAATAAAGCTGCGCCGCAAACAAGGCCGCAAAATGTTCGGTAGCCTGACCCTCCACAGCAAGATAGCGATCGTCACCACCCTCGCTTTAATAATCGGCGGCACTGTGCTTGTTTTCGTTTTTGAAAGGAACAACCCTGCCACCATGGCAAATTTCACCACAGGGCAAAAAATACAGCTCTCCCTGTTCCAATCCGTTACCACAAGAACGGCGGGCTTCTTCACCGTAGCACAGGAAAACCTAAGCACTCCTACCGCCGTTGTTTGTCTTTTGCTTATGTTCATCGGCGGCTCGCCCGTGGGCACGGCGGGCGGCGTTAAAACCGTAACCTTTGCGGTGCTTATTATGACTGCCGTGGCATCCCTCAGAGGCAAGGACAGCATCGAGCTTTTCGGCAGACGGCTTAAGCCGCAAGCGGTAAACAAGGCGGTTGCCGTTACCTGTATGTCCTTCTTCATTATGTTGGCGTCAACGGTGGCACTCTCAGCCGTTTGCGGTGGGGATACCTTGGATATTCTGTATGAGACCGTAAGCGCCACCGCAACCGTTGGACTTACAAGGGGCGTTACCCCCCTGCTTAACACGGCAGGCAAGCTTATTATCACTGCAACAATGTATTTCGGAAGAGTAGGCCCCATCTCTTTGGCAAGCGCATTCGTGCTTAAAAGGGAAGGAGAACAGCTTATACAAAACCCCACCGAAGAGATAAGCGTGGGATAGAAAGGAAGTAAGGCTATGAGTATAAATAAAACATACGGCGTTTTCGGTCTTGGCAGATACGGTAAGGCTGTGGCAACAGAGCTGGTGGCACACGGTGCAGAGGTGTTGGCGGTAGACAAAAACCCCGCCCTTGTAAACGCCGCCGCCGCTGATATCCCCGTGTGCAAGTGCGCCGACGTTACCGACCCGGAGGTTATCGAAAGGCTGGGCGTATCTAATCTGGACGTGGTTATTATCTCTATGGCAAGCAATTTGGAGGCAAGCGTCCTTGCCGTTACCCTTTGTAAGGAGGCGGGCGTTAAAACCGTTATAGCCAAGTGCGGTAACGAGATGCACCAAAAAATACTCTCCCGCGTAGGCGCAGACAGGGTTATTATACCGGAGCAGGAGTCCGGCAAGCGCCTTGCAAAGAACCTGCTTACTTCGGGATTTTCGGAGATGATAGAGCTTTCCGACGAGGTTTCTATGCTGGAGCTGGACGTAAAGGACGACTGGGTGGGCAAAAGCCTTATCGAGCTAAGCCTGCGCAAAAAGTACTCCCTTAACGTGGTCGCCGTGTCCGCAGAGCAGGGCATAAATACCGAAATAGACCCCTCCCGCCCCCTCGCAAAAGGCGAAAAGCTTATAGTTATAGCCAACCCCGCCAAGCTTAAAAAGCTTAAATAGGTAGTGTTAAACACACGTTTTGCGCATCTAGTAGATTAAAGAAAAGGTGCTGCCTAATAAGACAGTTAGCTCTTCTTAATTCACGTATTATAAAGATATAACCGCTCGAATTAAACGTTAATATGCACCTCCAAAGTGTCTAACTTTGGGGGTGCATATCATTTCCGGGTGGCGTATTTTTTATACAGATACACTAAAGGGCACAATGTACTTTGTTTACTTAAAATAGTATGTATATTTTTTCCATCCGTTTTCCACATTTTCTATTGACGGAGATTTATTCCAATCGATTTGTTCTTCAAGGATATACCACCTTTCGGTATTATTCCACATGGTTTTTAAGATTAAACGACCGTCTCTGCAAACACGCTCGAAAATTGTAAAGGTGTCACCGTCTACCGATATGGCGTCATTGTTTATGATTGTATAACTTTCTGTTCCGTTCAAGTCTTCTGTTAGTTTTTTGTTATCAACATTTTCATCGGTTTCATAGCGGGAGTAATCGTAGTATACTTTGTCTTTAAAAATGCGTATCTTATGGCTGTATCCATGTTCTTGGAAGTGTGCATAAGGGGTAGTGCCGCTAAGGGAATAGCCTGTTATTTCTACAAAAGTGTACATACCGTAGTTGTTTATAAAGCCGTAATTTTCGGGAACAAAATAAGTCGGATCTTCACTATCACAGTAAAAGCATGTTCCAAGAAAATAAGTGTGTTCCTTAGGGATACCTTTGGTTTCTTTACAAACGCTACAGGTTTGAGGTGTGGTACAAGTTGCATCTGTCCAGTCATGTCCGACCACTTCTCCTTCTTTTTCCCTGCAGATATAGCAGGTTGCAGGAGTAGTGCAGGTGGCATCGCTCAAAATATGTCCAATTGCATCTCCTGCCGTTTCTCCGCAAATCCGACAAGTTGTTGGGGAGATGCAGGTTGCGTTGTCCCATTCATGGTCGCAACCGCATGATGATAAATTAACTAATATCGTTAAAAACATCAACGAGCAAAGAGTTCTTAGCGTTTTTGTATTGTTCATAGACAGACCTTTCTAAATATGGTATATTCTTGAGAGTTAGTACTTAATTCTCAGCTTTTTCTTGCGATATTATATTTCCTGATGTATCAAAGGTAATGTTAAATTTCACACCACTATTGTTTTTACAGGTGATTGTATATTTGCCATTGCGAAACTGATAATCCTTTAAATCTGTCGTATCATATTGAGTGAGGTCAATAATCTGATTTCCGTTCAAATCAAAAAATCCCCAATAATCAGTCCCTGTAAAATTGCTTCCCCCATAAGCATAGAACAGTCCATCTGATAACAATCCTATATCTTGATTATTATTGACATGAAGTTTTAATGGTATTGCTTTTGTTTCACCTGTATTTAAATTTATGTATGAAAAAGTATAATGTCCGTCGTTGATTCTAGCCAAAAATTCACTTTTATCATTGCATAATTTACTATAATCCACTTCGCCAAACTCCGTTTTAAACATTGTGAAAGAAACAAGTCCGGAGACCTCAAAATATTTACCGGTTTCTGGTTTGTAAATCATTTCAAACAATCCAATTCCATCATTGTGAGAATAATAAAAACAACCCGCATTTATATATTTAAATTTTCCAGGATTATTTCCGTATTTTGCACCTTTCCACCAACCGTTTTCGTTAATAAAAGGGCAATTTGAGCTCATTTCAACAAGCCATTCGTTGTTTTTTATAACGCCGAATTCAAATGTAGAATCAGGATATCCATCGATTTGATTTGCTACCAATTCGTAGCAATCACTACCATCATATCCTGTGCAGAGGAGCATACCACAAGAAGTGCTTAGCTTAAGCTTTTCTCCGGTTGTCTCTCCGCATCTTGTACAGGTTTGGGGTGCGGTATAGGTGGCTTCTGCATAATCGTGTCTTAGCGGTTCGCCGTATGATTTGCCGCAACGGGTGCAAATTGGTTTTTCGATGCAGGTAGCCTCACCGCCTTCGTGCCCTAAGGGCTCCCCTTGGGTTTCGCCGCAGCTACAGGTTTGCGCCGTGTCACAGGTAGCATCGGAAAAATTGTGGGTGTGTACCAAGGTGTCTGTGGGCGCTGTTGACGATTCCAACACCTCTTCTTCCCGGTCTTTTCGCACGCTTTCTTCGCTGTCTCCGCAGGCGAAGGCGGAAAGGCACAAAAGGGATAACATCAATACAAGCAAGGTCTTTTTCAACATTTTAAATTCCTCCAAAAAAATAAAAGCGCGCAACCGAAGCTACGCACCGAAAAACACATAACTCCGATTGCTGCGACACAACTTCTGACAAACTATAAGAGAAAGCCAAAATAGAGAATGTGTTTTTACCTAAATAAAAAACATTTCTCCTATAGTTTGACCAAATATTAAGTTGTGTCGCGTCATTACTTTAGCACGGGAAAAATATAAAGTCAATACTTTAATATGTTTTGGTGTGTTACCTTGTTTAACAAAAGTTGCGCTAAATCTAATTACAAATCGGCAAAAAGCTTTTTTACCTCTTCGTTTAGTGGGGCGCCGTACTCACAAACTTCAAAGGCTTCGGCATATCTTACGGCGGAGCCCTTTTCTTTTCCGTATTTTTCTGTCAGCTTATCTCTGAATTTTGCGGCAGGCTTTGCAAAACGCACGGCATATCCGCGGGGCAGACTTAGTATTTCCTCGTCCGTGTGGGGCGTGCTCATATCCAGCCCCTTAAGCCACTCAAAGCGCTCTTTTTCCCCTGCGGGCACTGTTTCTCCGTTGGTGTAGGGCAACCATTCGTAGACCTGTGATGCGTTAAGGTGGGCGATTTGCAGTTTTACGTCTATCACCTCGTCTATCCCCACAACAAGGTCGCAGTTGAAGGCGGGGTTGGTAAATCCGTCTTCGTAATACATAATTACGGGCGAAGTTCTCATCGCCGCCGCCTCGGGGCATTCGTGGGGGACAATCAGCATGTAGGAGGCGTCCTGCACCAGCATAGCGCAGGCACGGTGGTCGGCGTGGTAATCGTTGGGTCGGTGGGATATGATAACATCCGGCGCAAAGCTTCGTATACAGCGTATCAATCGGCGGCGTGTGGGCAGGTCTGCAACAAGAGCACAGTCCGCTTGGTCGCTCCAGATTTCGTATTCTATGCCAAGCAACTCTGCCACGGCGGCAGACTCCTTGGCACGGACAGCTACCGTCTCTTCAGCGGTCAAAAGGTGATGCCCTCCGCAACCGTTGGTAAGGCTTAAAAATTTTACGCTGTGCCCCAGCCGGGCAAGCTTATATGCGGTGCCTCCGCAACGGAACTCGGCATCGTCCTGATGCGCGCCTATCATCAGTATTTTCATAGGTATTCTCCTTGCTTATTCTGTATACCACGGCAACTCTCGTTCTGAATCGGCAAAACTCACCTCAAAGCCGTTGGCTTTCAATAAAGGTAAAACTTCTTTTTCAGTATAATCAACGGAAGCATAGCTGTACAAATCAAGGGATGTTTTGTCGTCAAACAGAATCACATAAGAGCCGCGTTCTATTCTGTTACCGGAAGGGCCATACCTTGCATCAATGTAATAAACGCTGTCTATCCTGCTGTAGTTATAGGACGAATCGTCAAACTCAAGGCTGTCTTTGTAAAATCTGACATTTGGCAGCATAATCATAACAGCAAAAAAGATTGACACCGCTGCAACAAGCACAAAAACTATAAATGCGGCTTTTTTCTCTACTTTGGAGATAAACAGCCTTTCAAAGTTTTGCCGTTCCGTTTTGCTAAGGTGCTTGTTTGGCATATACATAAAAAAGGCAATTGCGCCGAAAACAGAGCAAAGCGCGGCGCACATAAAGCCTGCATACCACGGAGCAGACAGAAAAACCAGCGTACCTGCGGAAGCTATTAAATTCCAAACGGCGCAAAAGCCGCAAAAGAAAACCGAAGCGACGGCAAAACACAGCACAAAGGCTTTCAGGCCCGAAACCGGGGACATAAACTTGTATGCAACAGAGGTGTCGCAACCGGGGTCAAACGCATGGAATTCCCGCGTTTCGGAATCACAAACATGCGCCGTCAGCGCTTTTTCATATTCCAAAAGCTTGTTCTTTTGGTTCAGCTTTTCGTATTTTGCCAAGGCTTTGGCGGTCTTGTTTTTCAAAAGCAGTGCGTACGGCTTGAATTTGCAATATCTTGAAAAAATATAGCCGTCCCGCGCTTTTTGCAGATGCAAAAAATATCCGTGTGCAAAATCGTCTATGTTATCAATTTTTTCAAAATCAATATCCCTCGGCTTGAGGTTGTAAACGGTTTTATAGCTTTGGAACAGTGCCTCTTTCAAAACCGTATCGTCCGACAAAAAAGGATCTATCTGCGATAAAATGTCCGTGAGTGTGCTTACAAGGCTTTTAAAGCAGCACTTCAGCCTTTCGGGGCTTTCGATGTTCCAAAAATAACAAGACTTAAAAGTTTTGTGTTCCAGAAACGGGATTATATCCGTCAGATGGTAATAAACTGCGCTGTTTTTTCTAAGCTTCAGCACGCAGTACAGAGAACCGGGTTTATAAAAAGGGGACTCTTTTTTCACATATCTAAACTCTAAAATATAGCTTTGAAACTCTATGCTGTATTTGCAAAGCTTTTTAGAATCATCGGTGCTTTCATACAAAACATCGGTTCTGCTTTTGGCGTAAGCTTGGCAGAGCAAAATGAATTCGTTTGTAAACATTGTGCGCCTCCTCAAACAACGGCAGATTTATATACAGCTATATTATCACAAAACCGTTGCGTTTGCAAGCACAGCTGACGGCCATTCGGGGCAATAACTTACAAAAGAGGTTGCACATCTCAAAAAGCTTATTAAAGAACTAAAATTAAAAGCCCCCACAAACAGAGTGAGAGCTAAAAAGGTATTGACAAAGCCGATATTTGGGCTTATAATGAGTATAGAAAAGGTGCTGCCGATAGACGGTTAGCCCCCTATAATGAAGTTAAAGAATTAACCGCACTTAGTTGGTAGCTTGGGCGGTTGTTTCTTTTTGCCTTGAAATTCGTTTAACAGCATCAATATGATAATCAACGCTATTAAGTAATCCATAAGCAATTCCCCCTTTCGGGGGCAGGATTTAACCGCCTACCGTTATGGTAGCACCTTGTTTTCTATTATAGCTGTAAAGACTTGAATTGTCAAGAAAAAGGCCGCCGAAGGGCGGCTTTTTTGCGGTTACGGCTCGTCTATATAATCTATTAAATCCTTGCTTTTGGGATAATGCTTTCTAAAGCTGTCAACTATTTCTTTGCGCTCGCTTAAAATAAGAACCAAGGAACTGTCCCAAGCAACGATCTCTATTTTTGCCAAAGGGTGTTGTAGGGTCAGCGGCTTTTTCCAAAAACCGCCGTATCCGTTGGCAAAGGGAAGCTTGTGCTTTAAAACCTCCTCGGGAGTAACGGATTTGTCAAAGCCCGATAATACTGCCCATATCCATTGCGGGTCTTTCTTAACTACCAAGTCTGTAAGCTCTTCACCGCTTAGCCAACAGTATTCGTCATAACGCGTTCCTATTGTATCGGTGTTGCATTCCCAGTCCGTTATCAGCCAATTGTATTCAAGTTGCTTGTTGTCTATGGCTTCAAAAAGCTTTTTAAGGTGTGTATACCACCTCTCGCTTTTTTCATCTATGGCGCCGTATATCATAAATTGCCTCCTGTATAGATCGTTTAGGGCGTATGTACGAAAACGTCAACTATCTCACCGTTTGCCACAACTACATCAATCATCCCCACCGCACCTGTTTCCCTGTGCTTTGCTATAATTGAGCATTCGCCGTCGCTGAGAATAGTAATCGTTGAATACTTAGATATACGTATTACATCCTCGTTGGTAGAGCTCCAATCATAATCCAATCTGGTTTTGGAATGTCCGTCGGTGGTTATCCATAATTGCAGATAGCCCGTGTCGGTGTTTGTTCTGATTTCCATTGCAAAGTCAACCTCCGCAATATCCTCCGTTACCTCCACGATATAGTAATAATTAAAGCCGTCGATACTGTAAGTAAATATAATCTCGCCCACTTCTTTGGCATAATATTTGCCATCCAGTAAAACCAGCTTGTCGCTGTCGCAGGATACTGTTACGGTTTTTTCTTCCCCGGTCAAAATGTCGGTAACGGTTCTCTCTAAGTCAATAGGCTCGGTTATACTTATGCTATAGCTGTAGCTGTCGTAATAATCCACAAAGTTTTGGTTTTTGAACATATCCAAAATATAGTTCATATAAAGCGGATTTAGCCATTCAAGCTTTTGTTTGTTGGATATGGCAAAAGAGTTTGCAATCCCCGACCCTTTGTTTTCCGTATCCCAGATAAAACATTTTACGTTATGGCTGTTGGCTAAGGACAGATAGCACTGCGCCCACTTGATTCTTTCTTCGTCATTGTCCTTCGGTCTGCATCCAAACTCTCCGATATATACGGGGATACCTTTATCGATAAAATTCTTTTTTAAAGTATTAAAGCAGTTAACCAGAGTTAATTGATGTGAAGCCTCATCCCAAACGGATTCTTCGGTTTTAGAGCCTGCAAACAGGTCGGGCTCATATAAATGTATTCTTACAAAGGTGTATTCGTCGTCAACCATTTCGAATCTGCTTGCGGCTAAACCGTCCCATTTGCTCCAACCGGTAGTAATAACCAATTTTCTGTATAAGTTATTACCGTCGGTACCTCGTACCATTTTAACAAACTCTTTATTAACGTTGTTTAATACCTCACAGGCTTCTTCGTCTATTAAATTATCGGTATAATCTCTCGGTTCGCTGCAAAAAGATATGGCTAGCTTGTCATCGTAGCTGTTCAAGTTTTCCACCAATTTTTTGTATGATGTGTTCAGCATTTGTATAATGGTATCTTGGTTTTCGTAGTTCAGGCTGGTCCACATATAGTCGTATCCGTCATACAGGGTCAGTATGATGTAAAAATCGTATTCGTATGCGCAGTCGATAATGTTTCTTAGCTTTTCTACGTGCTCCAAATTCAAATCGCCGTGAACGCCGTCAACCAAATGTCCGTATCTACAGCCTATTTCCACCGCATTAAATCCCTGTTCGCTAATCCACTTGAAATACGCATCGTTATCGTTGTTTTCGTTGATTCCGTTAAAATAATTTATACCAAAAACTATATTTGACAACCATTCGTCTGCCGTTTCTGCTTTCACCTCTTCCGTTTCCTCGGAAGAGACAGAGCTTTCTTCCTCTTCTTCCGTTTCTTCGGAGGAGACAGAGTCGTCTTCTTCGGTTTCCTCAGGAGAGACAGCGCTTTCTTCATCTTCCGTTTCCTCGGAGGAGACAGAGTCGTCTTCTTCGGTTTCCTCAGGAGAGACGGAGCTTTCTTCATTTTCCGTTTCCTCGGAGGAGACAGAGGCTTCCTGCGGAAGCGTGCCAAATCCGTCGATAAGCTTAGCGTCATGCTTAAGCACCAGCGCCGCATCAAGGCTGTTAACCGTGCCGTCCGTATTAACGTCTGCAGCATCCAGCCCAACACCCTCAAGAGCGATGAGTTGTGCATCGTGTTTAAGGATTTGTGCTGCGTCAAGGCTGTTAACCGTGCCGTCGTTATTAACTTCGCCAATTAAATGGATGGCGTAAACAACGGGCATGGAAAGCACAAAGATAATGGTAGCAAAAAAAACAGCTGCCAAATTTTTCATAATAATTTCTCCCCTAAAAGCCCTTTGTATGAGATGTTCCTATGCTTAATATTGTACAACTTTTCGCCGTTTTGTCAATAGAAACAGACCCTACTTGGGGTCTTCTCGCACCCAAAGGCCAGCCACCCATAAAGGGTGGCTGAAGATTTGAGGATGCATGACTTGCTTTTCTGCGGAAAAGCGCGGACGGCTCTGACAGTCCCCCAGACTGTCATTCACTACCGTCCGTCAAGTCCTCCCGTATCAAAAGACCACTGAAAAAGGACTCCCCCAAGGGAGTCCTTTTTCAGTGGTGCGGATGACAGGACTTTCCACTCACGAACGAAAGAGCCCCCGGCTCTTTCTCCTGTGTTTTTTATCCGCTTTGCTTCTAAAAACACAGAGTTCGTATCAAGTCCTGCATTTAATCCTACCACGAAAAACGCCACCCATAAAGGGTGGCTTCTTTCGTGGTGCGGATGACAGGACTTGAACCTGCAAGCCGAAGCACTGGTTTCTAAGACCAGCATGTCTGCCAATTCCATCACATCCGCGGCTATATGGGCAAGCGGCAAAACCGCCGCTGCGGATAGCAGTATAACACAGGCATGTTTTTTTGTCAATAGAAAACGGGAAATAAACAAACAAAAGAGTTAAACGGCTTAATCCACGTCCTCCAAAACCTGCTCGGGCGGGGAGTCCAAAAGATGGGGGTTTTGCAGGTAATAGCGGATAAGCTTAAGCGCCGAGGCGTAATAGTGTCCGTCGCAGGTGCGCTCGTCGGTTACAATCTTATAATCGATATAGGAGCGTTTTTCCACCTCGCCCTTGTCGTTTATACGGTTCTCCTTATACTTTGCGCCGTAGGAGATAAACACGGGCACGTTGCCGAAGTCGTACAGATGGTGGTAGATGGGCGGAATGCCCAAGGAGCCCATAGAGGTTATAAACATAGAGCCGTGAAAAGGGCTTACATCTAACAAAAAGCGGGGAAGAAGGCCGAAATAGTCAAGGGTTTTAAGGAACCACACAATAAACTTTAAAACAAGTCCGGGGATATAGCTTAAAACCTTTGCCACCGTTTCAAAGGCGCTTGTGCCCTCGGCCTCTCTGTCCTTGGCGATAACCTCGTTAAGCTGTCTGTAGACCTGCTCTGCAGTGAAATCGGCCCGGGGCTTGACCTTTATAACGGTCTCGTCCGCATTAAGGGACAGCTCCTTCTTTATGGTAAGCATTATCTCTATATTGTTTCTTGCAAAAATCTTTTGACGGTTTATAAACCTGTTTATGCCCGGACGCTGAGAAATCACACGGACGTAGGTAGCAATAAACACGTGTAAAGCGCCGAAGCCCTTAAGGCCCTCCGCGCGTTTTTGCGCTATATAGTCGTCCATTTTAGCGGTGTCAAACCTGTCCTCTATGTAATTGGAAGCGCCGCCTCTTGTGGGCATAATATAGGGCGAAACGTAGTTCATCGGGCATAAAGAGCGCACCTTCCTGCCGTCCTTGCGGTCACCAAGTCGGCGCCTTCTCTTTTTTGTCTTGTCTTTTGCCATAACATTGCGCCTTTCTTAGGAAATCAGCTCAAAATCCGAACCAAGCATTTCGCTTATAAGCGAGTCATACTCGTTACCGATTTGGGTTGCCGCGTTTTGGAATTTGTCGGACACCACCTGCAGTTGCTCGCAATAAGCGGTGTAATAGCTTTCGTAGTTGCTGTCTGCGTTGCTTATAAAGGTGCGGGTGCGCCTTATAAGCTCGTCGTTAGAGGTCCTAAGACCTGAAAACAGACTTGCCAGCTCTACTCGTTTGGTGCGGTAAACGCTGCCTGTAGGTACAGCGTATCGGGCAAGCACGCCGTCAAAATCCGCAAGCAACACATCCATCGCCGCATAGGCGTTGGCAAGCTGGTCTGCGGCACGGGTGTTAAGGTAAAGTATTGCATCCGCATCACCTGCAAAATGCTTCATCACAGCGGTTTCCGTAAGCGTTATGCCTGCGTGGGGCAGGGACAAAACTATATCCCCTGCACGCTTATATATAACCGAAAGGGCAACGTTAAGTTTGTCTTCGTTGTTTTCGAGGGTTGCAACCGTGTCGTATTCTTTTGCCGCCTGCTTTGCGCCGCTTATCACTACCGCATTAATGCAAAATGCGGAAAGTAAAACGGCACCGCACACTATAATTAATATGCGTTCTTTCATAGGGTCATACCTCCCTGT
>JAZSIW010000038.1:0-2024 GCA_045534025.1 Eubacteriales bacterium | reverse complement strand
TTATACCACATTTACGCAAAAAAGCCCAGTATAAACTGGACTTTTTCGACAGTCTGAAAAGACGGCTTTTTGCCGTCTTTTTTGTATTAAAACTGTTTAAATATATCGCCCCAAGCTTCAATGTTCCAGGCAAATGTGTTGTTTATATATTCAAAGATATCCTCTTTGAACATAATGCCGAGTATAAGCACGGCAAACAACATAAGTATACCGATGAACTTAAATATAAGCACTGACCTTGCAAAGCCGCGCTTGTTTTGGTTAACCGTGCCGCCGAAGGACATTACTATAGACATTATCAAGCCAACAATGGGGATTGCGTAAAGCAAAGTCATAAGGAAGTAATACAGCGCACTTACAACACCGTACTCACCTTTTTTGTCGGGCTTGCCCTGATACGGTTCTGTATTCAAAGGCAGCTGGGACTCGGGTCCGGAGGGGACGTCATACTGATTTTCGTATGTCTGCACGGGCGGACGTTCGTAGTTGGGTGCAGTGGAAACGGTGCGGGTTCTGTCATCGTCTTTTTCTGCTGTTGCAATGGGGGGTACAACCGGTGTCTTTATCTCCTCGGATTTAGAAACCTGCTGGGTTTTGTCGGACACCTCCGCAGGCTTCGGCTCTGCCTTGGGAGCTTCCTGCTTCGGTTCTGCCTTGGGGGCTTCCTTTACGGAGTCCTTAGGATTTACAGAAATCTTTGTTTTCGGCTCTTCAACGTTGAAAAGCTTTGTGGACTCATCAAATTTAGGCTTGTTTTCGGGTTTAACTACAGGTTTAGCCTCTTCTTTTTTCACGGGCTGAGGCTTAGGCTCTTCCTTATTAACAGGTTGAGGAACGGGCTGTGCACCGCTGAAAACTGCCTGTGTTGCCATGTCGTCTGCTACCTGAGGTCTGGGGGGCTGCACAGGAGCAGGCTGAGACGGATTAAAAGGCGGCTGCTGAGGCGCAGACGCTTCGATTTTTGCACCGCAACGGGTACAAAACGCAAAATTGTCTTTTATGGGAGAACCACATTTAGAACAAAAAGCCATAAATATTCCTCCTAAAAGTAAAGCATATTATACACACTGTGATATATAAAAGCATTATATCATACTTTGAGAAAAATGTACATATTTTTTTGCAATTATTTTAAAAATTATTGTTTGTTTTTAATTTTTTCATATCTTTTATGTAAACAACGGCAACAATGACAGCGGTAACCGTCCAAATAGCAGGCTCCGCCACGCATATACCCAAAAATCCAAGCATTGGTACAAGTATTGCGGCAGCGAAAAATTTAAGCACAAGCTCCGCAACAGCGGTAATTATGGGAATAATCTTTTTGCCGTAGCCTTGAAGTACGCTTCGGAATATCAAAAGCACCATAAGCAAGAAGAAAAACGGAGAGTTAATGCGCATATATTCCACGGCGCGGTCTATTACGGTTTGGTTGGTGGTGTTGGTGATAAGCTTTACAAGTTGTTCGCCAAAGCAGTATAAAACCGTTATGCCGAAAGCGCACCAAGCGGCACCTACGCACAGCGCCCCTTTTATACCTCTGTTTATTCTTTCGTGATGTCCGGCACCTCTGTTTTGACTTACAAAGGTGGAAAGCGCTATGCCCAATGTGGACATTGGCATCATAACAAGTCCGTCTATTCTGCGCGCGGCGCTGTTAGCGGTAATAATCCCTTCGCCGTATCTGCTGCTTAAAATATTGTTGGCACGGCTTACGGCAGCACTGCCAAAGGAGACAAGAGACGTTATAAGGCTCATTGAAAAGCCCATTGCCAGAAGCTCCTTAAGCAGGGCTTTGTCAAATACAAAATCTTTTTTGCTTATATGCAGTTCCGGCACGTATTTTACAATATAGCCCAAGCAAAGCAGTGCAGAAAGACCTTGGGCAATAATGGTTGCTGCCGCCGCACCGCCTACATTAAGCTCCATAGTTACAACAAACAAATAGTCCAAGCTTACGTTAACAACACTGCTGCCTATAAGAAAATACAAGGGAGTACGGCTGTTACCCACCAAACATAACA
>JAZSIW010000030.1:0-9190 GCA_045534025.1 Eubacteriales bacterium | reverse complement strand
TAACGATTGCCTTGAAGGAATTACCGATGATAACACCGACAGCCATATCAAGTATGTTGCCCTTAGTTATAAATTCCTTAAACTCCGTAATAAATCCTTTTTTTCCGTTTTTCTTAGACATCCTTAAAACCTCCTAAGTATTTGTGTTCTTATATCAATTGCCCTGTCGGGGTAATTGGTAATAACTGCGTCTACACCTGCGTCCATCAGCGCCTTAAGGTCTTCCTTGCTGTTGGGGGTATAGGGGTGCACTCTAAGCCCTGCGGCGTGGCAGTTTGCCACATAGTCGGGGTCCGCAAGCACCGGTGCAAATGCGGGGTGAAGGGCAGAAGCCGAAAGGTTTGCCCCCAGTCTCAGATATTCGGGGTCATCGCCGTAAAGAGGTGCAACAAAGCTTTCGGGTGATTTTTCCTTCAGTTCCTCAAGATATTCGATAACAAAAGAGGAGTAAAGCACGCGGCTTCTGGCGTTGTACTTAGCTTCCAGCTCCAAAACCTTGTCCACAATACCGGGGTTGGTGCGCTTAAGCTCCACATTGATAACAAGATCCGTGGGCAATATTGCCTCATAAACCTCGGCAAGGGTGGCAATCTTTTCGTCATAGAAGCGCTTGCCGAATGCGTCAGAGTACCCAAAGCTGTACTGCTTAAGCTCTGCCAAGGTCATCTCTTCAATAACGCCGTCGCCGTCGCTTGTTCTGTTAATGCGTGCGTCGTGGCAAACCACTATCTCGCCGTCCTTGGTAAGATGTACGTCCAGCTCTATTCCGTCTGCGCCCAATTTCGCAGACAGTATAAAGGCAGAGAGGGTGTTTTCAGGCGCATAGGCAGAAGCGCCTCTGTGCGCCCAAACGGCTGTATATTTCATAAAACCGTCGACCTCCTCTTTATGCTTCGCCGTTAAGCTTTGCAAGCAATGCGTCAGCATCAGCGCCGTGTGCGGCACAAGCCTGCGCTATTGTCTCACTTCTGCTGCAGGGGCAACCAAGGCAATGCATGCCTATGGCAAAGAAATGCTCGGCACATTCGGGCTTTTGGTCAAGAATGTCGCCAACAATAGAGTCTTTAGTGAATTTCATCATACTTTTCCTTTCTGTTTTTGGCTTTATGTAATTTAATAAGCTCTACGGTCATCAGCACAAGCTGAAACAGGGCAAAAATCCCCAACGGAACAACTGCGGCGCACAGCGCTTGCAGATGATTGGGCATGGCATATATAAGACTTTGCGCCACGCCGGGTATTGAAAAGCACATAAGGCAAAACGCTATTGCTGTTACAGCACCTGCAAAAATTTGCCAGGTCTTAAAGGCGGAGGAATGCAAAACGTGCTGTTGCTCCGCACCGAAAAGAAGCCCCATCGCCATAAACAAGGCAAACGCCAAAAGGCTTGCCGCATAGCGGCTTTCCTCCGTGCCGCCAAGCTCCTTAAGCACGACGCTAAGGGCGCAGATTCCCACGCCTGCAACGGTGCCGTATATCAGGGTAAACAGCCTGCCGCGCAGACCGCCCCTGTAATCTGTCTTGTCTTCCAACAGTCGCCTGTGGTCGGAGGTGAAAACTGCGGAAAACGCTAATATCAGATTAACGCAAGCACCGCCGATAATAACGTCCTGTAATCTCAGGGGCATATCTATGGGCAAAAACAGCCCTGCAAGCATACATACCAATACTGCTATACCCGCCAAGGCAAGCTGACGGACCGAGCTTACAATGCGTTTGTATATCATTTTGGAATAGCGAAGCACCGCTTCCACGGTTTTAAGCCCACGCTTGTAAAGTAATACGTCTGCGGCATATTTTACTGTCTCCGGCGAGTCGGCGGCAGGCACAAAGCTTGCGTCCGCTTCCTTCATAAGCACAAGCCTGTCCGTATTATGGGCGGTAACGGCAACTGTCTTTCCGCTTTCCTTACGTAAAGCAAGTACATCCTGCCATTGCAGATCATCAAGGTTAAGGTAAAGCTTGTAATTGTTGTTATCCGCTATGTAAAGTCCACGGTCCAAAAACTTAAGCTCCTCTGCGGACATTACCTGTTTTTCGCTTTCTATTATGCCCGCATTGCGCGCCATGTTAACGGCGGTAACATAGGCGTCGTCGGAAAGCATTACGGTTTCTATACCGCCTGCGGCACATTTATAAACGGCGCTGGCAGAGTCCAGCTCCAACGAAGTGTAAAGCCCTATAAAGCCGTTAAGCACCAAGCGGCGCTCTGCCATTACCGTGTTACGCAGGCTGTCGCAGTCGCAAACGGCGGAGGCAACGGCTATAACGTGCTGGGAAGCCTCACCCATTTCACGTGCGGCATCTTCCATACGTCGACGGGAATAATCGTCAAATCTGTTGTTTGTGCCTTGGGCATCATAACCTGCGCACAAGGGCAATATTTCCTCGGGTTTACCCCTTATTATAAGCATGGTACTGTCGTTATGCAAGTACAATGCACGGCGCACCGCACCGTCTTTGTCATATTCTGCTTCTATTCTGAAAAAGCTTTCTTTAAAATTATCAATATTTATGCCTATCCCGTCACAGGCGCGGGCCAGACACACATCGGTGGGCATACCGTAAAATTTTTCGCCCAAGCGGCTTTTGCTGCCGCTTCTGCGCACGTCTGAGCACAGCAGAGCATAGGTCATAACCTTGCGTATATCCTCACGGCTTTCGGGCGTTACTCCGTAATAACTTCGGTTGATGAACACACGCTTGGGCTCCAGCTCACTTAAGGGGAAGGCTACCTCTTTATCACACATTACGGTGTCCGTAAGACAAAGGGTATCCACCGCCGCACCTCTGCGAAGCACTGCCGAGTTTTTGTACATGCTGCGCACACCAAGCGCAAAGCCCGTAAGCATAAGCGCATGACTGCTGCTTTGCATACAGCAAAGGGCACAGGCTAAAGCGTTAAGATACAAAGTGACCAAGGGCTTGCCCATAAAGAAGCCTGCAAGTATCAAAGCAAAGCACAAAACGGCTGAGCCCAGCGCTAAAGTATTAAGCGCTCTTTTTGTTCTGTGGTATACCTGCGGAAGCTGTTCTTCCGGTTCCGCGCCCTGCTTAAACAGGCGGCAATTACTTCCTGTGCGGCAAACAATTGCAATTGCGTTGCCGGAGGTTACTATTGTGCCAGCGTATACCATATTGTAGCTACCGTTTCTCTCATCATCTGCCAGATATTCGGCATCTTTTTCTGTGGAAACTTTAACTCCTGTCACAGGCGTTTCCAACACGCAAAGCCTGTTTGCTTCCGCCAAGCGTGCATCTGCAGGAACAATACTGCCGCTGCCCAGCTCTATAATATCCCCGGGTACAAGGGCTACCGTCCCCACCGAAAGCATTTTGCCTTCCCTAAGCACAACACTTCTCAGGGCAGTGTTGTTAATGCTTTTGTTAAGGGAATAAGCGGCACGCTGCTCTATAAATGCATTAATCAAAAGAATTGACAACAGTATCGCCGCCAAGGGCGTATATATTTCTGCACCGTTGGTAAAGATGGCGCATACCAAAAGGCTTGCTATCATCAGGGGTGTACACACGCTAAGCAGTTGCTTTTTAACACAGTTACCCAAGGACTCGTCATAGACCTTTTCACGGTTGTTAAGGCCGTGCTCCATACGCGCCTTGCGCACCTGCTGTTTTGTAAGACCGCTGCTCATATCCGTGCCAAAATGGGCGGCAACCTCGTATGCCTCCATCTCTGCAGGATTAAATCCGTCCCTGCTTTTGTGCGCGCCGGGGGCTATTCGGTATGTGTCTGTGGGTCTTGCCAGCTCATTCTTTTTCATATATCCTTATTTCCCCGACCGACGGTCGCCCGACTTATATGCAGGCAACACAAAGCTCTCCGTTTTCGGCGGTAATGCTTACCGCAGTAACGGGCGTCCTGTAATTTTCTATTATCTTTGCGGCAACCGCATCTTCAATCTGCGTTTGTATAAGTCTGCGCAGGTTCCTTGCCCCGTATTTGTCGGAATATCCTTTTTCCGTCAGCGCTTCTACGGCGGCATTGTCCCAGATAAGCTCTATGTCTTTTTCTTCAAGAACTGTCTTAAGGTCGCCAAGCATTATACCGCATATCTCTTTAATGTTTTCCTTGGAAAGACGGTTAAACACCACAATTTCGTCCACGCGGTTAATAAACTCCGGACGCAAAAACTTCTCCAGCGCCTTCATCGTGCGGTCGCGGTCGTTTGTAGCCGCATCCGCACTAAAGCCTGCGGTAGGCGAGGTGTTTGCAGAGCCCGCATTGGTGGTCATTATTATAACCGTGCTTTCAAAATTAATCTCCTTGCCGTGGCTGTCTGTTATCCTGCCGTCGTCAAGTATCTGCAGCAGAATGTTCATCACGTCGGGATGGGCCTTCTCTATCTCGTCAAACAGCACTACGCTGTAGGGCTTGCGGCGTATCTTCTCCGTAAGCTGACCTGCATCATCATAACCGACATAGCCGGGAGGGGAGCCGATTATACGGGATACGGAGTATTTCTCCATAAACTCCGACATATCAAGACGTATAAGGCTTTCGGGGCTGTCAAACAGATAGTTTGCAAGCACCTTTACAAGTTCCGTCTTACCCACGCCCGTACTGCCCGCAAATATAAAGGATACGGGCTTCTTTTTGTAGGATATCCCCGCACGGCTGCGTTTTATAGCCTTTGCCACCTTGTTTATGGCGTCGTCCTGACCTATAATACGGCTTTGAAGTTCTTTTTCAAGACGGTCTATCTTAGCAAACTCGTTCTCGGTAATGCTGCTGGCAGGTACACCTGTCCATATCTCTATAACTCTTGCAATATCATCGTCGGTAAGATAAAGCTTGTCGCGTTTTTTGGAAAGCTTTTTAAACTCTTCCTGTTTTTGTGCCTCCTCCGTGCGGATGTCCGCAAGCAGTCGGTAGCTTTCCTCGTTTTGCTCGCCGTTTTCCAGCTCTTCTCTTCGTGCAGCCAAAGCCTCCAGCTCCTTATCCAAGGCCGCAAGCTTGTTAACCACGGGCGAGTCCATAGCAAGGCGGGATGCCGCCTCGTCCATAAGGTCTATCGCCTTGTCGGGCAGGTAACGGTCGGTAATGTAGCGTTCGGAAAGCATTACCATACGGCGTATAAGGCTTTCGGTAATCTTAATGCCGTGGTAATCTTCATAATACTGCTTTATGCCCTTAAGGATTTTAACAGTATCCTCCACGCTGGGTTCGTCAATCATAACGGGCTGAAATCTGCGCTCCAGGGCGGAGTCTTTCTCTATATACTTCCTGTACTCCGTAAGGGTGGTTGCGCCTATCATCTGTATTTCCCCGCGGGACAAAGCGGGCTTCAAAATATTTGCGGCGTTCATACCGCCCTCTGCCGCACCTGCGGAAACCATAGAGTGCACCTCATCCAACACCAAAATGATGTTGCCAAGCTTTTTAACCTCGTCAATAAGCCCCTTGATGCGGTTTTCAAACTGACCACGGAACTGGGTGCCTGCAACAATGGCGGTCATATCCATAAGGTGTACTTCTTTGTCCTTAAGCTTGTAGGGCACTCTGCCTTCTGCTATTGCGCTTGCCAATGCTTCCGCAACGGCGGTCTTACCAACGCCGGGCTCGCCTATAAGACAGGGGTTGTTCTTTTGGCGGCGGCACAGTATTTGCATAACCCTGCCAAGCTCCTTATCTCTGCCTACAATTTTGTCAAGCTTGCCTTCCCTTGCTTTTGCGGTAAGGTCTTGGCAAAATTGACTTAGGTGCTTTCTTTCGGACTTCTTTTTTTCGTCCTTTTTTTTGTTTTCCGTTTGCGCCTGCTTATTCCCCTGATCGCCCTGCATACGGGGGAACAATGCGCCGAAATTTATTGCGGGTGCTCTGCCGCTGTCGTCATCGGCATCCCCGTTTTCGTCGTCGGTGGGCATAAGGGCAGAGACCTCATCCATCATGGCGTCAAGGTCATCCTCGTTTATACCCATTTTTTCGATAATATCGGTAACAGGCTTAACTCCAAGCTCCTTTGCGCATTTAAGGCAAAGCCCTTCGTTTATTGTTTTATTTCCCTCTATTCGGGTTACAAATACAACCGCAACCCTCTCTTTGCAACGGGAGCACATTTTTGTCATACTCAGTCAAACGCCTTAAGGCGCATACCTCCAAATTTAAAAAGTTTGTTTTAAAGAATATTTGCTAAAAAGTTATTGCTGTCAAACAAATTGTACAACAAGGAATTTTCCGGATGGATGCTTGCAAGCCATTCTATACCGGCACTGTTTGCCACAGGCAGAATAAGCTTCAGGGCAAAGCACAAAAGGAATACTCTGAATACTGCCAAAACAATACCCGCAACAGCGCCCAAAGCCTTATTTGCCTGTTTTAAAACGGGCAACGCCACAATTTTATCAAGTACTATTTCCAAAATTTTAATAACTATCCTTGCCGCAATAAACAGTACAAGGTAGGCAAGTGCATTACAGCAAAGTCTGACACCCGGCTCGGTAAGCTTGTTTTTAAGGCTTTCCCTTACATGCTCCAGCCCTTCGGCGCGCCAGCCTTCATAGCTTTCTTTTATGCCTTCAAACTGCTCTTCCGCACCGAACAGATAAAACGCTTGTTTTAAAGACTTTTCTGCATCTCGGTTTTTCTCTTCGCTGAAAATAGCCTCGTAATTAGCTTCGGTAACGGTGCTGTCGATGGTTTTGTGAACAACCTCTTCCATTTTGTCACCGATTGCGCTGTTTTGCATGGCTGTGGAGACAGGAGAGCGAAATGCCAAGGCAACCAACAACGCCAAAGCAAAGCCCAAGGTGCCAAGTATGGTGCGTACAAACCCTCTCTGTACTGCCATAATTACGGTTAAGGCTATTATAGCAACTATAATAATATCAATTAATGCTGTCATTTGTCGACTCCTCCTTGTCCTCGGCGAACAGTTCGGCAATATCGTAAACCTCGCCTACGCCCTCGGTAAGTACCAACAGCGTATCCTTTTCAACCGTTAACAGCTCAAGCACATCAAGCTCTACAGCGGTGCTTCTTATCTCGCCGTCGCTTAAGCGGACGGCATAAAGCAAGCCGTCGCTTATAACGTAAAGATAATCGCCGTCACAGCGGGCAAGTCTGACGCCTTTTTCGTAGCTGTCCCCATACAAAAGCTTTCCGCTTTTGCCGTCATAAAGTTCTATGGTTTCCTCAGCGCTCATGGTAGCTGAAGAATACATGCGCACAAAACCGTGTTCGTTCAATCCGAAATCGTCAATGCCTGTAAGCCCAAACTCCGTAAAGGACAAAAGCTTGCCGTTTTTATCAAAAAATCTGCACCCTTTATCGGTAAACAGCATAAAGCCGTCATCCTTGTTAAAGCAAACCCTGTACGGATATTCACCCTCGAAGCTAAGACAGGCAATGGTGCTTTCATCCTTCAAGGGGTAAAGTCCAAGCTCCGTAACAAAGTTACCGTCTGTTGCATATACCGATGCGGTAAGCAGCTTACTTGCGCTGTCATTTATATCCAAGGCGATTGTATATTGGGTGCCAAAACTGCGCTTATATATCTCTCTGTACTTATCATCGTATACAAAAACCGAGCTTCTTGTGGTTTTTTCATTGCTTGCCACGGCAAAAAAGCCGCTATCGGTTGCTGCCGCCGCACGTATGGCATAGTTGTAGTTTATGGTTTTTACTGTCTCGTTAGCGTTTTTAACAACAAATTCCGTACCGCCCAAATCGTATATATACATGTACTTTGCGCTCCAAAGCACTTGGGGGTCGTCCATTTTCAAAACCGAGTCCGCCGACTTCCTATCTCCACCCAGGCCGTAAACAGTACTGCCGTTGCTGTTTATAACAGCCAAATCGCCGCGAACAAAGGCAAAGCGATTTTCCTCGTTTTTGTCGTAATACAATGTACTGTACTTGGTGATTTGCGCGTTGTCACCGTTTAAAGAATTAACAAGATACTTAAAGTTATCCATATTAATCTCATCGGTGTGGAAAGAAAATCCCCACAGTACAAGCAAAAGCCCCAAAAGTAATACCGAAAACTTACCAAGCATGGCGGCGGTGCTGAGGCGGCGGTAACGGGTGCCGCTGTCTGTATCTGTCTTCTTTTTCTTTCCGCTGAATATAGAGAATGCGCCCAAAGCTTACCGCCTCCTTTTTATCACATATTAATATCCGCTTTTAAACTCAATATTATCCGCAGTCATTTCTTTTATTCGCATATCAAGCTCTTTTTTGCTGTAAAACACACGGTTAAGATACAGCCCCTCCGCAGGTGCGGTAGGGCCCGCGTCCTTGCGGTCACAGCTTTCAAGCGCTCTGCTTATATCCGTCTTTTTAAGCAGAGTACCCACCATTATGCGAACCATATTGTAAAGGAAACCGTCTGCGGCAGTGTATATACAAATATAATCACCCCTGCGCACCACACGGAAATAGTACAGGGTGCGCACCGTATCCTTTATTTTACTGCCTGCGGACATAAACGCCCTGAAATCGTGCTTACCCTCAAAGGCTCTGCCCCGTGCGTCCGCTTCCTTTTCTTCAATAGGGAAGGGGTACAGGTGAACAAGCCCTCTTGTAAAAGGGTCTTTTATTCTGCTGTTCCGTATAACGTACAGATATTCCTTGCCCAAAGCACTGTATCTGGCGTGGAAGTCTTCCTTTTCCACCCGTGCCGAGGTAACGCTTATATCCTCGGGCAGGTGCATATTAAGGGCAAGGGGCAGCTTTTCCGCCGCTATTTCCTTCTCGCTTTCTATATGGCAAACGTAAGCTAAGGCGTGTACGCCGCCATCGGTACGGCTGCAGCCCGTAACGTCGGGGCGGTAACCAAACACACGCTCTGCGGCGTTTTGCACCAGCTCCTGCACGGCGGTGGCGTTTTTTTGGACCTGCCAGCCGCTGTATGCCGTGCCTCTGTATGCCAAGGTCAATGCGTATACAGGCATTACATTGTCACCCCGTACTTGTTAATAAAGAACACCGCCACGCACACCCCAAGCATTACCGTAAAGAACACATAGTCCCTAAAACAGCTTTTCATCTGCTTCATACGGCTTCTGCCCTCCCCGCCGTGCTAACAGCGGCACTCCATAGCCTCCGCCACCTCGTCCGCACGGCGGAAGGAGGAGACAAACAGAGGGATAAGTATTGGGATAAGCGCCTTTGCACGCTTAATAAGCCCACCGGATTCCATATCCGCCCCTCTTGCCTTCTGCGCCGACA
>JAZSIW010000088.1:0-5399 GCA_045534025.1 Eubacteriales bacterium | reverse complement strand
GGGTGTGTTTTATTTCTGAATATGTACATCCAACTGAGGGTAAGGAATTTCTATACCCTTATAATCGAACGCTTTCTTCACATTCTCCATAATGTCCATATAAACCGTCCAATAATCCTCGTTCTTGCACCATGCACGAACGGTATATTCCAACGCGCTGTCGGAGTGGTTGGTGAGCCTTATAAAGGGTTCGGGGTCCTTCAGCACTTTGCTGTGGGCTTTAACCACCACGGAGATAACCTCTTTAACCTCGTCCACATCGTTTTTGTAGGAAGCGTTAAAGGTTAAATCCACACGGCGGAGAGGCTCTGCCGAGTAGTTCTTTATAACAGAGTTGGTAAGTGTGCCGTTGGGAACGGTAATGCGCTTGTTATCCAAGGTTAAAATCACGGTATACACCACGGATATCTCTGCAACGGTGCCTGCCTCGCCTGCGGCTTCGATATAGTCGCCAACCTTAAAGGGTTTGAACAGCAATATCATAATACCGCCTGCAAAGTTGCTTAATGCACCCTGCAGTGCCAAGCCGATGGCAACACCGAGGGATGCCAGCACCGTAAGGAATGATGTAGTGGGGATGCCCAATATCATTGCCAAGGTTATAAACAGCAAGGTATACAATGCGATACCGCTGAAGTTGCCCAGGAAAGAACGCAAGCTTACGTCCAGCTTATCCAGCTTAGGGGAGCTTTTGATAAACTTTTTAACCATCTTAATAAGCTTTGCGCCCACAACCAAAACAACGATTGCCACAAGCAGCTTTATGCCGAAAGACGTGGCAAGCTGCACCAGATAATTTAAAACGCTTTGAAAGTCCATTTTTGTTTCCTCCTTTAAAGTTCTCCGTTCAAAATGCGCTTTTTTGTATTTTCACTATCCGTTACGTATAGCTTATACCAAGTAATAAAGCACAGTATCGCCCAAATGTGGTGGTACCAATCGCCCTTGCCGTCACGGTGCTTGTCAAGAAGCTTTATTGCCTCGTCGCTGTTTATGTAGTCGGTGGCGGTACTGTTTTCTATAATTTCCTTAGCCCATGCGTACAGCTCGTCCTTAAGCCACACACGCACAGGTACGGGGTAGCCCAGCTTGGGGCGTACTACGGTCTGAGGGTTAAGCAGGTCGCGGAAGGTATCACGCAGTATAAACTTGGTTGTGCCGTCCTTAAGCTTTTCGCCGTCGCAAAGCTCGGCGGCGGCGGCAAAGACTTCTTTGTCAAGGAAGGGCACACGTGCCTCCAAGGAGTTTGCCATACTAAGCCTGTCACCCTTGACCAAAATGTCGGAGGGCAGCCAGGTGCAAAGGTCGCAGTGTTGCATTCTTAAAAGCTCGCTGTAACCGTAGTTTTTTGCCTCTTTATAAATCT
This sequence comes from Eubacteriales bacterium, assembly GCA_045534025.1. Classification (GTDB taxonomy): domain Bacteria; phylum Bacillota; class Clostridia; order Oscillospirales; family CAG-382; genus SIG636. The sequence continues at coordinate 4,033 of JAZSIW010000088.1, read as the reverse complement.
CGGCAGTGCGGTTTGTATAGTGCACGCCCTTATCGTAGGGCAGGTACAGCCCCTTCTTTTCCTTTTCGCTAAACACAAAGGAGTTGCCCACAAAGCGCTCCTCCAAAGGCACGCAACCGCGGTAGATAAGGTTTTTACCCTTAACGCCGTCGGGTAACAGCTTGGAAAGCCCGTAAAGCCCACGCTTTACAAAGCGTGGAAGCTTTCTTATGGAAGCGGAAGAGCGGGAGGTATCGTAAATGCGGTAGCCTGCAAAAAGCTCGTCACTACCCTCACCCGACAGCACCACCTTAACGTGACGTGCCGCCTCACGGCTGATAAGATAAATGGCAATAACCGAAGGGTCTGCCACAGGCCCATCCAAGTGATATATTGTTTTTTCGTAGTTATCGGTAAAATCTTTAAGACTGCACTGCAGCTTTATGTGGTCGATATCCAAGTGCGAGGATATCTCTGCGGCGTCGGCTATCTCGTTATACGCCCCCACCTCAAAGCCCACGGTAAACGCCTTTATGCCCGGCTGAAGCTTTGCGGCAACGGCGGTTATAACTGCGCTGTCTATGCCGCTGGAAAGGAAGCTTCCGAGAGGCACGTCGCTTAGCATGTGGTGAGCAACAGAGCTTTCCACCGCATCCCTAAGCTTTACCTGCTTTGCCTTGTAGCCCACGTTCATATTAGGCTTAAACACGGGGCGGTAGTAAGACTTTATCTCTGCCTTGCCGTCCTTTATAAACATATAGCTGCCCTTGGGCAGGATATTGATGTCGCCCGTTACGGTGTCCGGCTCGGTTACGTACTGGAATGTTAGGTAGTGCTGAGCCATGGTTTTATCCACAGAGAAGCCCTTGTAGTCCCTGTCAAACAGATACGCCTTAAGCTCGCTGGAGAAAACGATGCCCTCGGTGGCGTTTCTGTAATAAAGGGGCTTGATGCCGAAGGGGTCACGGCCTGCCATAAGGGTCTTATCCACGTTATCGTAGATAAGGAAGGCGTACATCCCCCTGAGCTTTTCAATAAAAGAAGGGCCGTAAAGGGCGTAAAGGCGAAGCATAACCTCCACCTCGCTGTTGCCGTCAAAGGCTTCACCTGCCGCCTTCAGCTCGTCCTTAAGCTCTAAATAATTATATACCTCGCCGTTATAGACTATGCTGTAGCGGCCGCTTTTTTCCGTATAGGGCTGGGCGCCCCCTGCAAGGTCGATAATAGAAAGCCGCCTGAAGCCGAAAGCAACCCTATCGGCGGTAAAGATGCCGTTGTCATCGGGTCCGCGGTGGCGTATGGCGTGGGACATTTCCGTTACACAGCGGATATCCTCCTCTGTAAGCACGGTGTATTTATATATACCGGCAAAGCCGCACATAAGCTTTTACCTCCAAGGTTTTTAGTGTGTTTTTCTTCTAAGTTTTATCTCGTCATTAATTGCGGAGTAGGTCCATACGGAAAAGCCCACCCAAGCGATGAAGCACAGCACCTTTATGCCGTGAAGCAGGCTTAGGTCCGTTACTGCGTGGGCAACGGAAAGCGCCGCGTAAAGGGCAAGGAATATATGCTGGCGCAAAAGCTCGTTTCTTATATCCACGTTAAGGCTTTTTAAAATGCACCTTTTAAGGATTACAGCCGTATTTACAGCAACACAAAGGGTAACTGCGGGTATAACGGCTTCGCCTACGGAAAGCCACCGTTCCGACGTAAGCAGATGTCCAAGAACGAACTGCACGGCGGCAAAAGCGGAGTAGGGGACAAGACCGTACAGGCCCACACCCAAGCGGCGGGCGCAAATGCCCAAAATTACCGTACCCACCCAAGCGGGAAGTATAAGCTTGTGGTGCAAAGCCACATCGTCATATATGCGTAAATTGGTAAAGAAAACGCAGGCTATAATCAAAAGCACCAACACGCCCTTAAGGCGTATAAAAAGCTCTTCATAAGGGGTGTCGCCCACATAATCGCCGTAGCGTTTTTCTACGGAGGCTTTGAAAAGACCGTCCTTTTTAACGCCTTTCATAAAGGAAAGGTTTTCCTTAAGCCACCAGCCGCCTGTGATAAGACTTATAAGTCCGCAAATAACTATGGCGTAGTTTTTGTAAAGCTTAAGCCTGCCAAGGTCTAAGGTGGGGAAATTGTCGGGGTCCGCATCTATAGCCACCTCAAGCAGTGCCGTAAGCTCCGGCAGGATGGTAGCCGCCGTGTGCACTATGGCAAATACAATGCCCACGGTGCGCATAGCGTCTATCTTGCCAAGTACGTTTTCGCTTTCCGACCGTTGGGCAAGATAGGTAAGCCCGCTGTAGAAGGAAATAAAAAAGTAGATAAGCAAAAACATTTCCAAAAGCCCGAAAACCGTAACCGATGTAAGCATATCACTGTTATTCATGCTGAAGGTGGAGAACATAAAGACAAAACGCAAAGCTCCCACCCCTGCGGCGTAGTACAAAAGCCTAAGGGCGTTTTCTATGCGGTACTCCAGCGCGCTTATCTCCTTTAAGGATACAGCGATAAGCAAAAAGCCCACGGTGTTGGGGAACAGGTCCACAAGCTTTACGGTAGGCTCAAACAAAAACAGACACCCAAGTATAAACCACGGGCCGTAAAACCTTCTAAGCTTCATTACCCTCATCCTTATTACGTTTTTTTAGCATTTTCTTGCGTACTAACTGCTCGGTCTCCTGCTTTATAATCTCCGCCTCTATTCTTGCGCGGTGCTTGGTAGTAATGGTGGTAAAGCAGGTGAAAAGCAACCAAGCGTTAAGGAACAAAACCACGTACAAGCCCCACATAACAACCGATACCAAACCGGAGGGAGAGAAAGTATCCCCCACCATTATCGCCATATAAAGGGCGGTAAGATATGCGGTTATGCGAGCGCGTATGGCAAAGGTGTTTGCACCGCCCTCTGCGGCGATGCGTGCGGTGCTGTTGCCGTGAGCAAAGGAAAGCACCGAGGCGATAACAGCCAAGGCAACGCCCTTTACAATCTTCAGAACTTCAGGTGTTTCTGCCAAGCCCGCTACAGACTGAATAACTATATACAAATCCACAAGAGCAAAGGGTATGGCAACTGCGGCGCATATTGCGGCTATCTTGTAGCCCTTATATGTCTTAAGCTCGGAAGCAACACCGAAAAAGCCCACGCATATCAAAGCGTAGCCCACGGGACTAAGCCCCAAATGCCAAAGCATTAAAAGCATATATCCAAATGCGCATAGCCCAAAGCCCATAGTCCTAAAATTCCTTTCTTACTCTTTGCTGTCTGTATTACCCATACAGCACTTCTTAAACTTTTTACCGCTGCCGCAGGGACAAGGGTCGTTGGGACCCACCTTTTGCTCCTTGGTCTTAACAACGGTGCGCTTAACAACGCTCTTTTCACCGTTTGATACGGCGTTGCCCTTAAGCACTTCTTTTCTCTCCATAGGTGCCGCCTTGGGACGTACCGCAAACAGCTTTCTTACGGTGTTTTCCCTAATCTCGGCAATCATGCGGTCAAACATATCGCCGCCTTCCAAACGGTACTCCGTAACAGGGTTCTTTTGAGCATAGCTACGCAATCCGATACCGTCCTTAAGGTCGTCCATATCGTCAATATGCAACATCCAATTGCGGTCAACGCTCTCAAGCATAATCACCCTCTCCACCTCGCGGAAGATTTGAGGTGTAAACAGCTCTTCTTGAGCGGCGTACTTTTCTTTAGCGCGCTCCACAAGCAGGTCGTGGATATCCTCACGGGTCAGTGCGGCAAGCTCGTCATTGGAATAGCGGAAATCCTCCTCGGTACAAAGGGTACCCAAAAGGTCTTGACGCAAAGCATCCAAGTTCCACTCATCCTGCATATCGCCTTGGATGTGCTTATACATAACGCCATCCACATAGTCGCCAAACATATCGGTTATGGTCTCTTTAAGGTCCTTGCCGTCCAAAACCGCGCGGCGCTGTTTGTAAATAACCTCGCGGTGCTGATTCATAACATCGTCATATTCCAGCACGTGCTTACGGCGTTCAAAGTTGTTGCCCTCCAGCCTCATTTGCGCGTTTT
>JAZSIW010000100.1:0-13725 GCA_045534025.1 Eubacteriales bacterium | reverse complement strand
CCTAAGACCGCTTGGCCTCCGACTTGGTCTGTATTTTTACGGATTTGAGCTGCATACGCCCAGCGGCGTGTGGTATGTGGCAGAGGACGGCTCTAAGTGCCGCCACAGGGTACATACGGACAGAGTGCTTGTGTACAGTGAAAAATATAAAGCTCCCACTTGGCTGGATGGCGGCATAATTTACCACATATTTGTGGACCGCTTCTATAAGGGCGAAAAAGAAGTCCCCGTTAGGGATGATGTGGTTATGTATACGGATTGGGATAACGGCATTCCGGAGTATCCCGAGTATCCGGGTGCATTCCTGCGCAACAACACCTTTTTCGGTGGCACTCTTTGGGGTGTTATCGAAAAACTGCCTTATCTTAAGGAGCTGGGCGTCAGCTGTATCTATTTAAGCCCCGTGTTCAAGGCGTATTCCAATCATAAATATGACACGGGCGACTATATGCAGGTTGACGAGATGTTCGGCGGCGATGAAGCGTTGGAACAGCTTTTTGTAAAAGCCAAAGAGCAGGGCATGGGCGTAATTCTTGACGGCGTGTTCAACCACGTGGGTGACGACAGCCTGTACTTTGACCATTTCGGCAAGTACGGCGGCAACGGCGCCTATTCAGGTAAAAAAAGCCCGTATTATAAGTGGTTCAGCTTTATAGATTTTCCCGATGTTTACGAGGCGTGGTGGGGTATAGGTAATCTGCCCCGTGTTAACCGTGTTGCTTCCTTTCGTAAGCTTATTTACGGCAAGGGCGGCGTGGTTGAAAAATATATGGGTATGGGCGCTTCGGGCTTCCGCCTTGACGTGGTTGACGAGCTGGAGCGTGACTTTACCGAGGGGCTTTGCGCCGCTGTTAAGAAGCAAAAAGAAGATGCGTATATGGTGGGTGAAGTGTGGGAGGATGCCTCCGACAAAATAGCCTACGACGACCGTAAACGCTATTTCCAAGGCAAACAGCTGGATGCGGTAATGAACTACCCTTTGCGCAGCGGCATTATCGAATATGCCCTGTGGGGTAATGCAGAGTTTTTGGCAGATACGGTAAACACCCTTTACCGCCATTATCCGCCCCATAAAACTGCATATATGATGAATGTTTTGGGCACTCACGATACAGAGCGTATCCTTACGGTTTTGGGCGGTGATAGGGCAGACGAATGCACTAACGCCGAAAAGGCTGTTAAAAAGATGAATGCCCAAGAACGTCAAAACGCAGTAAAGCGCTTAAAGATAGCTTCACTGTTGCAAATGACCTTGCCCGGTATTCCCTGCGTGTACTACGGTGACGAAGCAGGTATGGAGGGGTATAAAGACCCCTTTAACCGCCGCCCCTTCCCATGGAACAACGTAGACGGTGATATATACGCTTGGTATAAAAAGCTTACGGAAATAAGACGTCAAAGCGGTGCGTTTACCTCGAGGGACTTCAAAATTACAAAGCGTCATAACGGCGTTTTTGCCTTTGTCAGAGGCGACGGCGACGAAAGCGTAAGCGTTATAACCAATATGGGAAATAGTGAAGCCGTGCTTAAAGGCAACTTTGTCTCTTTACTTACAGGCAAAGTTTATAATAACAATTGCACGGTGGCTCCATTTAGCGGTGACATTCTTTTAAAAAGCAAAAAATGATGTGCACGCATATACTTAAAACACAGGTGTGTAAAAATTTTACGAACGGTTGGTGTCAAAATGGAAAAACTTTTTGGCGAAATCTGCAAGGCTTATGAGTTAAAGGGGACACTGTATAGGTGGGCTCGTTTAAAGCGTGGACATATAAACGATACATATAGGGTAGACCTGCTGGAGGACGGAAAGGAAAAATCCTATCTGTTCCAAAAGGTAAACGATTATGTTTTTAAAAAGCCGGAGCTTATCGTAAAAAACGTTAAAGGTGTAACAGCCCATATACGCAGAAAAATGGAAGAAATGGGCGTTAACGACGTAAAAAGAAACGTGCTTAAGTTATACGAAAATAACGGCAAAGGTCTGTATTATACCAAGGACGGTGGCTGTTGGCGTGTCCTTTCCTTTGTTTACAACGCTACTACCTATGACGAATTTGACCTTAAAAAGCTTGGAGCGATAGGCAGAGGATTTGGTGTTTTCCTTGCTATGCTGTCGGATTATCCTTGCGGCGACCTTTACGAGACTATCCCCGATTTCCATAACACTCCCAAACGCTTTGATGCCTTCTTTAAGGCTTATGAGGCGGATACTGAGGGAAGGGCGGCAGAGATAGCAGAGGAAGCCGAATATATCCGCAGTGTTGCCTGCCATGCGGACAGATTTAACAAGCTGTATATGGAAGGCAAGTTGCCCCTGCGTGTCACCCATAACGATACTAAGGGTAATAATATAATGATGGATATCGATACAGCTGAACCCTTGGCGGTGATCGACCTTGATACGGTTATGCCGGGCTTTGCTATGCATGACTTTGGTGACGCTGTGCGTTATGCAGCAAACACCGCTGCAGAGGACGAAAAGGACCTGTCCAAAGTTTCCTTGGACTTGGAGCGTTACAAGGCATTGGCGGACGGCTTTTTGCCTCCTATGCTTGGTAAGTTTACCGAGGTGGAAATACTTAATATGCCGTGGGGCGTTGTCCTGATTACGTTGGAAACAGCTGTTCGGTTTTTGACAGATTATTTGCAAGGTGATGTGTATTTTAAAACAGAATACGATAAACATAACCTTGTTAGAGGGCGTTGTCAGCTTGCTTTGGCAAAAGATGCTTTAAAAAAGCTTGACGATATGGAAAAAATAACCGAAAACTACCTTAAAATTTAGTATATTCTAACAAGCAGTTATTTTTTTAAAAAAACTTGACAAATTTTTTAAAAGTGATATAATAAACCACAGAGGTGTGCAAATATACATCTCTAATAGCTATAAACGGTTGGTCTGATTGATGAAAAAGGACAATTTAATGGAAGAGAGCGCGTTGGTTGCTTCCGCTAAGGAAGGTGATAGTGACGCATTTGACTTGCTTGCAAGTCGGTATCAAGGCTTTTTAAGCTCTTATATCTCTTCGTTGTCCGTATTGCCTTCTGAAAAAGAGGATCTTATGCAAGAGGCGTTGATAGGCCTTTTGCGTGCGGTGCGCAGTTACGATACAGAAAAGGCGGGTTTTTCCACATACGTGTCCGCTTGCGTAAAAAACAGCGTAATCTCTTACTTAAGAAGATATGGCAGACAAAACAAGGTGTTACCCATGGAGGATGTCAGCTCCGCAGGGGGCGATTATGACGCCAACACACCGGAACTGCATTTTATTGATCATGAGAGCACAGCACAGTTGCAACAAAAAGTTTTCTCGGTTCTTTCGCCTTACGAAACAAAGGTTTTTGAGATGTACTTGGCAGAAACCCCTTATGCGTTAATAGCGAAACGGCTCAATAAAAACGAGAAAAGCATTGACAACGCTATACAGCGTATCAAAGCCAAGCTTAAGAAGCTTGTTTGATAAATATGGGGTGACCCAAATAATCACATTATACCAAAGCGAGGTAAAAATTATGTACGAAGACAAGACCTTAGTTTGTAAGGAATGCGGCGCAGAATTCGTTTTCTCCGCTGGCGAACAGCAGTTCTATGCAGAACGTGGCTTCCAGAACGAGCCCCAGCGCTACAAGGTTTGCCGCGACGCTAAGAAGAACGCTGCAAGAGGCCCCAGAGAATTCTTCACCACCACTTGCGCAAGCTGTGGTAAGGAAGCTAAGGTTCCCTTTAAGCCTTCTGATGACAGACCCGTGTACTGCAGTGAGTGCTTTGCAGCTCAGAAGCAGTAATTTGCGAGTTTGTGGTTTATAACATAAACAATAAATAAGCAGTAGAAAACGCAACCGATTTTCGGTTGCGTTTTTTAGTCTTTTATTCAGTTGAATAATGTTATTCTTTTACCGTGCCGTCTGCGTTGAACAAGGGAAGAGGCTTGATGTAGATAATATCATCTCTATCCTTGGCGTCACCTTCGGCAAGCACCGCCATCTTGCCCACGATATTGCCGCCTGCCTGCTTAACAAGCTCCTCAAGTGCCGCCAACGACTCGCCGGTAGAAATAACGTCGTCAACAATAAGTATGCGCTTGCCCTTCATAAGCTCCGCATCTGCCTTGTCAAGATATAGCTTTTGCTCCTTCGCTGTAGTTATAGAGCGCACGTTTACCTCAAACACACCGGTCATATAAAGCTTGGGTGCTTTGCGTGCAAGCATATAACGCTTCTCGCCGTTTTGTCTTGCCATCTCGTGTATTATGGGTATACCCTTAGCCTCTGCGGTAATAATATAATCGTGCTCCGGCGCCTTCTTCAAAAGCTCGCTTGCGCATTCCACGGTCAGCTCGTAATCGCCGAAAACCACAAAAGCACCGATGTATAAATCCTCGGTAACAGGACAAATGGGCAGTTGTCTTTCTGCCTTGCCGATGGTCATAGGATAATAATGCATAAAATCACTTCCGTAATATATTTTCAAGTACATTATAGCCCCATACCCAAAAAAAGTCAATAGCCTTGACAAAAGGCTCCTCGGACATTAAAATATAAATATCAAAAAAAGAGGTAATAAATATGAATATAGCTATAATTACAGGCGCTTCTTCCGGTATGGGTAAAGAGTTTGCACTGCGCATAAGCGAAACCGCAAATATAGAAGAAATGTGGCTGATAGCCCGCCGTGAGGATAAGCTTAAAGACCTTGCCTCGCAGCTTAAAATTCCTTGCCGTGTACTTCCCATGGATTTGACAAAGGCAGAGTCGCTTGACAAGTTAAAAAGCTTGCTAAGCCAAGAAAAACCTACCGTAGCGGTGCTTGTCAATGCAGGCGGTTACGGAAAATTCGGCGCCTTTAACGATATACCCATCGAAGAGCAAATGGGCATGATAGACCTTAACTGCAAAGCCCTTACCCAAATCACCTACTTTGTTTTGCCTTATACGAAAAAAGGCAGTCAGATATACCAACTGGGCTCCCTTTCCGCCTTCCAACCCGTGCCCTATATAGGTGTTTACGGTGCAGGTAAAGCGTATGTTTTAAGCTTCAGCAGGGCACTTAACAGAGAGCTTAAGGGCAAGGGAATACGTGTTATGGCGGTCTGCCCCGGCTGGGTTAAGACGGAATTTTTTGACCGTGCAGTAAGGGACGATACCATTTCCTACTATAACCGCTTTTACACGGCAGAGCAGGTTGTAAAACGCGCGCTTAGGGATATGAAAAAAGGTAAGGACGTTTCTATATGCGGTATTGCCGTGCGTATGCAGGTAAGGGCAACAAAGCTTTTGCCCCACAAGCTTGTTATGGCAATATGGTGTAAACAGCAAAAGAAAGCTTAAAATATAAGCGACGGGAGATGCATCTCCCGTCACTTATATTTTTGCGTTTCTATTCTGCTTTTACTTCAATCCCGGCGTCAAAAGCGGGCATCAGCTTAAGCTTAAACAGGTTGGCTTTGTGCTTTCTGTCGATAAGCTCTTTCTTTGCCTTATCCTCAATAAAGCCTGTGCGGATGTAGGTATCAAGCTCCGCATAGGTAAAGCCAAGGTTTGCTTCGTCTGTTTTGCCGCAAAGTCCGTCAATGGGTATCTTTTCCACAAGCTCGGCAGGTAGCTTAAGCAGATGACCGATGGCTTTTATTTCCGTTACCGTAAGGTTGCTCATAGGGGAAAAGTCACCGACCGAGTCGCCGTACCTTGTAGAATATCCCACCCAATCCTCGGAAAGGTTGCAGGTGTTTACCACTCTGCCGTTGGAGGACTGACTTACCGCATAAAGAGTGGACATTCTTACTCTGGGTGGCAAGTTCTCCCTTGATTGCTTGGAAAACTCAAGTCCCTCGGGCATGGCGGATATTATTGCGTCAACGGCGTTTTTAATGTTGATTTCATAGTGCTTTATTCCCAAATGATTTACCAGCATATAAGCCTTATCTATATCATGTTGCACGCCTTGAGGCATCAAAACCCCTATAACACGGTCCTTGCCTAGAGCCTCCACGCACAGCGCCGCCGCGATGGAACTGTCCTTGCCGCCGGATATACCAAGCAACGCGTTGCAACCTTTGCCGTTTTCTTCAAAAAAGCTTCTTATCCATTCAACACATTGGTCTTTAACTTTTACAGCGTCAAACATTATAATTTACCTCCGTTTACAGCTCAATAAGCTCGTATTCCTTTGTGCCGTAGCCAAGTTCGGCGGCAGCATCTATGGTGTGGGTGCCGTTACGGCTTTCAATCCGTTCAATCAAGTGCGCCTTTCCCTTGTCGTCACTTCCGTAAACCAAGTCAATGCACGCCTTATCTATGGCAACGGGGTCATCGGATACCAAAACCCCGATGTCTGCAATGCAAGGGTCTTCAGCTACCGCACAGCAGTCACAATCCACGCTCATATTCTTCATTACGTTAACGTAAACAATGTTGCCGCCAAAGTATTGGGTAACGCTCTTTGCCGAATCCGCCATCGCTTCAAGAAAACTGTCGGGGTCTGCCGTCCATATCTTTTCCGGCTCGCCCGCACCGTGTATATACGCTTTGCCGAAAGAGGATGCCACACCAATGGAAAGCTGTTTTATAGCACCGCCGTATCCACCCATGGGATGCCCCTTAAAGTGGGAAAGCACCAACATACTGTCGTACTTTTCAATGTTTTTACCCACATAGTTCTTTTTTATAACCTTGCCGCCGGGTATCTCAAGCACCTTGTCGGGTCCCTCTGCATCAAGCAAATCCACGTCGTAAAGCTCGTTCCAACCGTGGTAATCAAAAAGCTTAAGGTGCTTTTCGGTGGTGTTGCGCTCGCCGTCGTAGGCGGTGTTGCATTCCACAACCGTGCCACCCACGTGGTCAATAATCGGCTTCCAAAAATCGGGCTTTAAAAAGTTTTGGTTGCCCTTCTCACCGGAGTGTACCTTTATAGCCACCTTACCGCTCAGCTCTTTACCAAGCATCTTGTATAATCTTAAAACCTCCTCAGGGGAAATAGTCCTGGAAAAATAAACCTTAGCTTTGCTCATTTTAGCGTCTCCTTTTGGTAGTTTAATGATTTGCAAAAGTTTTTTATAAAGGCTATTGTCACAAACTTTAAATCTAATACACATCAACATTATTGCATTTTGTTTTTATAAATGCAATAAAGCTATCGTATTGTGTTTTTGATTCAAATACGGCCATAGGTAATATGTGTCCCAGCAGGTTGTTATGGTGGAGGTAAACCGCCTCACCGTTTACAACGCTTACCCTCTCAAGAGAAGAATATTTAGCTTCCATCTTCTTTTCCGGTGCTGTGTCAATGAAGCTTTCCTCATAAAACTCTATTTCGGTTTCAGGTGAATATCTCTTTTTTTCACTTTTATTTAAGGATTTTATGTGTAGCTTTACAGTCCAAATGTGTATAGGTTTTATCAGCGCTTGTACCAGTACCAAAGCCAATAAAAAGGGGATAAGCATCATAAAAGCGTGTGCCGAAAAACCTTCTTGTATCAAAGTTAGAACCTCAAAAGCGCAAAAGAACAAAGAAATAATAATTCTGAGTCTTGTTATCTGCTTTTTTCCGTAGTAGGACTTTACGGCACAAAATATATTGAAATTAAGATAATCCTTATCGGATAAATTCACATTGAATTTAAAAAGCATATTTTGTCTCCCTTCGTCAATGCCTCTCAAGGCTTACCTTAATTTTACCACAACCGTAATAGGTTAGTCAAGGACAAACGAAAAACAGTCCCGAAAGAACTGTTTTTCTAAATACGTTTATTCAATATATTAAGCTCTGCGGCACGCAAAAATCCCGTTGCGGCGTAAAACTTATAGCTGCCGACCGTAGAACCGTTGTCAATCTCCGTTGTTTTCCCTTCGTAAAGCACATATACCAGCTTGGGCACGGGGTTGACTATCAAAATTTTAGGCTTTTCCGATTCGTAGTCAAAACTGTATGTAGTTGTGTACTGATACAGCACGGCTTTGCGTAAGTGTATGGAGTGTATAAAGGACAAAGTTCCATCTTCCGCAAGGGCGATCGGCACACCTTTCTTTCGTGCGGAAACAAGCTTGCAGGAATAGCTTTTTTCGCCTGCAGACAAGGTAAAGCTCTCGCCGCCTATGAATTTAAACAAAGATAGGTACGGCTTTTGTATTTCCGATACGGTATATCCCCTCTCGGCACACAGTTCCTTAAGACTGCGTAAAAATGACCTGCGCTTGGAGAGGGCACGAAGTGTCCTGAACACAAAAGGCAAGCTAAGCAAAACAACAATTCCTATAACACGCCCTACGGTTAACGACATATATATAACAATAAATATAGGCGCCAAAAAAGGCAACATAATCATAAAAGCGCCTGAGCCGCCGAAATATGCAAGATTTGCATAGGTGCTTTCCGTATTGTATCTTTTTTTGCTGTAAGCATCAGGGTCTTTGTTTCGCCCCCAACGCTTATAGGCAGACAGATGCGCAAAAAGCGCCAAGACAAAAAGCGTGGGCAAAAGGACCGCAAGGGAGGGGAGCTTATCCCAAAATGTTACTGCCTGCGTTAGCTCTGCCAATGCTCTAAGTGCCCATTTTAACGGCAGAAAAAGATAGATTAAAGCTATAATAATGGTTTTTATCCAAAACTCCCGCTGATGTATCAAAAACGAAAATTTGCTTTTAAGCGAAGGTGCAACATCGTTTCTCCAAAACCGTTCTCTAAGTGGGGCGTTGTATGTTACCTCGATTCTGATATACGAGTAGGCGGAACAAACAAAGGCAACAAGACAAACGTAAAGGGGAAAATTTTCCGCGCCTCCGCCTTCATAAGCTTCTCTCACCGCAGGGGCGCGGGAAAAGAAAAACAAAGCGTGAGGTATGGCTATAAGATACAGTATTACGTTAAATAAAGAGCTGAAAAAAGTTAAATCCCTTTTAGTCATTTACATCCCTCCTCGCTTGTTGTCGGGGTCCCCAAGAAGTCGTCAGACTTCTTGGGGTGATTTTATTATATACTGAATTTGTGATAAATTAAACCGTAACTACGGCAAAATAACGGTAGGTATTTAAACAACCGAAGAAGAAAAATTTATTTAAAAAATTGCGCTTGCCGAGCTTGTTATCCTGTAAATATCAAAAGTAAAAAAGAAACCGATGCTACTCCCAGTGTACCAAAGGGAATGAATTGCACCAAAAATGAAGCGACGTAGTTATATCTTTTTCTTAGCCCAATAGAAAGGGCAATGCCAAGTACACAAAAAATCGGGGTAAACGAAAGCAGAGTTGCTGATGTAAAAGACCAAATAAAAGGAAAAACTTTATCCGGCAACCCAAGGCTGAAAAGCATAATGCCCAATACAGTAAATATCCACGCAGATAAAATATACAAAACAGAAACTATCACGTTACTTACTTTGCATATACGGTTCCGTTTATTATCGAAGGCAGAAGCAACTTTTGCAGACCCGAGCATATTATATCCTCCATTTATCGCTCTGCTTATTCCCAAGCTGATAGAAAGCGACTGCAGAGGCGGCGGCAACGTTAAGGGAGTCAACGCCGTGATACATCGGTATTTTCACGGTAAAATCACAGTCGGCTATGGTGCTGTCGGAAAGCCCGTCGCCCTCCGTTCCCATTACTACCGCAAGCTTCTTTTCGGCTGTCAGCTTGGGGTCGTTAATGGCAAGGGTATTATCTTTGAGTGCCATAGCTGCGGTTTTGAAACCAAGTTTTTTTATTTCGTCAAGGCTATCGCTTTCCAAAAACGTCCATTCAATCTGAAACACGGTGCCCATACTAACTCTTGCGGCACGTCTGTACAGTGGGTCGGAGCATCCCGGAGATAGCAAAACAGCATCCATTCCGAGCGCCGCGGCAGAGCGGATTATGGCACCTACGTTGGTGGGATTCATAACTCTGTCAAGTACAACTATTCTGCTTTTGTTTTTGCAGATTTCTCTTATCCCCGGCAGAGGCTTTCTTTTCATAGCACACAGCATACCTCGGGTGAGCTTAAATCCTGTAAGCTGAGTCAGAATATCAAACTCCGCACAAAAAACGGGAACATCGCTTATCCTGCTTAGAATATGCTTTCCTTCTCCCTCAATATGCTTTTTCTCCATTAGGCAGGAAACCGCCTCATATCCTGCATCCAGAGCTCGTTCAATAACCTTGGGGCTTTCCGCTATAAACAAGCCTTTTTCGGGAAACTCCCTGTTTAAAAGCTGCGCTTCGGTAAGCCTTGCGTATACGTCCAGCTCGGGCGCAAGAAAATCTGTTATTTCTATAATACTATTCATAATCTTCTCCGTCATATTAACGAGAAACCACCCTTTTGGGTGGTTTCGTTTTTTGTCGGGGTCCCCAAGAAGCCATTCGGCTTATTGGGGTGATTTACGTTTTTATTGATAAAGCTCCAGCTCGGACATAAAGAATATCGGGTTTGTGATACTCTTTACACCTATCTGTACACAATCAATCTGCGTTGCATCAAAATCTGCAAAGAATGCAAGCGTCATATCATCGTATTTCATATACGTCGAATCTGCGTCGAAGGTAGCAAGAACTTCCCATTTTATACTGCCGTCCGATTGTGTAACACCGCCAAGCAGGTCAAAGGAGTCGGGTGCATTTACTCTGTTAAAGAACACCCCTACACCGCTTGCGCTTATTGCGTTGGTTAAGTCGTAGCCAATCAGCGATATATACGCCTGCTCGTTGCTTGCGGCAGTTTTGCCGTTTGCGTTATAGGCATCACTAAGGTTATTTATCTTCCAATAGGTTTCGCTGCCGTCGGTTTTACCTTTGCTTCCGCGCACACCGTCGCAGGACGCCGCCATCCCCTGGATAGAGCTGTAACCTGCGCGGCCCCAACCCGATGTGGTCTTATAGAACACATTACCAAGACCTGCAAGCATATATTCCTTAACGTTACTATATCCTGCGGCGCTTACGTCGTCGTTGCTGACGTACATATGGTTAACGCCGTTTCCGTCCGTTTCCTCAAGGCTGATGCTGCCGCAAAGGGAGCATTCGTGCGCCTTTAAGCCTGCCGCCGCAAGAGCTGAACCGTTTGTGTTGCCCGCATATTCGGTATTGCTGTGCTCTCCGCCATCGAAAAGGCTGAAATTGTACTTTTCAAGATACTTATCCATAAGCTTTTGCAAGCCCAGCATATCGGGTACCGAATCGAAAACTGCGTCAAAATTAGTTGTGCCCGAGTTGTAATAACTGGAGATAAATGCATCGGGATCGTATTTGCTGTTGATGGAAGTATCGGTACAAAATTCATAGCTTTGACCGACAGCACTTTTGCCCGTTATGGCACAATACGCCATTTGTGCGGTGATATATCCCGAAAGCATATTTTCGTGGTGAGTATCGTTTTTGTTAACTATAAACGTGTCCTTGTTGTAGGTTTTCGTAGCACCGGGAACCGATTCGTTCCCTTTCCAAACATCATACACAAGCTTGCCCCAGTTTACTATGCCAACGCCCTTGTCCTGCAAGGTTGAAAGGGCGTTTTTGATGTTGCTGTGCCCTGCCTGATAGGTATAAGAATGGCAGAGGTAATAGAACTCTGTCTTGGAAGACGGATAAAGATCTATTATTTTTTGTATATCCGATACCAAGGCGGAATTGTTTTCGCCTGCCTCGGAGAGGAAAACGTAATCTATCGTGCTTAAAAAATCCTCGGTACAGTCTACAAGATAGTTTTTGTAAATATATTCAAGGTTTCTTCCGCCCCAAACGTAGTCGTAAACGTTAACGTTTTCGCCGTTTGCCGTACACAACTGTTTGAAGTAGCCCTTGTCTGTTTTTGTTTGGCTACCGTTATTTACGCAATAGCCGTAATATATGAACGAGTTGCCTATAAACATTACGTTTTTGCCGTCTAAAGAACGTACTGCCGCACCGTTTTCCGTATAGGACTTTTCGGTTTTGCTACATAAACTGCAAGTACGTGACGTTATTATTTTGCCCAAACAGTTATACGTTCCGGTTTCTGCCCAGCTTGAGAAATTGTGTGTGCATACAAGCGGATTTTTGCCGGATATATGTTTTCTTACGGCGACAAGGTCCGTAATGGAAACAACACCGTCGAAATTAACGTCCGAAGCGGCAAAACTCGATTCGGACAAGACGCATCTGCCGGATAAGTACGTTCTTAACATAACGTAATCGGTCGTGTTGATTGTACCGTTTCCGTCTGTGTCGCCGATTAAAATTTCGCCGACGCTTGTGCTGGCTGAAGAAGTTTGACACGCTAAAGAAAGCACGGATAAAAGCATTGCTATGCACAAAAATAAAGAAATCCTTTTCGTCATAGTATCATCTCCAATTTAAATTTTTATCGCTTTGATATGTTTATGCCCTCAGTGATGTCGGTAGAGGTTTGCCTCTTCTTATTTAGAGTATCATATTTTTTTTCGAATGTCAATTTTTTTCAGGAATATAATGCTATTTTCAGGTGGTCTAAAAAATTTATTCTTTTTGAGTAGAGGTGCCGCAAAAGATGTGTGCTAAAAAAGGTCATCGGCTTTCCGATGACCTTTTAAAAATAATCAGCAAGACTTAAAATTGTATATCGGTCTTATAATCTCAATATCCGAGACTGTTTCGTCTATAAAATCAAGTATCCGCCTAGGGGATTTGTATGCCATCGGGCATTCGTCAATGGAGCTTTCGTTCGCCGTTGTCGTGAATATTCCTTCCATTTGGCGCCTATAATCCTCGACGGTAAAAGCGTACTTCGCTTCTGTTCTGCTGCACGCACGTCCCGCACCGTGAGGAGCGGAAAAATTCCAATCGGGGTTTCCTTTACCCGTGCCGAGTACCGCCCCATCTCTCATATTAAGCGGTATTATTACCCTTTCGCCCAAGCGGGCAGATATGGCACCCTTGCGAAGTATCATATGCTCTGTATCAATGTAATTGTGAACGCACGAAAACCTATCCGTTACGGTAAGTTCCATGTGCTTACATATCAACTCTGCAATAGTTCTTCTGTTCAAATCGGCGAAAGCGGTCACAACGGTCAAATCGTGGAGGTAATCGTCAAAAAGCCTTCCTTCAAGAATTGCCTCTTCACGTTTTACCTTTACAGTACCCTTTTCAGCTTTGGAAAAGTAATATGAGCCGACGTCCTTTGCATCGTAATAGCTTTGTTTTGTGCGTTTGCGTTGCTTTTTGCATTGATAGCGGTACGCCTGCTCTTGATAATAGCTTGCAACATCACTTCCCAACTGTCTTGACCCTGAATGGATAACAAGCACAAGTCCACCGCTTTCCGTCCTGTCCACCTCAATAAAGTGATTTCCGCCGCCAAGAGTTCCAAGACTGCGGAGTGCTCTTTCCTGATCCACATTTTCTTTGCAAATCAGGCTATCGAGGTCAAAGGCTTCAAGAGGGGTGTCATGTACCTTTGCACCGCCGGGAACGTGAGAATGTATCATCCTGTCAAGCTTTTCCAAATCAAGCTCTCGCTCAGCCAAAAACACAACCTCCATACCGCAACCAATATCAACTCCCACCAGTGCAGGTGCAATTCTCTTTGATACGGTCATCGTTGTTCCGACTGCAACATGTTTCCCCGAATGGGTATCCGGCATTATGCGTATCTTGCTGTCGGAGTAGGCTTCCTCTCGCAACAGCGAGGATATCTGTGTTTTGGTAGGCTTGTCAAGTTTGTCAGCAAATACTATTGCTGAGTTTCTTTTTCCTTGTAGTTTGATCATTATATCTCCTATTGTTATTTAAATT
>JAZSIW010000133.1:0-2769 GCA_045534025.1 Eubacteriales bacterium | reverse complement strand
TGAAGACCCCTCTGAGGACCTTTCCGCTGACGAAGGCGCATCCGAGGATGTTTCCGATGAAGAGCCCAACGAAGACCTTTCCTCCGACGAAGGCTCTGAGGACGGTTCCTCCGACGAAGACTCTTCCGAAGAAGAAATCCCCTTCCTCCTTGGCGACGTTAATATAGACGGCACAGTTAACAGCCTTGATGCGGCACAGATACTTAAGTATGACGCCTTACTTATAGAGTTTGATGAAGACAAGCTTTTGCGCGGCGACGTTAACGGCGATGCTTCCGTAAACAGCCTTGATGCTGCGCAGGTACTTAAGTATGACGCACAGCTTATAACCGAGTTTGAGGGTGCACCCACCGATGACGAGCCTGTATACGGCACGGAGGAGCTTCCTCACACCGTTGTGGCAGCAGAGGAATTTGTTGTTGCCCCCGGCGTAACCGTGTACTTTGAAATAACCTACAAAAACGGCATGACTCTTGTAGCTACTGCAGGCGACTTTAGTGAAGAATGTGAAATAACCGACCTTTACCAAAGCTACAGCTTCACTAACGACAGTGAAGAAACCGTTATACTTTCCCTTGATTTTGTACTTCCCGCAGGCCACATGGAAAACCCCATAGAGCTTGTAATAGGCGAAAACCTTGTTGAGGTTGCCCAAAGCAGTCAAGGCGTTTTCTACACCTGGACCGCAAGCGAGGACGGCGTGCTTACAATACAGATGCCTGAAGGCGACTGGACTTATGCAATAAACAACCTTACCACCTATCAGTACGGCGACACTCAGTGGAGCGACAGCGACCCCGTTGTTGCCACCGCAACCGTTGAAGTTTCCGCAGGGGACGAGATACAGCTTATGTTTAACGGCTATGACCCCGCAGACCCTTGGACGGTGCCCGCCACCCAGCTTAGGGTTGTAGCTTCCTTTGAATAAACTTTATACACTACCCACACCAAAGGCGTTTTGCCTTTGGTGTGCTTTTTATTGGGGAGATTGTCCTTGCAGACAAATTGACTTTATCTGCTTACGGTGTTATAATAATAAAAAAGACGGGCTTTTTAGGAGGCGACGGTTTGAAAAAACGAATAGCAAGCCTTGTTTTAGTATTTATTACGGTCTTATCATACTTTTCGTTTCCGATTGCCGCCGCAACCACGGGCGATGTGAACGGGGACGCTACCGTAAACAGTTTGGATGCCGCTTGGATTTTGCAATATGATGCAAAGATAAGGCAGGAGATAGAAAACGCCGACACCAACGGTGACGGCACCGTAAACAGCCTGGATGCGGCGCTTGTTTTAAAATACGACGCGAAGCTTATAGAAAGCTTCCCTGCGGAAGCACCCGAAGAAAGCTCCGCCGAGGAGAGCTCCGCCGAGGAGAGCTCTGCCGAGGAGAGCTCTGCCGAGGAGAGCCATGCCGAAGAAAGCTCTTCCGAGGAAAGCCAAGTCCCCCCCGCTGAAGACAAGCACGCCTTTAAAACCTCCTACTACGAAGAGGAGTACGTGGCAATTTCCGTAGACGGCACTGCCCTTAGTGTAAGCGGAGTTTTGGAGCACGAGAACATTGATGCGGTGTGGATACGTATACACGACGGCGAAGACGGTACGGTTTTGGACGACCAATATATAGATATCCCGCCACACAGCTATTTTTTAGCAGACTTTGACCTTAGCGGAATAAACCGGCGTGTTTATGTATCCCTGTACCACCACGCAAGCGGCGACATAAATTCCTGGTCTTATATTAACAGAGAGCGTTATTACCTTGATTATAAGGACGGGGAATATTACTTGGAGCAGTCCCCCGTGCTGGAGCACAACGCACAACTTTTAGCCGAAGTCATAGACCCCACCGACGGTTTTTACCTTTTGCTGTCGCCGCAAATGTATGTAATTTCCGCAAGCCTTACGGAAACGGAACAAAGCGACTATGAAAAAATGCATACCCTGTTCCGCTGGGTAACGGAAAACATATACTACGACTTGGATTTTTACGGCGGAGTTACCGAAAGCACCAACCTTTCACCGGAAGATGTATTTCTTAACAGATATGCCGTATGTCAAGGCTATGCAAACCTGCTTTGTGCGCTTATACAGGCGCAGGGCATCCCTTGTATTCTAACCGATGTTTACGGCCAGTTCCCCATTGATGCGGAAGGCGCGGAGATAAACACCGTAAACCACCTGATTGCGGAGGCGTATTTGGAAGAAGAGGACCGCTGGGTAATTATGGACCCCACCTGGAGCAGTGCCAACCGTTACTCGGACGGTACCTTTACCACAGGCTATAACCTAAGCCGCTACTTTGACATAAGCGTAGAGGAGCTTTCGGTCTGCCACAAGATTATTACACGCAAAGCGCCTTGGTTTTGGTATTATTAAAAAGTTTTTTGTAAAATTTGCCCAAAACTATTGACATCCCCCCCACAATTTGTGTATAATATACAGGAACACAGAACTTTACTAAAAAACGAAGGCTGTGTATCACAAATTTTTGGAGGATATATCAATGAAAAAGGCATTGGCATTACTTCTTGTTTTCGCATCTCTCGCAATCGTTATGGTTTCCTGCGGCGGCGACAGCATTATTGGTTCTTGGACTGTTACCGAAGAGGGTGTAACCACCACAATTACCTTTGAAAAAGACGGCAAGGGCAAAATGGAAGCCGCAGGTATGTCCATGGATATGACTTGGTCTGAAAAAGACGGCAAGATTACCGCTTCTATGTCCTTTATGGGTGAAACCGAAGAAGTGTTTAAGGATGCTGAATA
>JAZSIW010000135.1:0-12443 GCA_045534025.1 Eubacteriales bacterium | reverse complement strand
CAAAATTCAAAACTAAAAAACACCCCATGAAGCCGACAGGCTTCATGGGGACCCCCAAAAACTAACCGCTTTGAGTATGTCGCTCAAAGCGTTTTTTTCTTGCGGGATATTAAAAAATTCCTGTGGAAAGATACCTTTCGCCTGTGTCAGGCAAAACAACAACAATGGTCTTGCCGCTGTTTTCCGATGCCAATTCGCAAGCCGCCCAAAGGGCCGCACCGGAGGATATGCCGCAAAGCAGGCCTTCATGTCTTGCAAGCTTTCGGGTATATTCAAAGGCATCTTCGTCTTTCACAGTAACCACCCTGTCAAAGGGACGGTCTGCCACCGCCGCAGGGATAAAGTTTGCACCTATGCCCTGTAAGCCGTGACTGCCTGCCGCTCCGCCCGAAAGAAGGGGAGAGCCTGCAGGTTCCGCTGCAACTATTTGTATATCTGCATTTTTCTCTTTCATAAACCTTGCAACACCGCCAAGCGTGCCCCCACTGCCCACGCCTGCCACAAAAATGTCAAGCTTACCTTCGGTAGCATCCCAAATCTCGGGCGCCGTGGTTTTGTAATGTATCTCGGGGTTTGCAGGGTTGTTAAACTGGTCGGGAATATAGCTGTTCGGAGTTTCTGCCGCCAATTTTTGGGCAAGGGCAATTGCTCCGTTCATCCCCTCCGCGCCGGGGCTTAACGCCACCTCGCCGCCGTACGCCGTAACCAGTGCACGTCTTTCTGCCGACATTGTATCAGGCATAACGATAATGGCTCTGTATCCCTTTATTGCGGCCACCCTTGCCAAACCTATGCCCGTGTTGCCCGAGGTAGGCTCTATAATAACGCCGCCCTTTTTCAAAAGCCCAAGCTCTTCGGCTCTCTCTATCATAGCCGAGGCAACCCTGTCCTTAGCACTGCCCGCAGGGTTAAAGCTTTCCAGCTTTGCAAGTATTGTGCAGTCCGTGCCGATGGCTTTTTCTATGGCGCAAAGCTCCAAAAGGGGAGTATTGCCCACTAATTCCTCGGCAGACTTATATATCTTTGCCATATTAAAGCTTAAGCTCCTTCTTTATAAACTTTGCCACAACCTTTGCCTGTCTGCGTGCGGATTTAACGTTGGGATGCCCGTTTGCGCCCTGTTCGTCCTTAAACTCCGTCATACAGCGCAGTTTTAAAAGCTTTGCCTTTTCATCGGGAAATTGCTTAAAGGCCTCCTGCAGATAGGGGAATGCGCTTTCCGTCATCATACCGAACACCCAAAATATGTACGCTTCTGGGTAGGTTGCTCTTACTTGATGTAAAAAGTCAACAACCGCAGGTACAAAGTTATTGGGGTCAACCTTGCCTACAAAATCGTTCGTGCCGGCGTTAACCACTACAACATCGGGGGTCCACTTGGAAAAATCCCAAGGTTCGCCCGTTACTCTGGAAGCGTGGTTGAAGAATATGGGAATCTCATAATTCTTAACGCCGTTGCAGTTGGAGTATATGCCCTTGCCGCTGTAGCAAACATAGTGAGCTTCCGCATTCAAAAGCTCGGCACAAACGGCGGCATAAGCCTTGGTGCTGTCTTGCTGATATGTATGGAACTTCTTTTCCGTAGCAGGGCCTAAATTGCCGTAGCCTGCGGTAAGGGAGTCACCGATGAACTCAATTTTAAGCCTGCCTGCAGGTAAAGGCCACAGGAACACCTCGGGAGTAAGCCCCTGTATCTCCGCACCGGCGAAAACAATACGCTCGTCTATTCCTTCACCTTCGGTTATCTTTATAAACTCAAGGTTATGGCGCTTGTTTTCAAGCCCTTCTATAATGATCTTTTCATTACCCGTGGATATGGGAAAACGCTGTACCATACGGTCAACTTTTATTAAAACATAATGTGTATACGGTGTTTCAAAGGGTAAAAAGCTTAAAGTAACGCTGTTACCTCTGAAAGAAAATCTGAAGCCGCTGTTGGGCCAACAAAATGCGGGCATACCGTCAACGTAAGTATGTCTGCCAAAGCTTGTGATCCGCTCGTCGTTGGGCTTTAAAACAATAGTCTTCATTTATACCTCCTAAAAACTTGCTTATTAATAGTTTACAAACTATTTGTGTTTAGTTTGACAACATATAAATAACAATTTGTAAACTTCCGACAAAACAAGGGGAACTAAACACAGCCCTGCAACAAAAGCCCATTGTGTTCCCGTAAGCAAAACAGTGCCGAAAACACCTCGCATCGGCGCAAATATTACCGTTGACAACTGTAAGGCGGTGCAAAAAACAAAAGACAGGCAAAGATATTTGTTGCCAAACAACCCTGTTTTGTAAATGGGCAAATCGCTTCTCATATTAAAGGAATGCACAAGCTGTGAAAGGCTAAGAACCATAAACGCCATCGTCCCGCCAAGGGCAGGACTGCCGAAACGGACGTATCCCGTATAATATGCGGTAAAGGAAAGGGCGCCGATAACAAGTCCTTCGAGCAGTATTTTCAGTCCCATGTTTTCAGCAAACAGGCTTTGGTTTTTTCGTATAGGCGGCTTCTCCATAAGCCCTTCGTTGCCGTTTTCCATCCCCAAAGATATGGCAGGTAAAGAGTCGGTAACCAAGTTGACCCACAAAAGCTGCATTGCGGTTAAAGGAGAACCCAGCCCAAGCATCATAGCCGTAAATACAGTAAGTATTTCACCCGTGTTACAGGAAAGCAAAAAGCGCACACTTCGTTTTATGTTTTCGTAAATCCTTCTGCCGTGTCCCACAGCCGCCCCAATGGTGGCAAAATTGTCATCCGTCAGTACCAGATCCGCCGCTTCTCTGGCAACGTCCGTGCCGCATCCGCCCATGGCACATCCTATGTCTGCACGCTTCAACGCAGGCGCATCGTTAACTCCGTCACCGGTCATGGCAACTACCAAGCCTGCCTCCTTGTAAGCATCCACAATGCGCACTTTGAATTCGGGTGTGGCTCTGGCAAATACGCAGGCCTCACGTATAGCATCTCCTTGCTTTTCCTTGGGTAGCATCAGTATTTCTTTTTCCGTGTATGCACCGTCCCCATCTTTGTATATCCCTACCTTCTTGGCAATGGCTATGGCGGTAACTTTGTGGTCGCCCGTTATCATAACGGGCTTTATTCCTGCTTTTTTGCAAAGCCGTACCGCTTCTGCCGCTTCTTTTCTTGGCGGGTCGCTTATACCTGCCAGTCCCCCAAAGCTGAAGGAAAGCCCCTTGTCAAACAAATCCTCGGGCAATTTATTACAGTCTGCATAAGCAAAACCTATAACCCTAAGCGCCTTTGCCGCCATCTCCTCCGCCTTCGCTATGGCATCTCCCTTGTTACTGCAACGTGGCAGGATAATATCGGGCGCACCTTTTATAATAATACGGTAACCGTTTTCAAATCGGTGTGCCGTCGCCATACACTTGGTATCGGAGGAGAAGGGTACTTCCTTTACCCTGGGATATCGCTTTTCATCTTCAGCGCTCTTATGTTTTTTAGCATATCTAAGCAAAGCGTTTTCGGTGGGGGAGTCATCGTTGTTGCAAAGCAAAGCAAGCAGCGGTAAACGCTCGCCTTCGCCGTAGGTTTCCGTAACCGTCATCTTGTTTTGGGTAAGCGTGCCCGTCTTATCGGTACATATGACGTTTGCGCACCCAAGGGTCTCTACTGCGGGCAGACGCTTTACCACCGCCTTTCGCTTGGCTAAGCGTTGCACTCCTATGGAAAGCACTATGGTTACAATGGCGGGAAGACCTTCGGGTATCGCCGCCACGGCAAGACTTACGGACGTCATAAACATATCAATTGGCGGCATGTCCTTAACAAGGGCATAGGCAAAAATTACGCCGCATATAATAAGTGCCAAATTTCCAAGCATACTTCCCGTTTTTGCCAAGCGCTTCTGCAAGGGTGTAGGTTCTCTTTCCGTATCCGCAAGCATTCCGGCTATTCTGCCCACACAGCTGTCGTTACCCACCGCAGTAACAACAAAGCTTCCGTGGCCGCCCATAACCGCTGTAGAACCGAACACCATATTTGTCATTTCCGCTATGTGCGCATCTTTGTCAAGTATTTTATCTGCGTGCTTCTCCGCACCTTCGGACTCACCCGTCAATATGGATTCGTTAACCGTAAGCCCTTCGCTTTCTATAAGTCTGCCGTCGGCAGGTATAAAGTCACCTTTATTTAACAGTACTATGTCACCGACCGTTATGGCTTCCGAAGGTATACGCCGCTTTTTACCGTCACGCATAACGGTGCAAAGGGGGGCAGAAAGATTTCGTAGTGCCTCTATTGCTTTTTCGGCCCGGCTTTCCTGTATAACCCCTACGGCGGCGTTAATAAAGACTATAAGTAAAATTATAAAGCTGTCAGCACTGCTTTCACCGGTTACAACAGCAACGGTAAAGGATATTACTGCCGCTATAAGCAGTATTATTATCATTTTGTCGGAAAGCTGTGCAAAAAAACGTTTAATCAGTGAAGGCGGCTTTTTGTGATTGCTGCGGTTTTCCTTCCCCTCTGATATTCTTTTTTGCGCTTCCTTTTCAGTAAGCCCTTCTTTGCCGCTTTTGAGCTCTTTAAGCGTCTCTGTTACGCTTTTGCTTTGCCATTGCAATAATATCACTCCTTGTCTTGTAAAGTAAGAATAAATTAATAAACATCATAAGCACACCCCAGATATCTGCGGCGGCAAATGCGGCAGATTCTGATAAAACAGCACCCATCGCCGCACCAAAGGCTACAAACAGCCTGAAGACGGCAAAGCAGCGTTTACCGTTGGGCGATAAGAATGCCAACGCCTCTTCACCGTAAAAGCACCAGCTTATTATCGCTGCAAAGGCAAAAAAGCCCAGCGCCACGCCGTATATTGCCGTGCCTGTATTACCGAATAAAGCGTAAAACATCTCCTCAGGCCGTGCCGATTTTGTGGATAGTAAGGCAAGTGCCGTAAGCGTGCTTACAACAAAGCTGTCCACAAACACCTCGGTTACTCCCCACAGCCCCTGTATGTGTGAGTCGTTTTCGGTGGCGGCGGCATAGGATATTGGGGAGGAGCCCATACCTGCTTCGTGACTGAAGCTTCCCCGTACACAGCCTACACGCATCATTGTTGCGCCGCCGATACCGCCTGCCGCCTGCTTAAATCCAAATGCTTCCCCAAATATTTGTCCAAAGGCAGAGGGTAAAGTTTTTGCATTTGCCGCTATGATATAAACGGTAGATAAAACAAACAAAGCAGATACAATCGGCAACACCGCCTCGTTGACCTTGGCTATCCTTTTTCTGCCGCCGCATATAATAATCAGGGTGATGCCCCAAATTAAGGCACCCCTTACGGCAATAGAGCTGATTTTAGGGCTTAGCACATAAGCTACCGCACCTGCCTGCACAACGCTTCCGCCTGCCACCGCGGAAGCAACGCAAAACAGGGCAAACAGCACCGCAAGCCGTCTGTAGCCTAGATCCTGCAGGCAGTACATAGCACCGCCCGTAAATCCCCGTTTTGTGCTTTTGCGCCTTGCGTGACAGAGTGCAACCTCCGCATATTTAAGCCCAAGCCCCAGAACAGAGCAAACCCACATCCAAAAAATGCTTCCTGCACCGCCCACCGATATAGCCAAAGCAACCCCGCTTATACTGCCAACGCCTACCGTGCCGCCCAGCGCCGTAGCCAAGGCGGAAAAGGATGACAGATTGTTGCCCTGCGCTTTTTTGCTCCCTGCAAAAAAGGTGTGTTTAAAGGCGTGTGTCAGCATGGAGGGCTTCCAAAATCCAAGTCGCAAGGTAAAATAAAGCCCAAATCCAAGCAACAGCAGCAGGGTCGGCGCTCCCCACAAAGCATCACGTATTCTGTCCAAAAGCATAAAAAGTCCAACCCTTTCAAGGGATTATATGCAGACATTAGCCCGAAAATCAAAAAAATCAAAAAAAGGCTTGAATTACCGACAAAAACTTGGTAGAATAATGTCGAAGTTTTGTATGTATATTTACGGAGGTCAGTTTATGGCAGTAGATGTTGTTTTCAGTGAGGCTAAAAAAGGTTATAATAAAGAAGAGGTACAGCATTTTATAGAGCGTATTACCGCCGACCACCAAAGGGCCATAAGCGAAAAGGATGACGCCGTAAAAGCCGTTATGAACGAAAAGGAAGGGCTGGAAGCTAAGTACAAAAGCCGTATAGAGGAGCTGGAAAAGGCACTTGCCGAAGCACAAAACGAAGGTAAGGAGCAAAGCGCCAAGTACGAGGAGCTTTGCGCACGTATGGGCGAGAAGCTTTTATTTGCGGAAAATCAGTCCGCCCTTATAATAGCGGAAGCAGAAGCGATGAAGGCAAAAGCAGCAGAGGAAGCCGCCCAAAAGGCGGAGATAAGCGTTGCCGCAATAAGTGCCAAAGCAAGAGAAAATGCAGCGGCGGCCCTGCGTGCGGCAGATATTCTTAAGCAAAAAAGTCAGCAGATTTGTGCAGGCATTGACCATACAAAGCGTGTGTTGGAGGAAGCCCTAGAGGCTATTGAAAGGACAGCGAAAAATGCTTAAATTAAACACGGCGGAGCTTCGCTTGGTTGCGCCCGAGCTTAAAGCAGGTGACAGCGTTTTGCTGTCGGGTACGGTTTATACCGCAAGAGATGCGGCGCATAAAAGAATTACGGATTTAATGGAAAACGGCGGAGAACTGCCGTTTTCTTTACGGGATGCGGTTATATATTATGCAGGGCCCACGCAAACACCCATAGGAAAGGTTTGCGGCTCTTTCGGCCCCACCACTTCTTGCAGAATGGATGCTTTTACCCCACGTTTGTTGGCGGCAGGCGTTGCGGCGACCATCGGCAAAGGTTGCAGATCCGCTACTGTAACGGAGGCTATTATCAAATACGGCAGTCCGTATTTTGCTGCATTGGGCGGCGCCGGTGCCCTTGCCGCAAGCCATATTACCGCCCTTGAGGTCATAGGCTTTGAGGAGCTTGGGTGTGAGTCTGTAAAAAAACTTATGTTTAAGGATTTTCCGCTGTATGTGGCAACTGATATCTACGGCGGCAGTATTTATGATAGGAGATAGTTTTATGGATGCAAAGCTTTTACACAAGCAGGTAGAGGAATATATAAAGTCCAAGCGTAGCGAGTATATTGCTGATCTTGGCGCACTTATAGAGATAGAAAGTGTCGGCACTGCACCGGAGGGACAGTATGTTTTCGGTAAGGGTAGTGCACAGGCAATAGACAAGATGCTTGATATAGGCAAGGGCTATGGCTTTAAGAGCGAAAATCACGATTATTACTGTGCCAGCCTTATATACGGCGACAGCGAAAAAGAAATGGGCATAGTAGCTCACCTTGACGTTGTTCCCGCAGGGGAGGGATGGACCTATCCTCCCTACAAACTGACCGTTGAAAACGAACTGCTTATCGGTAGAGGTACCGAGGATGATAAAGGCCCTGCTGTTGCGGCACTTTATGCGTTGCGCTTTTTCAAGGATAACGGCATTAAGCTTCCGTTCTCTATTCGTCTTATAATGGGCGGTGACGAGGAGCGCGGCATGAACGACCTTCCTTACTTCCTGAAAACTCACAAAGCCCCTTTCTTTTCATTTACTCCCGATAGTGAATTTCCAGTTTGCACGGGCGAAAAAGGTATAGGTAAGCTGGATGTTAAGTTACCTGCGGTTCTTGAAAACATAGAGTATATGGAAGGCGGAACCGTAACCAACGCTGTTGCAGGCAAAGCCTTTGCTGTAGTAAAAGCTGTTTCCGAAGACAGCCTTACACTTGTTGAAGGCATAAGTGTTGAGTATGCTGACGGCAAGGCAAAAATAACGGCAACAGGTAAGACCGCCCACGCCGCATTGCCTGAGGAAGGCCAAAACGCCATTGCTATGCTTGCGGCGTACCTTCTTGATAATGTTGCTCTCAACGACAGCGAAAAACAAAGCCTTGAGTTTTTGAAGAAAACCTGTGCCGAATATTTGGGAACACAGCTTAATATACAAGACAGTACCGAGCTTATGGGGTACCTTACCTGCGTGGGTGGCTTGCTTAAGACTGTGGACGGTGCTTTGGTGCAAAACTTTAACATTAGATTTCCGCGTTCCGGCAGTTGGCAAAGCATAAAAGCAAATGCTGCTGCGGCAGCGGCACAGTACGGCGGCATTATAATTAAGGATACCCATTCCGACGGTTATTGTTTTGACCCGAACAAGCCCGAAATCCAAGCACTTACCGAGGCGTGCGAACTTGTAACGGGTGAGGATAGCAAACCCTACACAATGGGCGGCGGAACGTATGCCCGCAGTTTTCCCAACACCGTGGCTTTTGGCAGCACTATCGCTAAGTACAGAGGGCTTTTGGGCGAGGGCAGGGGTAAAGCTCACGACCGTGATGAATATTTAAGCGTTGCGGAATTTGAAAAAAGCGTGGAGATATTTGTCCTTTCTATTGCTAAAATAGCTGAGATAAAAGAACAGTAAAACCTTGTTTTAAAAAAACGATGTGGCAACGGCCACCGTAACTCTTTGCGGAAGCAATTTGTCGGTGGTCGTTTTTACAACGAAGTTTATTTTTCGTTTACCAATTTAAAACGCTATCAAATTAAAGCAAATGTGCTTGTTGAATTGTACAAAAAAGCACAATAAAAATTGTTTAAAAAGACAAAAAATGCACAAAGATATTGACAAAAATACGTTTGCGTGGCAAAATTGAGGTTGCAGATGTATATTTTATTTTCATTTTGGAGGAGCTTATGAACAAAAGCATTAAGCTGGCAATCAATATTGTTACGTGGACACTTATAGGGATAGTGCTTTTATTTGCGCTGTTGTTGGCAGGTTTACGCATATTCGGATATAAAACATTCGTGGTTGTTTCCCCTTCCATGGAGCCCGATATTAAAACCGGTTCTTTGGTTTATGTAAAGGATGTCAAGCCCGGTGAAATTGAGGTTGGCGACGTAATCACCTACGCTTTGGATAAAAAGGGCAACACTGCTACCCATAAGCTCGGCCTTATTCAAAACACAATTTCGGGCACCCGTTACTATACCTACGGTATAAATAACGATAATTACCAATATGATGAAGACGGTAATATTAAAACCGATAAACACGGCAATAAGTTGCATGTTTTTGACCCGTATACGACCTATGATAATATTCAGGGCGTGGTTAAGTTTTCCGTTCCTTATCTTGGCCGTGTTGCAGATTTTATAAGCAACCCTCCCGGAATATATGTGGCAATAGCCTTCGGAGCACTGCTTATATTGTTGGTATTCCTCCCCGATATACTTTATCCCCAAACTGAAAAGGTTAACACCTTTGCAAAGGATATCCAAGCAGTTGACCCCAAACAGCAGTCCAAGAAGCCTGCGGAAGGCGATGTGACTTCTGACAAAGTCGGCGAAGAAGAGGGAAAAGACTCAAACAAAGTGGATAAAGCCTGAGAAGGCAAAAAATAAATCCAAAAACAATATTCTTAAGAAAGGAGATTACGTATGAAAAACAGAAAGTTCACAAAGGTGGCACTTATTGCTCTTGCTATGGTTTTGGTTTGCATCGTTTCCGTTGCGGGCACGCTTGCATACTTAACCTCCCAGACTGATGAAGTTGTAAACACCTTTACCGTTGGTGACGTTGAAATTACCTTGGACGAAGCTAAGGTAACTGCAGACGGTGTTAGTGTTGAAGGAGCAGATCGTGTTAAAGCAAACACGTACAAGCTTCTCCCCAACCACTCTTACACTAAGGACCCTACCGTTCACGTTGCTGCAGATAGTGAGGATTGCTGGATCTTCGTAAAGATTGACAACGGCATTGAATCCATCGAAGCAGCGGCCGAAGGTGGCTATGTGACGATCGCAACTCAGCTGTCTGACAATGGTTGGAGCTTGGTTGCCGGTACGCAAAACATCTATGCGTACGAAGCGATCGCAAAAGCAGACGAAGACCTTCAGGTGTTCAACAGCTTTAAAATCAGCGGCGATGTAGACGGTACCGAGCTTGCCGATTACGCCGACGCAAAGATTACCGTTCAGGCTTACGCTGTTCAGGCAGACGGTTTTGCTACTGCAGCTGACGCTTTCGCAGCAACAGACTGGGCAAACTAATTCCCTCGCATTTTAAGGAGAATGACAAATGAATAAAAAAAGTTTGATTCTCGCAATTTCTTTAATGCTTATCATGACCTGCACCATCGGCGCTACGGTTGCGTATTTGCAGGACACTACAGACCCTGTAACCAACGTGTTTGTAGCAGCGGATTTTGCTGACCTCGGACTTAGCGAAACCGATACTTCCGAATACGACAATAACGATGGCACAAACGACTATTTGGTTGTTCCCGGTATGGAGATTGCAAAAGACCCTAAGGTTACTTTTGCTCCCGATGACGATGAAGACAACCTTGTAGATGCATACGTGTTTGTAGAGATGAACGCTGCAGGTTGGACCACAGCAGATAATGCAACATTTACCAAAGCTATTGGTAACTGTGAGGATGCTTTAAGCTTTAGCGTTGATACATATTGGACTTTCCTCAAGCAGGACGGCGACAGCTACATTTACTATGTGGAAGTTCCCGCCAATTCAACTATTGACGCACAAAGCATTATTGAAGGCAACGCGGTTTCGGTAAGCACCGAAATTACCGAAGCAGACCTCGATACCGCTTCCGGTAGTCTGTCTGTAATTACAGACGGCAGCCTTATATTCAAAGCTTATGCTATCCAAAAGGCAAGCTTTGAAGACGAAGGCGCTGCATGGACCGCAGTTTACGGTCAATCTCAGGAATAGTGCTTAAATCTTAAGGAGGTTAATTTTAATGAAAAAAAAGATTATCCTTCTGAGTATTGCTGCAATTTTTCTATGCCTTAGCGCAATAAGCGCTACTGTTGCATATTTTCAAGATACCGAGTATAAAGGCAACGTAATGACCGTTGGTAAGGTTAAAATAACACAAAATGAATATCAACGGGACGCTTTTGGCGGTATCGAGGAATTTGCAGACGATAAGCCTATGATACCCAAAACAGCCGATGTAGCCGAAGAACTTAAGTTTGGAGGCAACACTTACGAGGTATTTGATACAGATTATTGCTATGTTGATAAATTTGTAACAGTAACTAACATAGGTAATGTTGATGCCTATGTCCGTACACTTTTCGCTTTTGAGATGGAATATGTTAACGGTGAATGGGTTAACCCCATAGAGGAGAATCACCTCGGCATCGTTGACTCCAAGCTTAACGGCACGGGTATGTTATGGCCCAAGGAAGAGGGTAAGGACGTATGCTTCGAACGAGACGGTGTTAGGTATGTCGTTGGTGTGTATTATTATGCAAACGATTCTATCCTCCCTGTAGGAGGCGAAACGCATGCAAGTTTGCTTCAGACCTATCTTTACAACGATGTAGATGATTGGAAAGAGCTTGTCGGCGATACTTACGATATTCTTGTATTATCTCAAGGCGTACAGGTGGCTACATTGAACAGCGCCGAGGAAGCCTGCCATAAGGCTTTTGGCGCGGTTAATGCCCAAAACTGTACAAAATGGTTTGCCGATGCGGCATAACCGACTTTCGCTTTTTGCGAAATAATTAATTACTTAGCTCTCAAAAATTAAAAAATAAAAACGAAGGAGACACATCATGAAAAAGAAGATTTTTGCACTCGCAGTAGTTGTAGCAATGCTTGCTATCGCAGTAGTTAGCGCTACCATGGCTTACTTCACCGACGACGAATTCAACAAGAACGTTGTTACCGTTGGTGATATCGACATCAGACAAGACGAAATCTTTGACGACTCTACTATCCTTTACCCCGATGTTGAAGTTGAAAAAGAAGTTACCGTTACCAACGTTGGTGATGGCGACGCTTACATCCGTACCATTATCGCTGTAGAAGATACCTATGATATCGGCGCAGACGTTAAGTTGAACTTCCACTGCAATTGTCCTGATGGCAACAACTGTGCGTCTTGGAATCAGCCCGACAACGGCGTTGATGACTGGTGCCAGATAAAGGTTATCGATAACGCTACCGGTGAATTCAGCATCTTCACCGTAGGTGCTTTCGACTATGCCGAAGCAGGGCTTGAAAACGCCATCCTTCCCGCAGGCGAATCTGTTAAGTCCCTCGGTAGCTTTATAGTTGATAAAGATGCAGACAACGAATTCGCAGCAAGAGCCGGTGAACAGTATGAAATTCTCGTTCTCACTCAGGCTGTTCAGGTTGGGTCTTTTGATACCGCTGAAGACGCTTTCGCAGCAACCTTTGACGGCGTTGACGTTCTTGATTATGACGATGACGCAATCGTTGCTGAATGGTTCCAGGAATACCTTGGCGACGGCTATACTGTAGAAGCTTTCAACTACACTGACTATGACTGGTCTCAGGCTCCCACCGCTGACGATATCGACGAATAATTTAGCAGTCTAAATTTTTAGTTTTTCAAACATTTAAAATTTCCCTCCTCCTCTCGTGGGAGG
>JAZSIW010000020.1:0-3684 GCA_045534025.1 Eubacteriales bacterium | reverse complement strand
TGCACATATCGCACTGCGTTATACTGTAATGGCTGAAAATAAGACAGAAAACTTTGAAGAACTTGAGGGCGAAACTTGTTTTCTTATTGATGAGGACGGTAACGAAAACCCCTTTGAAATTATCGGCAGATTAGAAATTGAAGGTAACGAGTATCTTGCGTTCATGCCCATCGACAGTGATGAGTGTGAGTATGTTATTCTTAAAAAAGAACGTGACGAAAACGGCGAGGATGTTTATGTTACCATAGACGATGATGACGAGTTTGAAAGTGTTGCCGAAGTGTTTGAGGATGAGGTTTTCGGTGACCTTGACTTGGACATGCTGGATGGCGATACCGATACGGAAGAGGAATAATTTTCGTCCTCGGTACATAAAATAGGGATGTGTTTTTTCCTGCTTGGTGCGTGATGTTCTCGCATAAAAACCCACATTTACGAAGCGGAGACCGGGCTTCCCATTCAGGGAATGCAGACCTCCCGACGGTGCGCTGCTTATGTCACCGCACTGCTCGGACGTTGGGAGCACAAAAAATGGGAGAGGTCACCACCCTTGCCAGAGAGCAGGGTTTCGTTTGCGGGCCACGGCCCGGCGGGAAGGAACGGAAATTAAAGGCGCCCCTTGCAAGCTATGCTTGCAAGGGGCGTTTTGTACATGGCATAAAACCCGAGCCAAATATTTAAAGAGTATTTAGCTTGTTTTTTTGTCAATTTAACACCATTATTTCGTCGAACTGGAGGCAATATACGGGAGAAGAAGCAAGAATTCTTACATATCTGCCGCTAGCTGCGGAATTGAGAGTGTAGGTGTAGGTGTAGTTTTCGATATTTTCAACGTCGTCATATTCCTGATGCTTAATATAAGGCGCATTCGGCAGTTGCTGGGAGGAGAATGTGGCGTCGAGCTTAGAACCCCAAGAGCCGAGACTATCGGAAACGTAAATCATAGTTGTAGCGGTGTTGAAGCCACGATTTTGCTTGTTAGCAAAACCATCACGAACGCCGCAGAACACTATGGAGTTGATATCGGTCTTGGTTTCGCCAAGGTCGATAACGTATTCATAAATTGCGTTGGTGCCAACGAAAGAAACGGTAACGCCTTCGAGAGAGCCGTTAGGACCCATGTCTGCGCCTGCTGCAGTGATACCGTCGGTGAGTCTGGTGCGGTTAGAGTCGCCCCAGTATTCATAGGTGTTGGCGCCGGAAGCGTCAGGAAGGAAGAGAGACGCGTCATCAGTGTCGGTCAGATTTTTGGAAATGGTGGAGGAAGCGCCTGCAGCAGAGTTGGTTTTGCCTGCGGGAACCACCACAGGGGAACCGTATTGGTTGCCGGAGGGCCTTTCTACCTCTCGTTGGACAACAGTAACGTTGAAAGTAGTGTTTTTTCCACCGTACTCAACGGTTACGGCCTTTGTACCTGTGGAAGAAAAGCTTGTAGGACTGCAGGTAAAGCCGCTTGTTATGTCTTCTCTTGTACCGTCAGAGTAGTAAACGGTAATCTTAAGCCCTGCTGTGTTAAGGCTTTCACCGACAAAGTAGCTTGTATCGGAGGGCTTGCTTTTCACGGAAATCGACTCAACCTCAATCGCTTCCACGTCTACGGTAAAGGTGGCTGTCTTTTCGCCGTAGGTGACGGTTACGGTTTTTGTGCCTGCAGAAGAAAAGCTTGTAGGACTGCAGGTAAAGCCGCTTGTTATGTCTTCTCTTGTACCGTCAGAGTAGTAAACGGTAATCTTAAGTCCTGCTGTGTCAATGTTTTCGCCTACAAAGTAGCTTGTATCGGAGGGCTTGGTTTTTACGGAAATCGACTCAACCTCAAGCTCTTCCACCTCTACGGTAAAGGTGGCTGTCTTCCCGCCGTAGGTGACGGTTACGGTATGTTCACCGGCGGAGTCAAAGCTTGTGGGGGTACAGGTGAAGTCGCTGTCTACCGTTTCCTCGCTGCCATCACTGTAAATCACCTTAAGCTCCAGACCGTCGGTATTTACAGTGCCGCCTACGTAGATCGTATCGTTAGGCACTTTTTCAACGGATATAGAAGAAACCTCTACGTCCTCCACAGTAACGGTAAAGCTTACGGTAAAATCTTCATAGTTGACTGTTACGGTATGTTCACCGGCGGTGTCAAAGCTTGTGGGGTCACAGCTAAAGCCTTCGTCTGTGCTTTCGGTTGAACCGTTGCTGTATTCAAGGGTAAGGGTAAGACCATCGGTATCAAGCTCTTCCCCTACAAAATATCTTGTCTTCTTTGGCGCGGTGCGCAATAATATTTGGCCAAGCACAACAGAGCTTTCTTCTTCGGTTGAAGACTCATTACTTCCGTTGCTTTCAGAACTTTCGCTGTCTTCGGTATTCACACTAATAGTGCTATCTTCGTTGGATGCATCTTTTGTGCTTTCCTCCTCAGAACTTTCTGTTACTGCAACATGGTTGCTATCCTCCGGCGGTGGCAAATTATCGTTGTTGCTAAGAAGCAGTGCCACGATAACGCCGCCGCTAACAAAAAGAAGTACCAAAGCGAGGATCACCGCTATTAACCCTTTGTTTTTCTTTTTTTGTTGTTGTCCGCTTGAAGGAGATTGCTTTTTCTCTTTGCTTTTCTTGTCTTTGTCTATGACGACAGCTTTGCCGTTATCCGTAACAGTTGACACGCCCCAAGCAGGTGCCTTTGCCGTCAGTGCCGCCTTAAACTCGCTTGCGGAGGAAAAACGCTCGTTGGGGTTAAACGCCAGCGCTTTCATAACCGCCGCTTTAAGGGCGGGGGAGCCGTTTTTGGGCGGAGTTATGGGCTGACCGCTAAGGCGCATCATATTCGCTTCTTCAATAGAGGCGGAGGTAGGGTGTGCAGGCGGCAAGGGCGCAAAGGGCAGTCTTCTTTCGTTAAGCAACCAATACAGCACCATGCCAAGGCAATAGATATCCGCTCTGCGGTCGCTGGGACTGTTGTTATACACCTCGGGTGCTATGTAAGAGGGTGTGCCCACACGGGTTGCACGGGTGGCGTGGTCCATTACACGGGCAATACCAAAGTCACCAAGCTTAAAGTCGCCAAAATTGTTTACAAAAATATTCTGGGGCTTTATATCACGGTGTACCACGTTAAACTTTTCGCAAAGCTCCAGGGCGGTACAGATATCCGTGCCCAGCTTTATAATAGTTCTTTCATCAAAGGGGTGATTTGCGTAATAATCGTGAAGCGGTGTAAGCAGCTCCATACGTATAAGTATATCCCAGCCGTGGGTGTCGGCTCTCTCGATGATACGGTGGTCTTCGTAATTAACAATATTTGCCGTGCCGCGGAATTTGCGCATAAGCTTAAATTCCGACACTATGCGGTCGGCTTGACTTTTAAATATGGAGGTGATACTTTCATGGTCGTAACCGTCGGAAATATATCTGCCGTATTCTCCGCTGTCCTGCGGTATGGAAACAACCTTCAGGGCAGAGCAAAAGTCTTCGTCGTCATCCAGCTTGCGCATTTTATACACCTTGCTGAAGCCGCCGGAGCCTATCTGCTCCAAGACCTCCCAACCTTCCCATATATTTTTGTCTATCATTGATTTCACCCCAAAATTCTACATTTTGTACTATTATACCACAAAGTTTTATAAAAAGAAATAGAAAAAGCAAAAAAAGACGGCTTTTTGCCGTCTTTTCAGCCTGTCGAAAAAGCCGTGTTTGGCGTTA
>JAZSIW010000076.1:0-10963 GCA_045534025.1 Eubacteriales bacterium | reverse complement strand
TGGCCTCCGACTTCACCTCTGGAGGTGTTTACCAGCACCACGCCCTTTTTCATTGCCGACAGCGCCTTTTCGTCTATGACGTGATAGGTGTCGGCGGTCAGGGGGCAATGGAGGGAGATTATATCGCTCTCGGCAAAAAGAGTCTCCTTGTCCACGTAGTCTATGCCCTCGGCGGGGTAGGGGTCGTGGGCGATAATACGCATACCAAATCCACGGCAGATATCAATAAACACCCTGCCAATCCTGCCCGTGCCGATAACGCCAACGGTTTTACCGTAAAGGTCAAAGCCCGTAAGTCCCGACAGGCTGAAGTTAAAATCGCGGCTTCTTATATACGCTCTGTGTATATGCCTTACCGATGCCAAAAGCAAAGCCACAGCGTGCTCTGCTACCGCATAGGGAGAGTAAGCAGGTACGCGCATAACGTGAAGCTTGCCGAAAGCGTGCTTCATATCCACATTGTTAAAGCCTGCACAGCGCAGGGCAAGTACGCCCACGCCAAGCTCTGCCAAGCGGTCTATAACGGCGGCGTTAACCGTGTCGTTAACAAAAACGCAAACTCCGTCGTAGCCTGCGGCAAGGTCTACGGTATCTTCGTTAAGCTTAGTCTCAAAATACTTAAAGCTTATGCCTTTTTCTGCGCCCTGCCTGTCAAAGGAAGGTTTATCATAGGGCTTTGCGTCAAAAAAAGCTATCTTCATAAAAACACCTCTTTATTCAGCTTCTGCCTCCGCACGGAAGGAGAGTATAAGACCGGCGTCGTATTTAAGGATGTTTGCGGCATCAAGATTGTTTACAATACCGTCGCCTGTTACGTCGCCGCGTATGCGCTGACCCAAATCCAAGCTTATAAGATCTGCGTCATGCTTAAGGGCGTATGCGGCGTCAAGGTTGTTAACCACCCCGTCAAGATTAATATCCCCGTAGGGAATGCCGTAATAGGGCTCATGATCCCATTCACAAACAAAGCCGGTGTTTTCTATATCGTAAAATTCGCCTGCATAGCTTGCGCCGCTGTTGGAGGCGTCATTCCACGCACCGGGACGCTTGTTGCCCAAGCCGCCGTGGTACCTTTTGCCGAACAGTTCCATATAGCCTTCTATGCCGTCTTGGTTGTTAGGCTCGCCCGTTGCCCAATTGGTAAACTCAAACGCTTCACCCGTTACCCAAGTCCACCGACCGTCTACCAAACGGCCGCCTGCCCAATAGCAGTTAAGACCGCCGCGCTCTTTAAGCAGTTCGGTTATGCCGTCCTGCTCCTCTTCGCCGGATACGGTAACCAAGTAGCCGCCTATGCTTTGGCAAAAGGCCTGGGCCTCCTCCCAAGTGCCGCCAACCACGTTAAATACCTTGTAATAATGGCTGTAGGTGTTTTGCGTTTCTTCTTGCGCAACGGCGTTTACGGCGCCTGCACAGCAGATAAATGTAAGGCTGAGAATTAAAGCTGTAATTCTTTTAAACATATTGTTGTCCTCCGTTATGTATAATATACCCAAATTTTCTTATTCAAACAGTTGTGCCGCTTTTTCCATCAGGTCCTTTATAGCTATCTTTTGGGGGCACACCTCCATACATACACCGCAGCCCACGCAGGCAGAAGCGGCGTTGCCCTTTTCCAGCGCCTGCTTGTAGCGGTTTTTGGACATGGGCAGGTTGTTGTAAGATAGATAGCTGTTGTATGCGCCCCTTAATATGTTGGGGATGGCTATGCCTGCGGGGCAGTTTTCCACGCAGTATTTGCAAGCCGTACAGGGCACGGTGGGGATGGCGTTAAGCAGTTCCGCAACAGCGGCAACAGCTTCGGTCTCCTCGGCGGAGAGGGGGGCAAAATCGCTCATGGTGGCAATGTTGTCCTTTGCCTGCGCTTCGTCGGACATGCCGGAAAGCACGGTTATTATCCCGTCGGGGGAGGCGGCAAAGCGTATCGCAAAGGACGCAGGGCTTCTGTCAGGGTCAACCGCTGCAAGCATACGGCGTGCATCCTCGGGCAGTACCGCAAGGGCGCCGCCTTTTACAGGTTCCATAACCGTAACGGGCTTGCCGTGGCGGCGTGCCACCTGATAGCACAGGGCGGATTGAACAGAGTCGCTTTCCCAATCCAGATAATTTATCTGCAACTGAACAAAGTCTACTTCGGGATGCTCTGTAAGCACTTTGTCAAGAAATTCTGCATCGTCGTGGAAGGAGAAGCCGAAGTTTTTAACAAGCCCCTGCTTCTTAAGGTCGGCACAAAACTGCCAGGCGTTTTGGGCGTTGTACTTTTCGTAACTGCTTTTGTCAAGGGCGTGGATAAGATAAAAGTCAAAATATTCCACCCCTGTGCGCTCCAGCTGGGACTTAAAGAAGCCCTCGCTGTCCCCGTCCTTAACGCACCACCAGGAGTACTTGTCTGCCAGCAGATAGGCCTCTCTGGGGTATCTGTCGGTAAGTGCGGTCTTTACCGCACGCTCGGAAAGTCCGTCGATATAGCCGCGGGCGGTATCAAAATAGGTAAAGCCTGCCTCTATAAAGCGGTCTACCATTTTTTTGGTTTGTTCGATATCAACTTCTGCGCCGTTCATTGGCAGGCGCATCATTCCAAATCCAAGTTTAGGGATGTGTGTATACATTGTGTTTTCCTCCTTGATTTAGAAAAACGGCGAATTACCGCCGTTTTTCTGTATATATTGGTCTAGTTTGTTGTGTAAAGCGCCTTCAATACAGGCTCGAAGTTAGCTCTTTCGGAGCTGAGGTTGCCTGTGTAGTAGCCGGAAGAGGGGTTGTAGAAGTAGCGCAAGCTGAACATTATTACGCCGTCGAAGTTTTCCTTAAGGGAGGCGGCAACTATCTGCCTCTTAATAACGTCCTTATTATTGGTCCACTCTGTACCGTCGTAGCTGTCGGTAGTGCCGTAAGCCATGGAAAGGTCAAGACCGATTATAAGCTTAACGTAATCCTTGCTGCCTACAAGTGTTGCCCATTCGTCAAGAACTTCCTGGAAAGGACTTTGGGTATGCTCAAAGCCCCAATAAAGCTGAGGAGCCACATAGTCCACATAGCCCTTGTTGTTAACCCAAGTCTTAACGTCTGCATAAATGTAGTACATATTGCTGTTAATGCTGCCTGCAGGGGATATGCCGAAAATAATGTTACTGTCGATAGCCTTAATTGCACTGTAGGTTCCCTTTATAAGGGCGTTGGTGCAGGCACGGCGGAAGTTGCCTATGTTGCTCTGACCGCTGGAGCTGAACGCTGCTTGGTCAAAGGAGGAGGTAACTCCTTCAGGATAGAAATAGTCGTCGAAGTGGATACCGTCTACGTTATAGTTGGTGCAAATTTCTTCAACACCGTCAATGATAAGCTCGCGAACTTCGGCATAAGCGGGGTTGAGGTAGTAGGTACCGTTTACCGCAACAATATATGTGCCTCTCTTTGCGGAATCGTTGTACCACTGCTTAATCTTGTAAGTAGAGCCAACAGAGGTAATTTCGCTTGTTTCCATAAGACGCATGGGGTTAACCCAAGCCTGTACGGAAAGAGCAAGCTCTTGCGCTTCGTCAATTATTATCTGGAAGGGGTCGTAGGATGCAGTACGGCCGTATGCGCCTACAACATATTTGGACATGGGATAAAGGGTAGAAGGATAGAAGCTGTCGCCGTTGGGACGAACCTGAACAAATACGGTGTTGTAGCCGCAGTTCTTAACAGCGTTAAGCATGTTTCTAACCTTGGTGGTATAGGTGCTCTTGCTTGCCTGACTGCCGCCGGAAACTGCAATGGTGTTTATTTCAAACTGAGAAATCCAAACACCCTTAACCGTGCCGTAGTTAAGCTTAGGCTCGGTGCTTTCTGCGGGGTTAACCCAAACGCCGGCGGTCTTACCTGTAGAGTCGGTAGTGATGTTGTAAACGCCGTTAAGGCCGTTGGGGTATCCGTTGTAGATGTAATACTGGGTATCCTTGTCAACAACACCGGTACCGTTGGTCTGGTGGAGCGCATCGGTAGAGGAGCTGTACTTGTTGATGTTGCGGGTAAGGTTAACCTTGCCGTTTGCGTCAACAAAGTCCCTGTTAACGGCAACGCCTGTGGGGTTGATCCAGAAGCCTGCAACTGCACCTGTGGGGTCGGTGGTAAGGTTGTACATACCCTGGTAACCGTTGGGATAGCCGCTGTAGATGTAATATGTACCTGCGCTTGCCGTGCCTGTGGAGTTTATCTTGGAGATAGCGTCGGAAGCGGAAGCGTACTTAGGTGTATCGGTAGTTAAAACATAGGTGGAAGCGGTAGCTGTAACGTTTTCTGCGGGGTTGATCCAGTAGCCTGCGGCATTACCTGTAGGGTCGGTAGTAAGGTTGTACATACCGTTAACGCCGTTGGGATAGCTGTTGTAAATGTAATAAGTGCCTGCCGCCAAGGTGCCTACAGCGTTGGTCATATTAGCCGCATCTATAGAGTTGCTGTACTTATTTATTTCCTTAATTACCACGTAAGGAGTGCCTGTTGCAACGGGTTCATCTTCAAGGTCAGCGGGATTTATCCAGAAGAGAGGTGTCGCACCCGTGGGGTCGGTGGTAAGGTTATACATACCCTGATAACCGTTGGGGTAGTTCTTATAAATATAGTAAGTACCTGCCGTAGCTGTACCGCTGGAGTTTGTCTGTGCAAGCGCGTCAGCTGCTGTGGTGTACTTGGGAATATCCTTTTCAAGCACGTAGGTAGCTGCGGTAGCTATAACGTTTTCGTTGGGATTAATCCAGAAGCCTGCGGTCTGACCCGTAGTGTCGGTAGTAAGGTTGTACATACCGTTAACGCCGTTGGGATAACCGTTATAAATATAGTAGGTGCCTGCGGCAACGGTGCCGGAAGGGTTACTTTGGTTGTATGCGTTGGTGGAGGAGGCGTACTTGTTTATTTCTTTAACAACTACATAAGGAGTGCCTGTAACAACGGGAGGCTCTTCTTCCTCTGTGGGGTTGATCCAAAAGCCTGCGGTCTCACCCGTGGTGTCGGTGGTAAGGTTGTACATACCGTTAAGACCGTGGGGATAGCCCTTGAATACGTAATAAGTGCCTGCGGCAACCGTGCCTGTAGAGTTGGTCTTGGCAAGTGCGTTTTCGGCGCTTGCGTACTTTGCGGTAGCCTCACTAAGCACATATTCCGCACCGTAGATGTTGGAGAACATGTTGGTCTTGCCGCCTACGTGGGAACGCAAAATTGCGTAGTCGGTAATGGAAAGCATCTTGTCGCTGTTGGTGTCTGCCGCAGCAAACATAGCCTCGGGCATAGCGGCGGAAGAGGTAAGCTTCTTCTTAATGAACACCAAGTCAGAGGTGTTAACCGCGCCGTTACAGTCTGCGTCGCCCTTAATAACTACAGCAAGGCTTGCCGTACCGTTTTTTACGGTATAGCCTGTAGCGATAACCGTAGTATCCGTTACCGCAACACCGCTTGCGTTGTAAAGCGTAACATCTTCTTCAAAGTTGGAAGTAACCGTACCTGCGGTTGTGCCGGGCACGATATCTGTAAGGAAACTGTCTTTAACGGTCAGGGTGCTGCCGCTAATAAGGGTAAAGCTTGCTTCATCTGCGGCAACCTCGTCGCTTATAAAGCTGCTTATAGCCCCGATGTTAAGGGCAAGCACAAGGGCAAGAAGTAAGCAAAAGCTTTTTTTGATTCTTGTCATAACTACACTCCTACATTTTTTCTCGCTTAATAATAAGCCATTCCCCTACAGTATAAAATAAAAATATCGCCCCGTCAAGGTGTTTAAGCTTTTTCGCCAAAATTGACAATTCTGTAACATTTGATTAGTCTATTTTTACCACCCAAATTAACAATTTCTACATAAATTGTTTGCTTTTTGTTACTATATATGTGGTATCCTGTTCAATAGTCATTACATGGAGGTAGTTTTTGTGTTTAAAAAGATTTTTGCACTTGTAATATTATTGGCAGTTTGCCTAAGTTTTGCCGGTTGCGGACCGGACGGTGCGCCCGATGTTAAGGCGCCTCAGCAGGAGATGGTGGATATACAGGATTATACAAATAAAAACACCGTATACTTTATGCCTTCTATGGAGTATGCAAGGGCTGTTATAGAAGAAAAGAATCTTAGCGGGGATGAAGCTTTTAACGAGTTTGTTAACACTTGGGGTGAGTATGCAACTCTTCCCGAAGCGCTTATTAAAAGCTATACCGATAAGCTTCTTGCTAGTAACGAGGGGATGACCGAAGAAAAGGCGAAGGAGCTTGCGGTTCAACTTATAAAGGAAGAGATGGTTGTTGCCACCGCCTTTAAGGTTTTGTGCCCCAAAGCCGAGATTACTGACGAAATACGCAGCCTTGCCGCAGTGGATATGGGCATAGCTGAGGAATCTGAGGAAATGAGCTTCGGCACCGATACCTATGCGGTTGACGCTTTTATAAAGCATCAGGTTGTTGCCGCATATCTTAACGGCGAGGATTCTTGCTATGAATTCTCTTTTGTTAAGAAAGCTCCTGAGGAAAGCTCTGCAGAAATATCCGAATAATTGATGTAACCGCCTTGCCGTTGTCACGGCAAGGCGGTTTTTGTCGGGGGCTCTTTTAAGCTGGCAGGCTTAAA
Source organism: Eubacteriales bacterium (assembly GCA_045534025.1). Lineage (GTDB taxonomy): Bacteria > Bacillota > Clostridia > Oscillospirales > CAG-382 > SIG636. The sequence goes on along the minus strand of JAZSIW010000076.1, from coordinate 4,380 downwards.
GGGGTGATTATTGACTTTAAGCAGGTAAACTGTTATAATATAATAAAACCTATGTGGAGGATATGTTAATGAAGAGAACAATAGCCGCCGTTTTGGCGTTGATTTTAGCTGCTTTTTCTTTTTGCTTCAGCGCTTCTGCGGCGCAAAGCGGCAACTTTGGTAATCTTGCGTGGACCTTGGAGGACGGTGTGCTTACCGTATCCGGCAACGGCCCCATGGAGGACCTAAGCTTTTTTGAGGCAAGCCAATGGCGTTTTTACGCTTCCGATATAACAAGCGTGATAATAGAGGAGGGCGTTACCTCCATAGGTAACGTTGCCTTTTTGGGTTGCCATAACCTTACAAGCATAAGCCTGCCGGAGGGTATTACCTCCATAGGAGAATACGCTTTTCAATCCTGCAGAGCTTTGGAGGCAATTACCTTGCCCCAAAGCCTTACAACGGTAATGTCGGGCGCATTTTCTATGTGCAGCGCTCTTAAAAAAATAACTCTTCCCGAAGGTGTTACTACTTTGGAGGAGGCTGTTTTTGAGGAATGTACTGCTCTTGAAAGTATTAATTTTCAGTGCACGCTAAGCGAAATTCCGCCGCTCAGCTTTGACGGCTGTACCGTTCTCAGCAGGGTGCGCTACGCAGGCACGGAGGAGGAGTGGAACGCTCTTATTGCAAACCTTGCCGTAGGTAACGAGGTTTTGCTTAGTGCGGAGCTTGTGGACGGCGCTTTTGTAGTGGGTGACGTTAACGATGACGGTGTGGCGGATAATATTGACGCGGCTTTTGTGCTTCGTCACAACGCATTGCTTGAAGAGCTGACGGGTGAGGCGCTTTTGCTTGGCGACGTGAACGCGGACGGTGACGTTAACAGTCTTGATGCGGCGCTGATTTTAAAATACGACGCAGGGCTTATAGAAGGCTTTTAAACTTTATAAATCGCCCCGACAAAAACACGGTAGGACAAGTGTTCTGTCGTGTTTTTTGCGTTAATTTGTTGTTTATTTTGAGCCCTCTCGTTGGGAAAACAAGTGCATTTGTTGACAAAAACGGGCAACAGGAGTATAGTATAATGGAAGGCGGTGTTTATATGTCTTATTGCGATTGGGCGGCAGGAAGCGATATGCTTAAGGCTTATCACGATAAGGAGTGGGGCGTGCCCACCCACGATGACAAAACCATGTTTCGCCATCTTATGATGGAGGCGATGCAATGCGGACTTTCCTGGTCGCTTATGCTTAAAAAGCAGCATGTATTTGACGCTTGCTTTGACGGCTTTGATTATGAAAATATAGCAGGTTATACCGAGGCGGACGTGGAACGCATCATGAACACCGAGGGGATGATACGTTCCGTGGGTAAAATACGGGCAGTAATAAATAACGCACGCTGTTTTGTGGAACTGCGAAATGAATACGGCAGTTTTTGTGACTATATCTGGGGCTTTACAGGGGGCAAGACTTTGCTGTATCGGGGACATGACGATGGGCTTATCCCTGTAAGTAACGGACTTTCACACCGTATAGCGGCGGATTTGAAAAAGCGGGGCTTTAAGTATTTGGGCGACGTTACCGTATACAGCCATCTGCAGGCCTGCGGCATAATCAACGACCACCATAAAAGTTGTCCCTGCTACAAAGCTATAAACGAAGCGTACCCTACAGCGACGGCTCCCGTGGATGCTGAGCAGGGCGTAAAGCAATACTAAGTAAGGAGAAGACTATGGAATATGTTATAGAAACCGAGGGGCTTAGCAAAAAATTCGGCAGTTTGCTGGCGGTAAACAACGTTTCCCTGCACGTAAAAAAAGGCGAAATTTACGGGCTTATAGGCAAAAACGGCGCAGGCAAAACCACGCTTATGCGTGTTCTTTTGGGGCTTAGCGAAGCAAACGGCGGCGAGGTGCGGTTGTTTGGCGGCGAGGAACTTTCGTCGGCAAGGCGCAAGATCGGGGCCCTTATAGAAACGCCGGCCCTTTACAAAAACGAGACAGCCATCGAAAACATGCGTCGCTTTGCTATTCTTAACGGCGGCATTGACGAGGATGAGATAAAAGAGCTGCTTGAGTTTGTTGGGCTTAGCGACACGGGCAAAAAGAAGGCGGGCAAATTTTCCTTGGGCATGCGCCAAAGGCTTGGTATTGCCATAGCGCTGATTGGCAAGCCGGAACTGCTTATACTTGACGAGCCTGTCAACGGTCTTGACCCCGCAGGTATAAAGGACGTACGTGATATTATCGGGCGGCTTAGCAGTCAGGGAGTAACGGTGCTTATATCCAGCCACCTTATTGACGAGCTTGGGAAGATAGCTACCACTTACGGCATAATGAGCTACGGATATTTGACAGAGGAGCTTTCTGCAGAGGCGGTGGCGGAGAAATGCGGTACTTCCATAAAAATAGCCGTTGACAATGTAGAAGGTGCAATGAGGCTGATAGGGGAGAAGTACCCTCTTATGAAGGCGGAGCCCCAAAACGGATTTGTGCGGATAAGCTCTCCCGTTTACGATCTGTCAGAGCTTAATATGCTGCTTGTAAGCGGCGGTATAAGGGTATACGAGCTTAAAAACGAAAACTATGCCCTGGAGCAGTTCTTTATAGAAAGGATGGGCAGATAGCATGAAGAATTTGTTGAAGCTTGAGTTTTACAAGCTTAAAAGAAGAAAAAGCTTTTATATTTGCACAGCCATAATCCTTTTAGAGCTGATGCTTAACTTGATAAGCACCAATTCGGTTTTAAAAGATGACCCTTTTGCTTTCATGTATTTAAGCGCAACGGGTATAGAGTGTATGCAAGAGGCGGCATATATCTCCTCCTTTACCCTTATAGCAGGTATATTTGTCGTGCTTTTTGTGTGTGAGGACTTTGAGCAGCAAACCGTTAAAAACATAGTGGCAAAGGGCTACACCCGTGTGCAGATTTTCCTTGCAAAGGCGGTTGCCGTGTGGGCTTCGGCAAGCGCAATGTTTGTTCTTTGCGTGTTGTTTGCTTTTTGTATGGGCACCTTGTTTTTTGGGGTGGGAGACATTTACTCAAACTTGTTTTCCGTTATGGTTGCCCAATATCTTGCCGCAATGGCAGAATTGGCGGCGGCATTCTTTTTAGCTTTTCTGCTTCGCAAAAACGGCAGGTCCATCGCCGCTTATATCATGGCCTCTGTATTGGGCAGCTTAGCTTTGGCTTTGGCGGATATTGTGCTGGAGTTTGAAAAGGTGTTTTTAGCTGACTATTGGTACCCTGTCTTGCTGGGCACTATCAGCTATCTTCCCGTGGATACGGAATGCTTGACAAGGGCGCTTATCGCTTCGCCCTTGTATATAGCGGTATTTTTTGCAGCAGGTCTGTTTTTAAGCAGAAAAACGGAGCTGTAGCAACAGTAGTATATAAGGCAAAAAAGTCTTTTCGGTAGTGGCACCGAAAAGACTTTTTATCGTTAGGATTAAACACTATTCTTCTATCAGCTCAAACTTATACCCTACACCCCAAACGGTTCTAAGCGCCCATTTATCGCTGGCACCGTCCAGCTTTTCGCGCAGGCGCTTTACGTGTACATCCACGGTGCGGCTGTCGCCAAGGTAATCAAAGCTCCAAACCTTGTCAAGCAGTTGGTCGCGGGTAAAGACCCTGTTATAATTAGAGGCAAGGAAATATAAAAGTTCCAGCTCCTTGGGAGGCAGGTTTATGGGCCTGCCCTTAATGCGAAGCTCGTAACGCTGCAAAGAAATCTCTATATTATCAAATCTTACCATCTCGCCGTCGCTTGCTTCGTGCTTTGTGTAACGTCTTAGCACCGCCTTTATGCGTGCAAAAACCTCTTTCATGTCTAAGGGCTTAACCATGTAATCGTCTGCGCCCAGCTCCAAGCCTAAAACCTTGTCTATGATATCGCCCTTGGCGGTTATCATAATGATGGGCTTGTTGGAATGCTCCCTGATTTCGCGACAAACCTGCCAACCGTCTTTTTTGGGCAACATGATGTCCAAAAGAACCATGTCCGGCTCGTAACTGCGAAAGGCGGAAACCCCCTCTGCACCGTCGTTAGCTACCTTTATCTCGTATCCTTCACCTTCCAAATACATGCGAAGCAAAGCACACAGGTCGTTGTCGTCGTCTATTATTAAAATTTTAGTCATTTTTGTGTCCAGCCTTTTAAAACAATGTTAAAAACACGAATATTTATTAACAAATTATATTCATCGCCTGTATTATAATCCATTTTTATTAATAAGTCAATAATAATTTTTATTTTTTCTTAACAGTTAACAGCGTTAACCAATGTTTTTTTAAAAGCTTATTGCAAAAGCGGCGTTTGTCTGTTATTATAATAGCGATGGAAATATTACCTTATAAGAAGGATGTGTATTTGGTTTATGAAACTTGGTATAGTAGG
>JAZSIW010000087.1:0-19131 GCA_045534025.1 Eubacteriales bacterium | reverse complement strand
TTTGACATCACATACGGTATATAAGCTTAAAACAATAATCGCATTCGGCACACTCATATTTTCTGCGGACAAGCGCCGCAGAAAACATACCTAAAGTCGGAGGCCAAGCGGTCTTAGGAAGACAACATATTAGGACAACTCCTTGGCTCACAGAACGACATGGCCACGATCCGACTTTATTTGACATCACATACGGTATATAAGCTTAAAACAATAATCGCATTCGGCACACTCATATTTTCTGCGGACAAGCGCCGCAGAAAACATACCTAAGTTTCCGCTAGCGCTGAAAGTGAGCAGTGGGGAAATTAAAATGTTAATCGCATCTGGTACCACTGTGCGCCGCCGTGGGTGGAGGAGGAAAGTCCTTCGCTTACAAAGCCCACGCTTTCGTAAAAACCTACAAGATAATCTTTACAGGTAAGCACCAAGCCCTTTTTACCGCGGGCTTTGGTATCGGCTATCACCTGCCGCATCAGCTTGGAGGCGTAGCCCTTGCCACGGTGCTCCGGCAGGGTCACAACGCTTAGTATAACCTCCCACGCCCCGTCTTTTTTGTAAAGGCGGGCGTTTTCGTACATGTCGTCGCTAAGGTCTTCCTCATCGCTTTCCATACCGTTTACAAAGCCTATAAAACTGTCCCTTTCAAAGCTAAGCCAAAAGCCTTCGGGGTACAGCTCCATACGGCGTATAAAGCTGCCCTCACTTGCCGCCTCTGCTGCAGGAAAGCTCACCGACTCCGCCGCCGATATTATCTTTATGTCTTCCTTTGTTCCTTGTCTTATTGTCATTTTTTTGCTCCTTTTTATACAACGGGCTTTACGTAGTACGAGTTATATAACGGCACAAAGCCTATGGATTCCAAGTTCTCGTACTCATAGTTTTCACTAACGCTTACTTGTACGTAGCAATTTTCATACACCAAGTCAATATATCTGCTATCGTCCGTGCGGCGTAAATACACCTTCACGTCATTTAAGGTTTTGGTTTCGCTGTCATATACGGGGAAGGTGGACAGCAAAGACGTTTCGGACGGCCGCCCGTAGCTCCACGGGTCCACACCGTCGGGGGCATAACGGAAGCTAAAGTAAAATGCGCCGTCGGCTGCTTTGTCGCTGTCAACTCGGTATGACATTTTAACGCTTCCGTCCATATAACAGCTTACGCTTATGGCATTTGCCTTCCGCACAAGCATATTTATCATGGGCAAATACAGCTTGCCTTTACCGTAACGGTTTTTTAGGATAAGACGGCAGTCCTCCACCGTTTCCACCTCATAGACGCTTGCTCCGTCGGGTTTGTCGGACACGGAGATGGAGAATGCACCTCTTTCATCAAGCCAAGCCTCAAAGGCGGCAAAGCTGGAGAAGTTAAGATAATAAATACTACCCGTCATGGGGCCTTCCTGACCTATTATGCCGTAGTCAACGAAATCCACGTATTTGTTTTGGGTAATCCTTCCGTCTGTGCAAAAAACGCTGTATTCGGGCGCGTCAAAAAAGCAATCCTTAAAATACGTTTTCCATTGCTCCTTGGTGCCGCCGTAATTAATTCCCGTAAGCGAAGGACAGTCGGGAAAGACGTTGCCGTTCACGTAGCAAACGCTTGCGTGCAGGTTTATGCTTTTAAGGCTTGTACAGCCGCCAAACGCATCGTAGCCCAGAGATTCAACCCCATCGGGTATGGTTACGCTCGTAAGGGAAACGCAGTTTTCAAAAGCGTATCTTCCGATATAAGTAACGCTTTGGGGAATCTGCACATGGGTCAAGCCGCTGAAACCGCGAAAAGCAAAACCGCCCACCGTGGTAATGCCGTCGTTAATAATCACAGTTTTAACAAAGCTTCTAAGTGGTTTTCCGTTTTCTTCGGTTGAAACAAAATAGCTTTCAGGTATAGCGCCCTTGCCGTTCACAGTTAAAACGTCGCCCTCTATTTCAAAACTGATGCCTTCTTCTTGGCTCTCTTCTAAGCTTTCGGCGCTTTCAACGGAAGTTTCTTCACTTACCTCAGCCGATTCCTCACTTTCTTCGCCTGCTTCAGTGGAAAAAACGCTGTCTTGGCTTGCCGTTGCCGCCTCCTCTTTGCCGCAAGCGGTAAGCAACACCGCCGCCGCAAGAACCGCCGTTAGGGCACAAAACAAAGCCGTTTTTTTCTTTTCCATATTATTCTCCTTTTTGCGTCTTTTATAAATTTGCACCGCCCGTGTCAACCGGGATAACGTTTATACACGGCTTTTTTGTCGGGGTGATTTTCTTCTATTAAGTCTGTCCATAAGCCTTAAAACGATTGGGCGGTTATAGCGTTGCACAACGATAAACTGTGCATCGAAAATCATTGCCACCACTGCGGAAACAATAAAAGCTTGCCAATATCCGAAAACCAGCGCAAGAAATATGCTTGTAACGGAAATAATTTCGTTTATCCAATGATCTGTTTCGGACTTTGTCATAGTGGTAGCTAACTGATCCAGACTGCGGTTCTTAAAATTATAGGCATCGGTGTCGAAGGTAAGCACCTTGTCCTTCCATTTCCGTACCCTCAGCCATTTATACAGCTTCTTTTCAAAGGTGCGCTCCTTGAACCAGGGGTGGTTGTAGTCAAAGTCAAAGCGCTTTGTTGCCTCACCCATAAATATGCGCAGGCCAAAATGATAAAGCACGGTAAACGATACCACGCCTATCCAAAAGGTAACGCTGTTTTTGTAAATCTCAGCATAATACAAGAACAAGAATACAGTCGCAATAACAGCAGTCAAAGCAATGGTGCTGTACATAAACACCGCCGCACCGGCTTGTTTTCTTTTCTTTTTTCATAATACGTCCCTTTTTGGATTATTGCTTTAAATTATTATAAACTTCCACGCCAAAAATTTCAATATTCAAGCCATCCATAAACCCAACATCTCCGTTTTCCGATATGGTCATCCTGTGCACATCCGTAACTTTGTATAAAATTGCCGTGTAACGGACAGAGCCGCCGTCCTTCAAACGCATCGGAAATGGGACGAGCATAAGAAACGCAAGAATGATTACGCCTATAATTATAGCTTTTTTCTTCATATAGTTTCTCCTTTAGGTAGGGAGTCTACCAAGGTGTTTGATATATAGGAATTTGGCTAAACTCTATAAAGCCAATTCCTATTCTGTAATTCTCCATCTCATGGATTTAGCAATTGCATACGAACCTTTTTTTACCTCTTCCATATTGATGTAAACATCATCCGACCAAATAATCCAATTTTGGTCATCAAACATAACAGTAGTATCTGTCATATCCCATTGATTATCTTTTATTTGCCACTCTAAAAGGCCCTCAAATTCCAATTCTACAACAGCATCCCAAATACTGGTAACAAGTATTCTAACAACTAACTTTGTTTGCTCAGGATTAAAAGAATGTCCATGCTCTATCTTTGATATTCCATTATTTATATACTGGACACCGATGATGTACCCATCGTGCAGTGAGTTGACCTTCTCAAGAAAATAACGAATATCTTCGCTTGATTTTATGGAGTTATACATCGTTCGTCCTCCTTCGTCAAATTCAACTTTGCCGGTTAGTTTACCTTTGCTTGCAAATCCTTCGTCTGAACGGATATGCGGATATAATCGTCGGCCTTTTCCCTACTCAAACAAACAACGCTTTCTACATGCCCTGTGCGCGGGAACATATCGACAGTCGCCACCTTTTCCACCTTGTAGGCGCCGGCTGTTAACAGCGCCACATCGCGGGCGAGCGTAGCAGGGTTGCAGGATATGTAGACTATCTTCTTAGGAGCTTCTTCTATAAGCGTTTCTACAAGCCTGGGTGCAAGACCTGCGCGTGGCGGGTCAAGAAGCACGGTGTCGGGCTTTTTGCCGAATGCGCTCTCGCACCTTTCAAAGCCTTCTGCCGCATCACAGGCGAAAAAGCGTGCCCTATCCTCACCTCTGCCGTTGATAGCGGCGTTTTGGCGTGCGTTCTCTATAGCGGCAGGCACTATCTCCACGCCGCAGAGGTACGCATCCTCGGGGCATACGCAAAGCCCTACGGTACCGATGCCGCAGTACATATCAAATACCGTTTCACCTGCCTTGATATCCGCAAACTCTGCCGCTTTGGCGTAGAGTTTCTCCGTCATTTCTTTGTTTACTTGGAAGAAGGAAGCAGGCGACATCAAAAACCGTTTGCCGCAAAGCTCCTCCTCAAGCAGTTTTTCACCACGGATATGTATCCAATCGGGGCCCGTAACCGTGTTGGTGCGTACCATGTTAAGGTTAACGTAAAAGCTTTTCACGGCGGGCTTGGCTTCCATAAGACATTCCGCTATCTCCGTAGCGCCGGGCAGTCGCTTGCCGTTAACTATAACGGTAACGCAAAATTCGCCCTTTTGGTTTTTGCGCAGGTACAGGTGGCGTATAAGCCCCTTGCCCGTGCTTTCGTCGTAGGCGCTTTTGCCCTGCAACAGCTTAAGCAATTCGGCGGTGATCTCCGCAAAGTCGGGGCTGTGCAGTCGGCACTCCTCACAGGGGATAATGCTGTGGCTGTGAGCTGCGTAAAAACCGCAGATAAGACTTCCGTTTACCTTGCCTACGGGCAGCAGCAGCTTGTTGCGGTATTCTGCATCCTTGCCGCTTATGGGGGTGGGTACGGCAATTTCCACGCCGCCGATGCGCCTTAGCTGTTCTTCCACGGCACGGCGCTTATGCTCAAGCTCTGCGCCGTAGTCCATGTGGCGGTAGATACAGCCGCCGCAACGGCGGTAAACGGCACAGTCGGGCTCTATACGGTGGGGGGACGCAACTGTGCGCTCCTCCAGCTTGCCTATAACGTAGCTTTTGTATTCCTTTATCACCTTAACTGTGCCGCGCTCCTCGGGCAAAGCGTCCGCAACAAAGGCGGTGCGTCCGTCGGGGTGACGGCATACGCCAAAGCCCTTGTCGGTTATATCTGTAAAAACGCCTTCAAAGCGAGTTTCTTTTTTTGCCATCGTTTTCTCCTTTTAAAACTAATGTAGGGCAGGACTGCCCTACATTTGTCTATTTTGCAGATTTTATTATACCCTGCGGGCATTTTTCCGCACAAGCGCCACAGCTTATGCACTTGGAATAGTCAATGCTTTCCAAAAAGCCCTGTTTTATTATGGCGTCGCTTTCACAGCTGCGGGCACAAAGCCCGCAACCGATACAGCCCGCCTCACAGTATGTACGCACAACTGCGCCCTTATCGGGAGAGTTGCAGGCAACCCAATATTTTGCCGATGCAGGTATAAGCTTTATAAGATGCTTGGGACAGCTTACCGCACAGGCACCGCAACCGCGGCACTTATGTGGGTCAACCACGGCAACACCGTCCACAACGCTTATGGCGTCAAACTTACAGCTGCGTACACAAGTACCAAGACCAATACAGCCGCTGGGGCAAAGGCGAGAGCCACCGTGAAGCTTTGCGGCGGCAACACAGTCGTTTATGCCTGTGTAGCTGTATTTTTGGGTAGAACAGCTTTTAGCGCCGGAACATAGAACAAGGGCACGCATCTTTTCGGCGCCTACCGCTTCCACGCCCATTATGGCGGCTATTTTTCCTATATTTTCGTCGGACACGGCGGCACATTTATTGATGGGGGCTTTACCCTCCACAATAGCGGCGGCAAGACCGCCACAGCCTGCGTAGCCGCAACCGCCGCAGTTTGCGCCGGGGAGAAGTGCGGCTATCTCACCGATACGGGGGTCTTCCGCCACCTTCATCTTCTTATCGAAAAGTGCCAGCAGAAAGCCCAACACGCCGCCCAGCACGGCAAAGAATATTAATGCAAGAAGGATAGGATTCATCACACTGCCTCCTTAACCCAAGGTGAAGGGGAAAAGCCCCGTGCCACCGAGATTGATGCCCTGAAAGCCCGAAAACGCCATAGCGATAAGCCCTGCCGCCACAAGGGACAGAGGCACGCCCTCGAAGGATTTTGGGGGGCTTGCCAGCTCCAACCTTTGTCTTACGCCTGCAAATACAAACAAGGCAAAGGTAAAGCCCAGCGCGGCAAAGAAGCCGTACATAACGCTTTGAAGCAGGTTGTAGTTATTCTGCACGTTAAGAAGCGCCACGCCCAAAACCGCACAGTTGGTGGTAATAAGGGGCAGGTAGATGCCCAGTGCCTTATACAGGGGCGGGAACGCTTTTTTCATAAACATTTCTATAAGCTGAACAAGAGATGCTATGATTATAATAAACGCAATAGTCTCAAGATACTCCAGCTCGAAGGGCACAAGCACAAAGTTATACACAGCCCAAGCGGCGGCGGAGGCAACTGACATAACAAAGGTAACCGCCATACCCATGGAGAGGGCGGTGTCTATCCTGCCCGAAACGCCAAGGAAGGGGCAAACGCCCATAAACTTAACAAATATAAAGTTTTCTGCCAATATGGCGGAAAAGCAAAGCAACAACAATTCTGTAATTGACATTTACTTATCCCCCTTTCTTGCGCTGAAATACCGCACCGCTGCCACTACGCAAGCCAGGCACAAAAATGCGCCTGCAGGCATGGTAAGCATAAGCACACCGGGATAATTTTCGCCCAGCACTTTTATGCCGAACAAACTGCCGCTACCGAAAAATTCACGTATAAAGGAAACGCAAAGCAATGCTGCAGTATAGCCTACGCCCATAAACAGACCGTCCAACAAGGAGGCCACAGGCCCGTTTTTGGACGCAAAGGCCTCTGCCCTTGCAAGCACTATACAGTTAACCACTATAAGCGGAATAAATATACCAAGGGATTTATCAATAGCGGGGAAATAGGCCTTTATAAGCAGCTGTACCGCCGTAACAAAGCCCGAAATAACCACAATGTATGCGGCTATACGCACCTGCTCCGGTATAAGACGGCGAAGCAGGGATATAAGCAAATTAGAGCATATAAGCACCAATGTTGCGGCGGCGCCCATACCCAAAGCGTTGGTCATGGTGGTAGAAACCGCCAGCACCGAGCAAAGCCCAAGAAGCTGTACCAAAACGGGGTTGTTCTTTAAAAGTCCTTCTTTTGCAAACCAAGCAATGCCGCGTCTTTTCATTCCGACACCTCCTCGCTTGTTTCGCTGCCAAGCACCTTATCCATGGCAAGGCAGGCATTGTTAACGGCCTTTACCGCCGCCGTGGAGCTTACCGTTGCGCCGGACACGCCGTCAACCGCCGTGCCTTCCGCATTATACTCAAGTCCTGTAAACCCGTCAAGGAAGGACTGCTCTTTTATTTTTTGGCCCACGCCGGGGGTCTCTCCATCGGCGTTAAGGACGGAAACGCCCACTATCTGCCCATCGCAGTTAAAGCCAACCAAAAGCTCTACTGCGCCGCCGTAGCCTGCGGAGGAGGAGTGCACGCAGTAGTTATCCTTACCGCCGGTGACGTTTTTTACCTTGTATACGGCGGTAACGCCTTCCATCTCGCCCAGGGTGTCGGTAATGTCTTCATAGTCGCCGCTGCCTGCAAAAATCTTTTCTATGTTCTGTTTAAGGGATTCCTTGTTCTGGTCCGCAATAACGGGGGCGGTAAAGCTGTTTACCAATGCCACCAGACAGGCGATTATGCCTGACACAAAAAGCAAGGACAGGGTGGAGAAAACAATACTGTTCTTTTTATTTTCCTGCATGCTTGCCACCTCCAAACTTTACGGGCATGGTTATGCGGTCGATGTAGTAAACAAAGCAGTTCATTATAAGAATTGCAAAGCTTGCCCCCTCGGGATAGTTGCTGAAATAACGGAAGAATACCGTCAGGGCGCCGCAAAGCGCACCGAAAATCAGCTTGCCCGCAGGGTTAAAGGGGCTGGTGGAATAGTCTGTTGCCATGAATACGGCACCAAGTACCACGCCGCCGGAAAGCAATGCAGAAAGTGCGTAGCGTATTGCTTCGTCCTCGCCCATAGGAAAGGCAAAGGAAAGCAGGAAGAACACGCCCATATATGCCAAGGGGATGTGCCATGTAATAACCTTGCGCACAAGCAGATAAACAAGACCGACAAGCAGGCAAAGCTTAGAAACTTCACCTATACAGCCGCCGATATTGCCGTAAAACATATCCACCAGCATATTGTCGCTAACGCTTTCTTTTATAAGGGATAGGGGCGTTGCAGAGCTTATACCGTCAAGATTTGTGCTTATTGCAAAGGCGGAAAGCTTTTCCGCAGGCTTTACAAATGCGCCCGACATGTAAGCGGGGAAGGACAGGAACAAAAACACTCTTGCCGCAAGTGCGGGGTTAAGAAAGTTTTTGCCTATTCCGCCAAACAGCATCTTTACAATAGCTATGGCAAACACGCCGCCGATGACAGGTAACCAAAGGGGCACCGAAACAGGCAGGTTAAAGGCAAGTATTATGCCTGTTACCACGGCAGAAAGGTCTTTTATGCTTTGTCTTTGCTTGGTTACGGCGCAAAACGCATACTCTGTACCTACACAGGCTGATACAGAAAGCGCCGTTACGGTAAGCGCCCTGAATCCAAAGATATATATCGCCCAAATAAGCGCGGGAGAAAGGGCTATAATAACGTCACGCATTACGGAAGCAGTGCTTACGGTACTGCGTATATGGGGGGAGGGACTGACCTTCAAAAGCTTCACGGTTTATTTTCCCCCTTTCTCGCCCACACGGCGTTTATGTTCGTTAATTGCGCCCTTGGCGTTGCGGATGTACTGTACTATCGGCACCTTGCCGGGACATACATAGGTGCAACATCCGCACTCTACACAGCTTAGTGCGCCAAGCTTTTCGCATTCCTCATATTTTTCTTTTTCCGAATATGCGGCAAGCAGTGCGGGCATAAGATGCATCTGACAGGCACGCACGCATTTTCCGCAACGGATGCACTGACCAATCTCTTCTTTCATATCGCTTAGGAAAAGCAGTGCGCCCGTGCCTTTGGTTACGCAATAATCAAGGCTCCATTGGGCTTGACCCATCATAGGGCCGCCGCTTATAAGACGGGCAAATTTCTTCTTTGTGCCGCCGCAAGCTTCCGCAATATCTGCAAAAGAAGTGCCGATGGGCACAATAAGGTTGCGGGGCTTTTTTATGGCGTCGCCGTCAACGGTAACACGCTTTTGCACTACGGGCATGCCTGTGGAAAAGGCGTGGTAGATACAGGCGACAGTTTCGGGATTAAACAGTACACAGCCCACGTCTGCAGGAAGCTTGCCTGCAGGTATCTCCTTGCCGTAAAGGGCGTAGATTATCTGCCTTTCGTCCCCTTGAGGATACTTGGTCTTAAGCACCTTAACGTTTATTAAGGCTTTGTCCGTTATCTTGGTCTTAAGCAGTTCAATTACGTCGGGCTTGTTGTCCTCGATAGCTATAACAGCTCTGCGCACACCTAAAGCGTGGATAAGAATTTTTATGCCGTTTATAACCGTCTCAGGCTCTTCCAGCATAAGGCGGTGGTTAGCGGTAATATAAGGCTCACACTCCGCACAGTTGATTATAAGGTGTTTTACCTTACCTATGGCGGACTGAAGCTTGGCATAGGCAGGGAAGGTCGCGCCGCCCATACCTACAATACCCGCACTGCGCAGACGGGCAACAATTTCCTCCGTGCTCATATCCTCCAAGGAGGTCTGAACGCCCTGTAAGTCGGGGCAGGGAGTATAATTAAAATCGTTTTCTATAACAACGTGGGTTATTGCCGCACCTGTAATGCCACGTCTTTCCTCAAGGGCTAAGACCTTGCCGGAAACGCTTGCGTGGACAGAACAACAAAGAGCATCGTTATTTTCACCAATGCATTGGCCCACGGTAACTGTGTCACCTACTGAAACAAGGGGCTTGCAAGGTGCACCGATATGCTGCAGCATAGGGATGGCAACCTGCTTGGGGTCGGCAAAAAGCTCTGCCGCCATGGCAGCGGTGTTTTTTCTTTCATCAAGATGTATACCGCCGAGAAAAGTATACGCCACTATATCACCTTCCTAATTAAAGTACACTACATTATACTATACAAATAAGTATTTTTCAACTACTATTGCTATTGAAATTTAAGTTTTTTTGTTATATAATAACAAAGGTAACAGCTTTATAAGGGGGCGTGTGCGGTTTGGAACTTACGGATAAGTTTGAAATAAAGGTGTTTATACTGTATCTGCTTAAGAATATAGGCGAGCCTTTGGATATCACCACCATCGGTGAGGTTGTGGTGCAGGATGCCTTTGTTAACTATTTTGATTTTTCCATTTGTTTTTCCGACCTGTTGGAGTCCCGTCAGGTGGAAGAGGTAACGGTGGACGGCGAAAAGCTTTACGCTATTTCTTCCATAGGCGTGCTTATGGTGGGTGAGGTTCAAAGCGCACTTTACGCAGGGGTTAAGGATAAGGCGCTTCGCTCTGCCCAGCGGCTTATCGCTCTTAAGCGCCACGGTAACCGCATAAGCTGTACAGTGGAGCCTTGCGGCAAGGGCTTTATGCTTAAGGCTTCTATTGTGGATAAGGAAAAGACCCTGCTTAGTCTGGAGACCTTTGTTACCGACGAGGAGTACGCTCACCTTATGCAAAGCAATTTTAACGAGCGTGCCGAGGTTATCTATAAAGGCGCTCTTGCCTTGCTTTCCGGGGATGTTAATTTTATTTTTGATGAGTAGGCGGCGTTTATGACATTAAAAGAAAAAGCGGCAACTGCCATATCGGTGCTGGAGACGTTGTACCCTGCCGCAGAATGTTCCCTCAGATACGAGGGCGAGCCCTACAAGCTGCTTGTAATGGCAATACTTTCCGCCCAGTGTACCGACGCCCGTGTTAATCAGGTAAGCGTTCCTCTTTTTGCGGCGTTTCCCACAGCGGCGGACTTGGCGGCGGCAGAGGTGGCAGATATAGAAGCGATAATACGCCCCGTGGGGCTTTATCGCAGTAAGGCAAAGAATATAAAGGCGGCGGCAGAGCGTCTGTGTACCGTTTACGGCGGCGTGTTACCACGGGATATGAAGGACCTGCTTTCCTTGGCGGGCGTGGGCAGGAAGGTGGCAAATCTGCTTCGAGGTGACCTGTTTGACCTTGGCGGCATAGTGGCGGACACCCATTGCATACGCATATCGGGCAGGCTGGGCTTGGTTGCAAGCAAAACTCCCATTGGGGTGGAGCGTCAGTTGGATAAGCTTATTCCCAAAGAAAAGCAAAGCGATTTTTGCCACAGAATGGTGCTGTTCGGCAGGGAGTATTGCCGTGCAAAAAATCCCGATTGCAAAAATTGCCCTTTTAATGCACTTGAATTCCCCTGTAAAATATGATATAATGACTTGTTATTTAAATTGACGGAGGCAAATATAATGGCAAAAACCGTTGTTATTATCCCCGCCTACAAGCCTGATAAAGGGTATTTAACACTTATAGAAAATTTAATAGACGATTTTGACGTGCTTACCGTTAACGACGGCAGCGGTGAGGAGTTTGAGTCCTTGTTTAAGGACGCCGCCGCGCTTGGCGCAACGCTTTTGACCCATGAAGTCAACAAGGGCAAGGGCGCCGCACTTAAGACCGCCATACGTTACCTGCAGGAACGGGGCAAGCCTTGGGTTGCCGTTACTGCCGATGCGGACGGTCAGCACAGTGTAAAGGATATAAAAGCCGTGGCGGCACTTGCGGAGCAGAACAGGGACGCTATGGTCCTTGGCGTAAGGGACTTTAAAAAGATGCCCTTTAGAAGTCGCTTTGGCAACACCATAACAAAGGGCAGCTTTTATCTTGTTACCCATAACCGCATACAGGACACCCAAACGGGGCTTAGGGGCTTTTCCGACCGTATAGCGGACAAGCTGCTTGAGGCGGAAGGCAACCGTTACGAATATGAGATGAACGTACTGCTGGGCCTTA
The DNA here is from genome assembly GCA_045534025.1 of Eubacteriales bacterium. Lineage (GTDB taxonomy): Bacteria > Bacillota > Clostridia > Oscillospirales > CAG-382 > SIG636. Next base: position 7,303 of record JAZSIW010000087.1, on the reverse strand, counting down.
AGGGCTGGGGCATTCCCACGGTGCAAACGGTTATAGATACTATTTATGAGGAGGGGAACCCTACCTCCCATTTTCATCCTGTAAGGGACAGCCTTATTGTGTTCGCTCAAGTGATAAAGCATACCCTTTCTTCCTTGGCTTGCACATTGCTTGACTATCTTTTGTATTTGGCGTTGCTTGCGTGGACAAGCCTGTCTCCCGAGATGGCGTATTTGCCGCCGAAGGCCATAAGCATAGTTGTTAACTACTTTTTGTCCCGCAATGTGGTGTTCCATGCCAAGCCCGATTGGCGTACAACGGTTTCTTATTACATGCTTGCTGTTTGCACAATGTCCATCGGCGCAATTCTTATCCGACTGTGTACAAACCTTTTGAATTTTCCCGAGGAAATAACCAAGTTGCCCGTTGACACGTTGTTGTTTTTTGCTAACTTTATTGTTCAAAAAAAGGTTATATTCAAAAACATAAAGAAGCCAAGCCGATAGGCGTGGCTTCTTTTGCATTGTTGACAAAACGCATAAAATATGTATAATTATTATATCTGATAAAAAAGGAGCATTGCTATGAACAAAACAATTGCCATATTGCTAAGCATTAGCCTTTGTCTTGGAACGCTTGCGATGACAGCAGGCGCCGCGGATAAGGGACTTGACCTGAGCACGCAAACGATTTACAGCGGCAGTTGCGGCACGGGCCTTAGTTGGAGCTATGACAGCACAAACTATACCTTAAGCATTACGGGTACGGGAGATATGGCGGATTATACATCCTCCGGTGATGTTCCTTGGTACGGATACAGAAACAACATTACCAAGATAATAATAGGCGATGGTGTAAGGTCTATAGGAGATAAGGCGTTTTATTATTGCTCTTATATCACAGGAATCGTATTGCCAAACAGCCTTGAGGCTATAGGTAGCCGTGCCTTTTACAATTGCTCTTCCTTACAAAACATTATTCTCGGTACCGGATTAAGGACTGTAGGCGAATATGCCTTTTACGGTTGCAGCTCTCTTGCCAAGGTGCTTTACAGGGGAAGCGCAGTACAATGGGGTTCTGTAAGCATTGGCGGCAACAACAGCTACTTAAGCTCTGCTTCTTTGGAGTATAACTTTGCAAATTTGCTTGCGGGCAAGCCCTATACCGTGGATGCCGACGCAACGGCTAATAAGGCAGACGGCGGCAATTATGTTACCGACAGTCGCTACCGTGGTGACGGCGTAAACTATTGGGACGGAGATATGGCGGTTTCCGGCGTTTCCGTGGAGTGGTTCGGTACTGCCAAAAGCATTACCTACACATTCAATCTTGGCAGCGCTGCGGATATCGGCGAAATAGTGTTCCGCAATGTTCGCATTGCTTCCAACCGCGGCTTCGGCACGGTTATTGTGAACGGGTCATATACGTTTTATTCCAACGAAGGTTCCAAAATTCCCGTTCACGGCGCGCCTCTTTACGGTGACCTGCTGGAGGAGCAATATTTTGATATTCATTTGCCGATAAGACTGACGGATGTTACAGAGCTTACGGTTACAATTATTACCGACATGTACGTTTGCGGTTATGACGAGATAGAGGCGTACGGCACAAGCACAGGCGATGCAGACGTATGGGACGGCAGCATTGCCACGGGCTTCGGAGGCGGCAGCGGCACTTCAAGCAATCCATATCTTATTAAGACCGCAAGCCAGCTTGCCTACCTTGCTTCCCGTGTTAACAACGGATACAACTACAGCGGCAGTTATTTCAGGTTGGACACAAATATAGACCTTAACAGCAGGGAATGGACCCCCATAGGCACAAGCGAAAGCTTTTGTTTTTGCGGCTGTTTTAACGGCAACGGTAAAGTTATATCCAACCTTAAAATAAGAAACTCAAGAAAAGGCGCAGGTCTGTTTGGCTACATAGACGGCGGCTGTGTTGAAAACTTGGGACTTTCGAATGTAGACGTGGACGTATCTTACGGCAGCGCTTATTCTTCTGCCGGCGGTTTGGCAGGCGAAGTCAAAAACGCAGACATAGAGAAATGCTTTGTTACGGGCAGTGTTAAATGTCAAAACACCAGCGCAAGCGGCTCTGTAGACGTGGGCGGTCTTATCGGTCAGCTGGATGACGGAACACACAGCATTAAAAACTGCTTTGCAGTTGTTACCGTGTACGGCTCTACCACAGGCTTTAATGCGTACGTGGGCGGATTGATCGGCGTTGTGGGTTCTTCCACAACCGATGGTACAATAGAAAATTGCTACGCCAACGCACAAGTCAGTGCTGTAAATCTTACAAGCGATGAGTATGCTGCCGCAGGCGGGTTGATAGGCGACCTTTGGTCAAGCGTTACCGTAAGAAACTGTTTTGCCACCGGCAATGTTTATGCTGATGCTTACAGCTCTTATTACGAATATAAAGGCGCGTTTTTGGGGCATATTTACTCAAGCTATGGCAGCTTAACAAAAAACAACTGTTATTACGGCGGCTCTAATGTAAATGACAGCCATGCAATAAGCGCCGGCTCTTCCTCTTTTGCAAGCCAAAGCTGGCTTAGCGGCGTTTTGGGTTGGAATTTCAGCACCGTTTGGTCTCTTTCCGACGACGGGGCACCCGTGCTTAAGCAATTTGCAGGCCTTGACGACGATTTTGGATGGCCGCCCGAGGATGAAAGCTCTGTGGAAGAAAGCTCTGAAGAATCGTCCGAGGAAGTGCTTGAATATGAGGAGATTGCTCTTAATTCTTCCGTAAGCGTGTATCTTAGCGGCGGCGACACTGCGTATTATCGCTATACGCCTGTTACCGACGGAAGTTACGTAATCTATTCCATCGGCGATGCGGACACAAGGGTTTATCTGTACAGCGAAGACGGCACATCCCTTGACAGCGACGACGACGGCGGCGCAGGCTCTAATTTCCGTATGGAATATGATTTTGTCGCCGGCACCCGATATATCTTTGCCGTTAAGTACTATTACTCCTCCGCAAGCGGCACAATAAACTTTAACTTTGGCAGAATGTATACCGTAAGCTATGACGCAAACGGTGGCAGCGGCGCTCCCGCAAGTCAAAGCAAGGACTACGGTGCGGACCTTACTTTAAGCAGCGTTGCTCCTACAAGAACAAACTACATATTCAGGGGTTGGGGTACAAGCAGCGACTCTGCAAGTGCAAGTTATAACGTAGGCGACAGCTATACAAACAACGGCAACATTACATTGTACGCCCTGTGGCAACCGATTTACGATACGCTTACGGTAAACAGTTCCGACAGCGCTTCCTTATCTGCGGGCACAAGCAAAACTTATATGTTTACTCCTACAGAAAGCGGCAGATATGTAATTTATTCCACGGGCGATAGTGATACCGTTGTTACCCTGCGTAACATAAACGGTTTTTATATCAGCGGTGATGATGACAGCGGAGAGGGCAGAAACTTCTGTTTGGAGCAAGAGCTTACAGCAGGCACAAGCTATCTTTTCCAGCTTGAATATTACCATTCTTCCGCAAGCGGTACAATAAACTTTAAATTCGGCAGGGTTTACACCGTAAGCTACCACGCAGGCGGCGGCAGCGGTGCACCCGCAAACCAAAGCAAGTACTACGGCGCGGACCTTAGCTTAAGCACAAGCATCCCTGTAAGGGAAGGGTACATCTTTGACGGTTGGTCAAGCTCTGCCACCGCCTCTGTTGCCGATTATCAGGCAGGGGATACATATAGCGCCAACCAAAGCATAAGCCTTTATGCGTTGTGGCGTGTAGCCAACCTTGTATTGGGAAGACAGGACTATACGCTTTCTTCCTCCGACGGTACGGTCAACTACGGCGGCGACCAATATATCGACGGTGTGTGTCCGCCCGTAAATGTGGAGATTGACTATACGGCGATGTACAGCGGCCAGGTTACCGACGGTGTATATAACAGCGCGGATGATGGCGCAACCGTAATGCTGGCCTGTCCTAACAGAACACACACTTACACCTTCCCCCTGGGCGGGATGAGAAGCGTGTATTCCGTAGTGGTTCGCAGCGCCACCCTTTACGGCAACAAGTGTATGAATGTTGTTAGGATAGAGCTGTCTGCAGACGGCCTGTGCTGGCACAGCGTTCCTTTTGAAAAGGCATTCATCTCCCTTGACAGCGTAGACGGGGAAAGCTTGTTTGATATAGTGCTTAGCTTTGATACCTATAACGCAAGCTATGTGCGGCTGGTGCTTGACTCCACTAACCCCGGCAACAGCTATTATCCTTTTGAGATCTCTTATAACGGTAGTAATGCGAAGGGTCAGTATGCCTCATTCCAAGAGATAGAGGTCATCGGGAACTACAACACAGACGGCATTGATTTGGCAACGGGCCGTTACGGCGACGTCAGCAATGACGGTATAGTTAACAGCCTTGATGCGGCGCAGGTGCTTAAGTACGACGCAAGCCTTATAATGCTTGAAGAAGGACAGCTGACTTTGGCGGATGTTAACGGTGACGGCGTGGTTAACAGTCTTGATGCGGCACAGATACTTAAATATGACGCGTTGCTTATCGATAATTTCCCTGTGGAAGGGTAAAAGTATATCCTTAATTAAGTTTTTATAAGCAATCACCCCGTGAGGCCGACAGGCTTCACGGGGTGATTAATTTTTACGTTTTTAAAATTTTATTCCATTACCAGCGTGCCGAAATAAGCGGGCTGATGAAAATCCGGACTTGAGGAGCCTACTTCGTTCCACATACCGTAATGTCTTACGCCTGTTCGGGGGTCACTGCCTATCTTGTAGAAGTTGCCCTTGAAGCTGTAGCCGGAAGAAAAGGTGCTGTCAGTCATACCTGTGCCGTAAAAGGCTTGCAACTTTGTAAGGGGCAGTTCTATGGTAAGGGTCCAATATTCATCCTCTGTCATCGGGTTGGTTTTTATCATCTCTGCCATGCTCAGATAATTGGTTGCGGGCTGACGGTTGGCCTTGGCGGCGCCGAACTGACAAACCATGGCACCTATGGAGTTAGACTCTATATTTATGTATCTGCTGTTGTCAAATGCTGCAAAAAACTCCATACAGCTGTCAAGATACACAGGGTCGCCGAATTGAGTATACTGTGCGGGCGGGTCGCTTTCCATACAGGTCATGCGGCAAACAAAGCCGTAGTCCTCTACATAAACAAGCTGTGCACAGGCTTCATATTTCACGCTGTTGACCCATTTGTAGGTATCGATAGGGGCAAGGTCAACCACGGACCAATCAATGGCATTTACGCTTTCAAAGCGCTTAACGGTATATGTACCGTATTGCTTTTGGGGTACGTATGCGGTGGGAAACTCGTCAATAAGCTCCGCATCGTACTTAAGTATCATGGCGGCGTCAAGGCTGTCCACCTTGTTGTCGTTGTTAACGTCTCCTTGTGCAAGTGCGTCGTCATCAAGCTCCAAAAGCAGGGCGCTGTATCTTAGCACCTGCGCGGCGTCAAGGCTGTCGGGCACACTGTCTCCGTTAACGTCCCCTTTAATGCCTGCAGCGGTAGCAATTAGGGGCGCAAAGCATAAACAAAGCGCAAGAATAAAGCTAAGCAGTCGTTTCATATCGTACAGTCCTTTCTTTTTAGACCTTTAGTGTATTGTAACACAGAAGCAATTCGTTTGTAAAGCATTTTTATCAAAGCCGTGCTATAAGCTTTTTACCGTGGCTTTTAAGCCAACCGCGGTGTTCGAAATACAGCGGGCAATATTTAAGCACCTCGGCGTAGAAAGCTTTGCTGTGGTTCATCTCTTTAAGGTGGCAAAGCTCATGGATGACGATGCTGTCTGCAACCTCAGGCGGTACAAGCATCAGCAGGCAATTAAAATTAAGGTTTCCCTTGGAAGAACAGCTGCCCCAACGGGTGCGCTGTTTTCTTATTGTTACTTTGCCGAAGGTGACCCCCATAAGCGCCGCAAAATGGGCAACCCGGGCAGGGATGTACTCCTTCGCCTGTGCCGTCAGCGCCGCCAGCTCCTCCTCGGTAAAGGGTGACTGCTGCGGCGTAGTTTGGCTAAGGTGCTTTTCTATCCATTGGCGGCGTGCCGCAATTATTTCCTCTATCCGTTTTTCGCTTAGCCGTCTTGGGGCGCGCACCGTAAGGACGCCGTTTTTTATTTGCAGTCCTACGGTTTTTCTGTCGCTTCGTATTACTAGGTATTCTATGTTGTTCATATACCCTCCCGTTTTTGTGTCATTGGGTGATATGCTGTGTCATCCTGTACAAATTTGTACATTTTTTCGAACAACGCTTGACAAAACCGAACAAATGTTCTATAATACCAACAACCGAATACGCTACGCGCACCGTTGGAGCCTACGCCTTTGGAAGGAAGGTAAGAAGGCTTCTTTATTGCAGGACTCCGTTTACGGAGAAAGATGATGAATATTTTTGGAAAGGAACGTTAATGGATTTTCGCGTTTTTTCAACTCAGCTTTTAGAAAACAAGCGCCGCATGGAGGTGGCGTTCGTCAACCTCAGTGACGAAATAATTATGCTGGAGGAGGCAAAAACCTCCGTGGCGACGGGCAACTGTAACGGTGCGCCCGTAAGCGGAAGCGGCTGTAACCGTTATGAGGAACGGTTGGTCAAGCTTATTGATCTGTGTGACGAGCTGCGGGCACGCAAGAAGAATATCGAAACCAATTTGGAATGTATAAACAGAGGGCTTTCCGCCCTTAACGAATACGAAAAGGACTTGCTTAACAGCTTTTACGTGTTTGGCGGCAAGGGAGTAGCGGACAAGCTGATGAGCCGTTATCACAAGGAGCGCTCTACCGTTTACAGAGATAAGGATAAGGCTTTGAATCATTTTACTCAAACCTTATATGGATTTGAGAACGTAAAAAAAGGCTGAACCGCAAAAAAAGAACCTTTTCAGAAGCAAGGTAAAAACTCGAAGACCGAGTTTTATCAATTAATTTATATTTTTTTGCTACGAACAAAAACCGCCCCGGACGTACCTTTGTACGCCTAACGGGTGGTTTTGTGTCCTTATGTTGCCTACGGCAACGAGAAAAAGCAGAAAAACGGATGCACGAAGATTTCGGCATCCGTTTTTTATAACTTGCATCTTTAATTAACGTATCTGCAGGCGGCAAGGGCGGCAGTTGCGCCGTCAGCCACGGCGGTGGTTATTTGCCTTACGGTCTTCGTGCGGCATTCGCCTGCTACGCAAAGTCCTTCCGTAGCTGTAAGGCATCCCTCGTCAGCCGCTATATAGCCGTTGTCAAGGGCGCAAAGCTTCTCAAAAATTCCGTTTTCGGGCACAAGTCCTATGGCAATGAACATGCCGTCAAGCACAAGCTCT
>JAZSIW010000021.1:0-3121 GCA_045534025.1 Eubacteriales bacterium | reverse complement strand
GCTATTATGCTGTTGCCGCAAATGTTTGCAGGAATATTCACGCCTGACACGGCACTTATTGAATTCACCGCAACGGCACTTCGGATTTATTGCGGAGTGATGTGCATTTTCGGCATTCAGATTGCTTGCCAGATGACCTTTGTTTCCATCGGTAACGCACCTTGCTCCATTATTGTTGCCATCGTTCGCAAGTTTGGGTTACTCCTGCCGCTGATCTACATTATGCCACAACTGACCCACGATAAAACGATGGGCGTTTATGCGGCAGAACCCGTTGCTGACGTGATAGCCGTAACCTTTACCGCTATCCTTTGCACCGTTCAATTCAAGAAGGCGCTAAAGTCTTTAACAACGGAAAATTCAAAGGAGACAGTACAACAAAAATTGCAGTAACCTATGAAAACGGACAGATCTTTCAGCACTTCGGTCATACCGAACAGTTTAAGATATATACCGCAGAGAACGGGAAAATAATCAGCAGCGAAGTGACCAACACCAACGGAAGCGGTCGCGGAGCTCTTTCAGGACTTCCGGCTTTAATCCGAAGATGAAATGCCACCGTCACGAGCACCACGACGGCAAGAGTTTCTTTCCGCCGTCAATCTGATGACAAACCTTGTTACTTGGAAGCGTTTGAACAGAGGTAATTGTTTATTTGAAGAAAGAATCTTTGAATCGTGGCCAAGAGCGGCTTCTTGTTGACAATTAAGCCGAGGGGTGATATACTAAGCATGTAAAGTGGGAGGTGTTGATATGAAAAAAGCATTATGCGTATTTGTCGTGTTGCTTATGCTTTTGTGCAGCTGTTCTACTGACGGACCGTCAGATCAACTCCATACCGAAAGTTCCTCGAACGGTAGTGTTTTTACACAAACCGAAGGTGGGACCTTAGTCAGTGCTTCAGGTGTAGAGTACGCCGAGTTAGCCAGGGAAGTTGCTTTGTATTATCTTGGCGAGTTGGAGTTTGTGGGCAGTGTTGAAGGCGAAGAAAAAACATCCCAACATCTGGGGCTTTCATATCAAACAGGCATGTTCGCCATCAAAAACAATAAAAACGATGACATATTGATACGGAGAGCCCCTGACAACGAGTATTTTTTTATTTACAGAAAAGCTTCGTTGCCGCCCCTTGATTATTCCGAGGATAATTGTGTTCGCTTGGAGTTTGTATCGGGAATAGGGGAGCTTGAAGAGGATGCTGTTCATACAGCTTGTCGGGGTGGCTTTTCCGACAAAGCCGAAATTGCAGAGTTTTTAGCTTGCATCAAATCCCAAAAAAGCCCTCGTGAAGCGGGGTTGTACGATCTGATTAAACAGCCCGACGGTATGCTTGAAAATTGCTATGTGTATGGTGTGGTTTACGGATTTTTTGGCGACGAACCTAACATAGCGATAATTATGGATATTACTTCCTATAACGATTTGGCTTATTCCATCAGCATTGGCGGCGACGAATATGTTTTGCCCGAAGAATGGTTGCAAAAACTTATAAAAGCAAAATGCACATCATAAAACAGAATTGCACCCTCTAAGAGCAAGAGGGTGCATTTTTCAATGTGGAACACAATTAATTAAAGCGTTTCGGATGTTTTCTTTTTGTGGTACGATTTGGTACAGGATAAGAGGTATGCGGAAGACCTTGCAAAGCTTGGCATGTTGTGTTCGGGCGGCAGACTCTATAAAGGCAAACGCCATCTTTCAGAGGGGTGGTCGGAAAAATTATATCTGTTAAGATGCAATGCGGAAAGGATTTGTGACTAAAATTAAGCATTTTTACTTGTTATTTAAGCGGTGTTGTGTTATAATATAGTAAAGAATTGATTGCACCCAACACAGGAGGTGGCAGATATGGCAATAAGGCTTAATGAAAACAAAGAATTGGTAGAGCACATAAAGCAAGGGCTTAAGGCCAAGGGCGGTTATTGTCCCTGTCGTGTGCCCAAGCTGCCCGAGTATAAATGTATGTGTGAGGAGTTTAAGGCACAGATAGCCGACCCCGATTTTGAAGGCTATTGCCATTGTATGCTGTACTATAAATCTAAAGATTGAGAGGGAATGACTATGTTGAAGAAGTTGAATACACAGAATTTTGTTGCCGAAACCGCAAAGGGCACGGCGCTTGTTGACTTTTATGCGGACTGGTGTGGCCCTTGCAAGATGATAGCTCCTATAGTGGAGGAGATAGCCGCCCAGCGTACGGATATCACCGTAGGCAAGGTAAACGTTGACGAAAGCGGCGAGCTTGCCATGAAATACGGCGTTGTAAGCATCCCCACCTTGGTGGTGCTTAAGGACGGCGCAGAAACAGCAAGAATCGTAGGCTACAGATCCAAGGAAGAAATTCTGGCACAGCTTTAAATAAGAATAAGCCGCAACTTTTCCTAAAAAGTTGCGGCTTATTTTGTAGAAGCTATTGACAAAGGGCGGATTTTATGTTAATATAAAACTACACCAAAAAGGTATAGTTTAAAAACATAGGAGGAAACGACAATGAAAAAAATAATTGCAATTTTATTGGTAGCGGTTTTTATGCTTGCGCTTCCTGCCTGCGCAGCAAGTTTAGGTGACGGTGCAAAAGACACAGCAAAAACGGCACAGCCCGCCTCTGAAAATACAGTGGTTTCGGACACAGAAAACAACCGGGTACAACCCCTTGCGAAGCTTCAACGTGAAACAAGTGAAGCGGCAAAGGAGAAGCAAAGCGAAGCTTCCGCCACGGCTGTGGACGAGCTAATCTCCCGAGAAAAAGCTGTTGAGATAGCTTTACAGAAGTCCGGACGTACCCGTGATGAGGTTTACGATTTGGAAGCGGAGCTTGACAGAGAGCATTACGGAGTATATTGGGAAGTAGATTTCGACACTCGTGAATACGAATATTCCTATGACATAGACGCAAAAACAGGCGAGATAGTTCACCAAGACACAGAGCGAGAGATGCGAAAACCATAGATAACGGAACCGAGCAGTACTTATAGTTTTAAAGTACTGCTCGGTTTTTTATGTTTTAATTGTATTCTTCCATATTTTTTGCGGACAGGTGCCGCAAAAAATATACATAGTTTTCCGCGAGTGAACGGAAATGGTGTTATTTTGTTTCGGGGTCCCCGTTGTGAGCGAAGCG
>JAZSIW010000017.1:0-6536 GCA_045534025.1 Eubacteriales bacterium | reverse complement strand
CATTGGCGTTTAACAAGGTTTACACCTTTGGTCCCACCTTCCGTGCCGAAAACTCCAATACCCCTCGCCATGCGGCAGAGTTTTGGATGATAGAGCCTGAGATGGCGTTTGCAGACCTGGATGATTATATGGACACTGCAGAAGCGATGATAAAGTATGTTGTTGCAGATGTTCTTAAGAAATGTCCGGAGGAAATCGCATTCTTTAACCGCTTCATAGATACAGGTCTTAAGGCAAGGCTTGAGGCGCTTGTTAACAGCGACTTTGGCAGAGTAAGCTATACGGAAGCTGTGAAGCTTCTTAAGGACAGCGGTGAAAAATTTGAATATCCTGTAGAGTGGGGTTGTGATCTGCAGACCGAGCATGAGCGTTATCTTACCGAGCGTGTTTACGGCAAGCCCGTATTTGTAACCGATTATCCTAAGGATATTAAGGCCTTTTATATGCGCATGAATGACGACGGCAAAACTGTTGCTGCAGCAGACATGCTTGTTCCCGGCGTCGGCGAGCTTATCGGCGGCTCTCAAAGAGAAGAACGCCTTGATTTGCTTAAGAACAGGATAGCCGAGATGGGTCTTGAGGAGAAAGACTATTGGTGGTATTTGGAGCTTCGTGAGTTTGGCGGCACCCGTCACGCAGGCTATGGCTTGGGCTTTGAACGCTTGATAATGTATATTACTGGTATGTCCAATATACGTGATGTTGAAGCGTTCCCCAGAACTACAGGCAGTGCTGAATTTTAAGTTTACCGAAAGGTGATATATTTATGATTACCCGTGCAGACCTACAAAAGGAATACGAAGACTATAAGGCGCTTGGTTTAAAATTGGATATGACACGTGGCAAGCCTGCCCGTGAACAGTTGGATATTACGGAGCCTTTGCTTGGCGTCCTTTCATCTAAAGATGATTGTATTATCGACGGTATAGATTGCCGTAACTATGGCATTTTGGATGGCATCCCTGCCGCAAAGCGTATTTTTTCCGATATACTCGGTGTACCTACAGAAAAGATTATTGTTGGCGGTAACTCCAGCCTTAACCTTATGTATGACACCGTGGCACGTGCGATGCTAAGCGGTGTTGTGGGCAGCGATAAGCCTTGGTCAAAATATGACCAAATAAGCTTTCTTTGTCCCGTACCCGGTTATGACAGACACTTTGCCATTTGTGAATATTTTGGCATAAACATGATAAAAGTGCCCATGACAAGCGAAGGCCCCGATATGAACATGGTGGAAAAGCTTGTTAAGGACGATGACAGCATCAAAGGTATTTGGTGCGTGCCGAAGTACGCCAACCCCAGCGGAATTACCTATTCCGCCGAGACTGTGCGTCGCTTTGCTTCGCTTAAACCTAAGGCTAAGGATTTCAGGGTTTTTTGGGATAACGCATACGCTATCCATGATTTAAGTGATACTCCCGACGAACTGCCCGATATCCTTACAATTGCGGCAGAATACGGTAACGAAAACATGTTTTTCGAGTTTACCTCCACTTCTAAAATAAGCTTTCCGGGCTCCGGCTTGGCGGCAATAGCTTCCAGCGTTGAAAATATAAAGGCAATAACAAAACAGCTTTCTTATCAAACTATCGGCTATGACAAGCTTAATCAGCTTCGCCACATAAAGCTATTCCCCGATAAGGCAAGCCTTATTAATCACATGAAGCTACATAAAGCTATTATAAAGCCCAAGTTTGACGCGGTTCTTAAGGAGTTCGACCGCTGTAAGATTTATGAGTTGGAGGGCGTCAGCTATACCCGTCCCAACGGCGGCTACTTTATAAGTCTTAATTTGCCCAACGGCTGCGCAAAACGTTTGGTTAAGCTTGCGGCAGACGCAGGTCTTGCTCTTACTGCTGCAGGTGCGACCTTCCCTTACGGTAAGGACCCTAACGACAGTAATTTGCGTATTGCACCCACCTTCCCCCCTCTTGAGGATATCGAAAAGGCGGCAAAAGTTCTTGCTTGTTGCATTCGTCTTACCGTGGCAGAATATGAGGAAAAGTTTGCCAGCGGCGCTGACTATCAAAAATAAAAAACAACCGTACAGTTTTTGCTGTACGGTTAATTTTTGCTGTTCAATACCTTGTTAAGCGTGTTTATGACCCGTTTTTTATCACCGCTCCATAAAGGGGCGATGAGATGCTTTTTTGCTCCGTCGCCCGTTAGCCGATGGATAACCACGTCCTTTGGGATAATATCAATACACTTCTTAACAAGCTCTATATACTCATTAAGTCCCAAAGTTTTAAATTTGCCTTGATAGTAGTCCTTGGCTAAATCCGTGCCTTCCAGAACGTGTAAAAGCTGAAGCTTTATCCCCTTGCTGTACTTACAGGCATGGGCAACAGTCTCAAGCATCATGGCTTCGCTTTCAAAGGGCAAACCCAAAATCACGTGGGTTATAAGCTCTATCCCTCTGTGGGCAAGCTCTGCAGCGCTGCGGTTGTAACATTCCAAATCGTAGCCACGCCTTATATATTCTGCCGTGTGTTTGTGTATAGTCTGCAAACCAAGCTCTACGAACAGAGGCTTTTTGCTGTTAAGCTCTTCCAAAAAGTCAAGCACTTCGTCTTCTAAACAGTCAGGGCGGGTGGCTATGGAGATTGCCACAATGTCTTCTCTTGCTGTCAGCGGCATATAAATCGCTCTAAGCCGTTCTACAGGTGCATAGGTGTTGGTGTAGGCTTGAAAATATGCAATATATTTGGTGTTTTCGTCCACCTTGGACGTCAGGCGCCTCTTTGCGTTTTCTATTTGCTCGTCAAGGTTTTGGCAGCTTCTTTCCGCAAAAGCGCCGCTTCCGTCAAGGCAAAAAATACAGCCACCGCTTCCTAAAGTGCCGTCACGGTTAGGGCAGGAAAATCCTCCGTCAAGGGCAAGCTTATATACTTTACAGCCAAACCTCTCTTTGTAGTACTCGTTTACTCCATAGTAAGGGGGCATTCTTTTCCTCCCACAAATTTAAGCAAGTCTTCGGTATTAATCAAAAGCTGACAGCCTCTTGCGCCTGCACTTACGGTTATTTCGTCAAACAGAACACAACTTTCGTCAAAAAAGGTAGGGAAGGGCTTTTTCATCCCTATGGGAGAGCAACCGCCTCTTATATATCCTGTGGTACCAAGCAGTTCCTTTACGGGCAAAAGCTCAACTCGCTTGTTCCCGCTGTGTTTGGCTGCTTTTTTTAAATCCAACTCTGTATCTACAGGTATGCAAAACACGCAAAAGCCGGTCTTGTCGCCCTTTGCAACCAAGGTTTTAAATACCATTTCGTTAGGTAATCCTATTTCTGACGCAACTTTTGTGCCGGAAAGGTCGTTCTCATCCCAATCATAAAACATAGCTCTGTAGCTTAATTTTGCCGCATCCAGCATACGCATTGCGTTGGTTTTTGCGGCGTTTTTCTTGTTGTCCATAATTATTCTGCCCCGTCTGTTTTTTTGCTTTCGCTTATCTTTTGAATAAGGTATCGGCTGTAAAGCATATTAGCACAGGCAGTCGTAACCGCACGCAAAATTCGCGCCTCGTCTGTTTGAGGGATAGCTGCGGTTCTCTCTTTGCCGAAAAAAGCTTCCGCCATGGCACTGTCAAGCTCTTCGCAAAACATATCAAAAGCTTCCGCAGTGTGCCTACCGCTTAGCAGGTTGCCGATGCCGTTGCATATATCGGCAAGTCCCATTATGTTCTTAAGTACGCATACGGTATACAGATACGCCAGATGATATCTTGTGTATTTTTTATTTACAGGCGGCAGTGTTATTTTTTGCTTTACGTAATTATTTATCATTGCGGCAGTAATAATCTTTTCATCTGCCTCTCTTTTGAAAATAGAAAGCTGTTTGTCAAGTACCACCAACACTTGATCCATGTATAAATCTATGTCCGGTAAACTATCCCAGCGCGGTGCCTTGTAATTTTTTATGTCTTCAATAGTCAGCATATTAAGTCCCTCCATCATGTCACCATTCTAACATTATTTTTTCAAACAGTCAATAAAAACACAAAAAACATTTAAAAAACTATTGACATGGTTATAATAATTGTGTATAATGGTTTTGCAAATTAGATGAAATAGTTTATAAAGGAGCAACTTATGGCTAAAAAAATTAAGTATAATGATGTTTCCCCGATTGAGTCTATTAGAGATATGATGCAGCAGGCAGTTGCCGCGATGGGGAATGATGTTCTTTTTAAGTATAAAAAAGCGGGTAAGGTGTGTGAAGCTTCTTGTAACGAGTTTTATGATACAACCGTATGCCTTGGCAACGCCTTGGCAGCTCGCGGGTATGTTTCCGGCTGTCATATAGCGTGCACCGGCAATAACAGCTACAATTGGATAGTTAGTTTTGTAAGCACTCTTTGCGGCAAAAATATTTTTGTACCTATAGATAAGGACGTACCCACAAAGGATATGTTTAACATACTTAATCATAGCGAAAGCCGAGTTGTTTTTTGTGACAAAGCTTATGTAAAAGCAATAACAGACGGCAAGGGTGAACTTCCTAATATTGAGCTTGTCGTATGCTTGGATGGCGAGTGTGAAGGTGTCGTGTCTATTGACACACTCCTTGAGGAAGGTAAAAAACTTATGGATGAAGGCTATAATCTTTATCTTGACGGAACTTCTGCCGACTACGACCTTAAACTGCTTGTATATACCTCCGGTACTACGGGTAACCCCAAGGGCGTAATGCTTTCCCAGCACAATATACGTTCCGCAATATATTACGGTCTTATGGTAGAAACAGTTAGCGTGCGTTGTCTTTCCGTGCTTCCTTACCACCACACCTATGAGGCTGTTATAGGTATCCTCGTTTCCATCCATAAGCACAACTGCATTTGCATTAACGAGTCGCTCCGTGCCGTTCTTGCAAACATCCAGCTTTATAAGCCTGTGTATATTTTTGTTGTTCCCGCTTTTGCAGAACTGTTTTATAAGCGTGTTCAGGCTGCACTTGAAGAAAAAGGCAAGCTTGGTACCGTTAACTTTATGATTAAGGTAAGCAAGGCTTTGCGTAAGATTGGAATAGATATCCGTCGTAAAGTATTCAAGCAGATAATTGAAAATTTCGGTGGCGAGCTTAGGCAGATAGTGTGCGGCGGCGCTCCGGTAAGATCTGAGGTAGCAGAGTTTTTCACCAATATCGGTATAGATTTGGAAATAGGATACGGTATAACCGAGTGTTCACCGCTCGTATCCGTAAACCAAGCAGATGATAACGATTTTACTTCCGTAGGTAAGATTTTACCCTGTCTCGAGCTTAAGATAGACGGTGCCGACGAGAACGGCAACGGCGAAATTTGCGTTAAGGGTGACATCGTTATGATGGGCTACTACAAGGATGAAGCGCAGACCGCCGAAGTGCTTATTGACGGTTGGTTCCACACGGGCGACCTTGGCAATTATACTAACGAAAAGCTTTATATTACGGGCAGGAAGAAGAACCTTATAATTCTTGATAACGGCAAGAATATTTATCCCGAGGAAATCGAAAATTACATCTACGGTATTCCTTACGTAAAGGATGCGGTTGTGTACTCCGTAAAGGACGACAAAGGTGCCGAAAGCGCTCTTTGCTGTGAAGCTTTCCTTGATAAAGATGCAATGCCCGACGGCGGTAAGAATGCGGAAGAAACCTTTAAGGCAGACGTATCCGCCGCTGTAAAAGAGCTTCCCCAGTATAAACATATAAGCAAAATAGTTATAAGAGACGTCGAATTTCCCAAGACCACCACAAAAAAGATTAAGAGAAACGAAGTTATAAAGAAATAGTTTTCTCCTTGAACGAAGGAAGCGGCAAAGTTTTTTGCGGCTTCCTTCTTTTTTTGTCGTAGGGTATTGAAAAACAAGTAAAATAGTTTTATAATAAACAAAAAACATAAAGGAGCGATATAAATGGGCAAACTCATTGTTGTAGACCACCCCTTGGTTCAGCATAAACTAACTATAATGCGTGACAAAAATACGGGCGCAAAGGATTTCAGAGGCTTGTTGGATGAAATATCTATGCTTATGGGCTATGAGGTTACCCGTGATTTTCCTTTGTGTGATGTGGAAATCGAAACACCTCTCACTGCTATGGTCGGCAAAAAAATAGCGGGTAAAAAGCTTGCTATAGTTCCTATTTTAAGGGCGGGCCTCGGTATGGTGGACGGGCTTTTAAATTTGCTTCCCGTGGCAAGGGTAGGACATATAGGTCTTTACCGTGATCCGGAGACCCATACTCCCGTGGTTTATTATTGTAAGCTCCCCGTGGATATTGAGGAGCGCACCGTTATTGTTTGTGACCCGATGCTTGCGACGGGCGGCAGCGCTTCCGACGCTATACGTATGCTGAAAGAAAAAGGGTGCAAAAACATAAGGCTTATGTGCCTTGTTTCCGCACCCGAGGGTGTAAAGAAGGTTCAGGAAGACCATCCGGATGTGGACATATATACCGCAGGACTTGACGAAAAGCTTAACGAGCGTTGCTACATCGTTCCCGGCTTGGGTGATGCGGGCGACCGTCTTTTCGGCACCAAGTAAATAAATA
>JAZSIW010000108.1:0-6402 GCA_045534025.1 Eubacteriales bacterium | reverse complement strand
AGAGGATTGATGGCGGTAACGCCTTCTAGGCGCACGCCTGTCTTGTCCTTAGCCATCTCGGTACGTTCAAAGTCGCTCTTCTTTGCGGCGGCTTCTCTGTAGGCGATAACGTCTTCGTAATTGCTAAGGTCGTCCTTCCACTTTTCAACATAGGGATGCTCGGGTGCGATAACCATATAGGTTGCACCGTAGAGGGTGTCGGGACGGGTGGTAAACACCTTAAGCTTGTCGCCCTTGCTGGTGTCAAAATTAACCTCTGCACCGTAGGAACGGCCTATCCAGTTCTTTTCAGCAAGCTTAACACGCTCAATATAATCAACGGTTTCCAAATCGTCTATAAGACGGTCTGCGTACTCGGTAATCTTAAGCATCCATTGGCTTTTTGCCCTGCGCACAACTTCACTGCCGCAACGCTCGCAACAGCCGCTTACAACCTCTTCGTTGGCAAGCACTACCTTACAGCAGGTACACCAGTTAACGGTCATCTCCTTCTTGTATGCAAGGCCCTTCTTAAACAGCTGTAAGAATATCCACTGGGTCCACTTATAATATCTTTCGTCGGTGGTGTTTATTTCTCTGTCCCAGTCGAAGGCAAGACCAAGTGCCTGCAGCTGGCCCTTAAAACGCTTTACATTGTTTTCGGTAACCGTGCGGGGGTGCATCTTGTTCTTTATTGCGTAGTTTTCCGTAGGCAGACCGAAAGCGTCCCAACCCATGGGGAACAATACGTTATAGCCTTCCATACGGCGCTTTCTGCTCACTATGTCCAACGCGGTGTAGGGACGGGGGTGACCCACGTGCAGACCTGCACCGGAGGGGTAGGGGAACTCTACAAGCGCATAGTATTTGGGCTTGCTTTTATCGTTTGTTGCGGCAAAAGCCTTGGCTTCTTCCCATCTGGCTTGCCATTTCTTTTCTGTTTCCTTGTGGGAATATTTCATCGTCTTCCTTGTCCTTTCAAAAGCCTTTTTATATATTAAACGGTTTCTTCTTCGCTAAGCAGTTCGGCATCGTTCCAAAGCTTTTCCAGCTTGTAAAAATCTCTTGCCTCTTTGGTGAAAACGTGCACTATTACAGAGTGATAGTCAAGCAGTTTCCAGTCGCCGTGACCCTCTATATGACCGCACTCAAAGCCTGCTTCCTTAAGCTTAAACTCTGCCTCGTCAGCCAAAGCCTTTACGTGGGTGGAGGAGGTGCCCGTTGCTATAACAAAATAGTCCGCAAGCACGGTCTGCTTGCCAACCGCCAAAACGCTTACGTCAAGACCCTTCTTGCTGTCAAGAGCTTCAGCGGCTATCTTTGCAATCTCTGCCGCTTGTTTTACTGCCAAATCTTGCTTGTTTTCCATAGTTTTACCTTCCTTATATTTCAGTATATTTTAATTCGCATATACGGGTATGGCTATTCCGTAGTCCAAAACCGAGGAAAGCTTTACCCCTTCTGTATCGGTATATCCGCCGTCAACGGTGGCATAAAAGTCCGGCACCTTAAGTGCGTGGACGGATACCTCACCAAACGCCGCCGTTACAAGCTCTGCCGTCAGTCCTCGGTATGCGCCGTAATAGCTGGCACCCTTGACCGTAACACCGTTACCGGGCAGGGTATACATAGTAACCTTATCGGGTGAGGTCATACAAAGCTGTGTGGCAAGGCTTGCCACCTGCTCTGCCGTCAGGTCGGTCTTAACGTAGCACGCCAGCACCTTCGCCAGCTTTGCCGCATTCTTTACCGAGCCAAGCCCCAAGAGCTTGTCAAACATGGCCGCCGCATAAAGCTTTTGCGCATCTATCCTGCCTATATCCGCCTGGGGATACCCCTCTCTGTAGCGGACAAACTGTGCCGCCTGCTCACCGTTAAGGGTCTGCACCCCTTCTTTAAGGTGCAGGTCTATCCCACGGGAAGCGTCTGTGTAGTCTATATCGGCGGGCACGTCAAGCTTTACGCCACCAAGGGCATCGGTCAGCGCCTCCACCGCAGAGCTGTCCATAAAAATATAGTTGTGACAGCTTATGCCGAAATCATCTCTAAGCTTTTCCATAAGCGCATTTATGCCTGCATCCATAGGGTCAGCCGCCCCTGTCTCTGCCGCCGCTGTTTTGTAGCGTGGAAGCAAAGTGTTTATTCTGCCGCTGTAGTCCCCGTCGCTTATGTAGGTGTCCCTGGGTATCTGCAGGGTGGATACCGTGCCTGCCGTTTTATTAACGCTTATGCACACAATGGCATCGGTGCGGTTGCTGTCATAATCCTTCCCAAGAAGCAAAATGTTTTGTCGCTCCTCCGTGGTGCTTTCGTAAAACGCCTCCGTACTGTTTTCATATATCCCGTACAGATAGTCGTTACTGCTTGTATCTGCCGCTTCTTCTTCGCTGCCCTTTTGGTAGGCTACGGAAAACAGCACCGTCAGCGACAGCACCAGGGCAAGAATTATAAATACGCCCTGCCTTTTCTTTCTATTGCTCAGCCCTCCGCTTACTATCTTCATCCGCAAGACTCTCCTTTAAAAAGTTTCTTGCTTCAATAGTATGCGGATGTATTTGCTTACATTCCTCTATAAGTATTTCAATGCTGCGCTCCAGCGCATAAAACAAAGTATTGTCAAGGGCGGCCTCCTTATCTTCCCGCAGAAAGGCAAAGTATTTGCGTCTTACGTCCGTGCACAGCTCATCTGCCCTGTACTCATCAATAAAGTCCGCCAGGTAAAGTATCTTCTCCATAGGCGACATATCAGCCCTTGCCGTAGTGTGGTACAGTATGGCGCTTGCCGCTTCCTCGGGCAGCCCGAACATACTGCGAGCCACCGCCGCACCCGTTACTGCGTGGCGCAGTTTCGGTACGGCAAGCTCCAGCTCGGTAAACACGGCACCGTGCTCCTCTGCCGCCGCAAGCTGCTCCTCGGCGCTTAGCTCCTTGGTGCAGTCGTGCAGTAACGCCGCCGCCGCAACAAGCTCCTTACTAAGGTCGGGGTAGTGGTTCTTAGCAAGTATTATCGCCGCCTTCTCCACCCCGTAGGTATGACGCCTGCGCTTTGGTGACAATGTGCCGTTTATGTAGTCGTAGATTTTTAAAAGAAGTGCGTTCATCGGTACAGCCCCTCTCTTTTTATATAAGCGTAAACCTCATCGGTCAAAAGCCCTTCTGTGCTTTTGCCCGCCATTAAACGTCTGCGTATTTCCGTTGAGGAAACGTTCTGCTTTTCCATGGGTAACAGATAGATCTCTGCCTTGTAGCGTTGCCTCAGGTAGTCAATTTTGGGGCTTATTTCCTCGTCACCCCTAAGAGCTACCGCAAAGGCGCAGTTTTCCAGCAGATACAGGTATTCCTTCCACTTTTCTATTATTTCCAGATTGTCCTGCCCCATAATAAGGCAAATTTTGTATTTCGGGTACTTGCGTTTAAGGTGCTTCACCGTAAAATGAGTGTAGCTTGTCCGCTTTTTGTTAAGCTCGTAGTCGCTGACCTCCGCCACGCCCTCAAAGCAAAGCTTCGCCATCGCCAGCCTGTCAGCGGCGTCTGCTCCGCCTGCCGCCTTTGTTTTATGGGGCGGAATAAGGCAGGGCATAACAATAAGCCTTGCACCCTTGGCGCTTTGTGTAAATGCCTTTGCCAAGGCCAGATGTGCCTTGTGGGGCGGGTCAAAGGTGCCCCCGTAAAGCCCTAAAAGTTTTTCGTTTTCCATATCAGTGGGGTAGGTTTATCTTCTTGTTTTCCACGCTTTCACGGTACAAAACCACTTTTCTGCCAACAACCTGTACCGCTTCGCATCCCAAGGCTTCGGTCAGCTCCGCCATACACTCCTTAGGTGTAAAGGGCGCAGTCTCTAAAACCGAAAGCTTTACAAGCTCCCTTGCCTCCAAGGCATCGCTTACGGTCTTTACAAGATTTTCCGTAATGCCGCCCTTGCCTATCTGCATTATTGTATCTATTCCGTTAGCTAAAGAGCGAAGGTACGCCCTCTGTTTTGTAGTTATCATTTCTTGTTACAGCCGCAACAACCGCCGAAATATCCGTGCAGGTCAAGATACAGCTTATCCTCCTTTTCGGTAAATCCCAACGCCTTCGCAATTGCGACGTCTTCGTCCTCAAAATAGGCGTAAAAGCCGCTTTTGCGCTCTATAAAGTCAAGGCAGGCTCTGCCGCCTATTATCAGCCCATCACGGTCAGCGCAGTCAGGCGTGTTTCTAAGTACAATTATCCTGCCCCCGTCAGCCGTAAGCTTAAACAGGCATATACCGCCTATCTCGCCGTCTACGTATATAAAATAGCAAAGGCAGTTTTCTTCAAACTTCGCGCCGCATTTTGCACAAAGGGCGGCTATCTTATCTCTGTCTATTTCCGGTGTTACCTTTATCATTGCGTTCTCTTCCTCTCTTTTCTACTGCCGCCTTCAGCTCGCTAAGCTCCTTGGGCGTCAAGGGGCGGTACTGACCGATGTCCAGCCCGTTTATGTTTATGCCGCCTATGGACACACGTCTCAGCTGCATTACCGAAAGTCCTACCGCTTCGCACATGCGGCGTATCTGGCGGTTTTTCCCTTCGCTTATTACAAATCGAAGCACGCTGAAGTTTTCGTTGCGGCTTACTATGTTCACATCGGCAGGGGCAATTCTCTCGCCCTCTATCTCACGCAGGGCACGCAGACTGTCCGCCTTGCTACCCTCGATATATCCACGCACGTTAACAATATAGGTCTTTTTAAGGTGATAAGAGGGGTGCATCATCTTGTTTGCCAAATCGCCGTCGTTGGTGCACAGCAAAAGCCCCTCGCTGTCCTTATCCAGCCGCCCTACGGGATATACCCTGTCCTTTGCCGGCAACAGGTCCTTTACGGTTTTGCGCCCGAATTCGTCACTCATAGTGGTAACAACGCCCTGGGGCTTGTTAAGCAGATAATAAACAAATCGCTTTTTGTATATTACGGGCTTGCCGTCGTACATCACTCTGTCCCTGCCCGGAATTATGCTTTCGCCTATGGCGGCGGTAACTCCGTTAACCGTAACCTTGCCTGCCTCTATCTCTTTTTCTGCCGCCCTGCGGGACATAAGTCCGCAGTCCGCCATATATTTTTGCAGTCTTATCTTTTCCATCCTTGTTCCTTTCCCTAAAAGAACAGCCATTTCCGCTTTTTATCAACCGCCTTGTCGGCGCAAAGCGGAACTTCTTTTATCAGCGTGTTTTCGCTGTATATCTTTATTTTCCCCACAAGCTGACCTTCCTTTACGGGTGCGGTAAGCGTTTTTGTATCGTATATTTTTTCCACGGAAGCGTCGGTGGGTATACATATTCGTACAGTTTCTTTGACCACGCCGAAAACCGATGTACTTTTGCCCTCTGCAACGGGTACGGCAATGCTTTCGCCCTCCGTACAGACCGTTTCCATCCTGTAAGCGCCAAAGCCGTAGTCAAGCATACGGCGGTGGTCCGCCCAGTCGTTCCTGTCGTTAAGCGTTACCGCAACAAGGGTCATTCCGTCTCTTCGTGCCGCCGTTACAAGACATCTGCCTGCGGCGGCGGTATAGCCCGTCTTTACGCCTATCATGCCGGCGTAGCCCCCAAGCAGTTTGTTGTGGTTGTTAAGGTAGCGTGTTATATGCCCGTCACTTTCTAAAATCTTGCTTCGGGTACAGCATATCTCCTCAAAGCCCGGAACGCTAAGGGCATAAGCTGTAAGCCGTGCCAGCTCCTCTGCCGTGGTGTAATGCCCCTCGGCAGGCAGTCCGTTAGGGTTGGCAAAACGGGTACTTTTAAGCCCCAACTCTTCCGCCTTTGCGTTCATCAGCTTCACAAAGCCTTCCACATCTCCCGATGTGGCAATGGCAAGGGCTATGGCGGCGTCATTGCCCGACTCCAACATCAGCCCGTAAAGCAGTTCCTCTACCGTAAACACCTCGCCCACCCTTAAATACAGGGAAGAGCCTTCCACCTCCGTGGCATCCTTGGGGACGGTAAACGCCTTGTCAAGCTGTGCGTTTTCCAACACGCAAACGGCGGTCATTATCTTGGTGGTGCTTGCCATAGGCAGTGGAGTGTTTGCGTTGCGTGCAAACAAAAGCCTGTCGCTTTCCGCCTCCAACATTGCGGCGGCAACGGCGCTTACCTCCACACCGCCCTCTCCGCAGTATACGTATACCGCTTCTTCTGCGGCAATATCTTCGGTGACGGACGGTTTAATAAGGGCAGATATTACACACAAGGCGCAAAGTAACATTAAAAGAAACTTTCTTATAAGGCATCCCTCCGCAATATTTTATTGCGGAAAGCTTTTGTTTATTCTGCTTTTTCCTCAGCTTGTGCGGTGTCTTCTTCTTTTTTGCCCTGTTTTTTGTCCTTTATCTTTGCCCAAAGCTCCGGCACCTTGTCAATAAGAGCATTTATGCCCTCCAGCGCCTTGCTTACGGGGTTGTC
>JAZSIW010000044.1:0-5343 GCA_045534025.1 Eubacteriales bacterium | reverse complement strand
AAGGGCGGAAAACTTTAATTTTTTCAATTGCGCCGAATATTTGTTCGCAACACAATCGACCGCATTAAAGCCCACATTGTCTCTTGTTTTATCATATTTTGCCCCAGGATTTCCAAGACCTACTACAGCAAAATCTATACTACTCTTTTTGAAAGCAGAAAAAACGTTCATTTCAACACCTCGGTTGTAAAATTGCTCCAATTTTATCATATTTATAATATACCCTTTGAGAAAGCTTTTGTCAACCTACATTTTCTTCATATTCTTTGTTAAAATATGTCAA
This sequence comes from Eubacteriales bacterium, assembly GCA_045534025.1. Classification (GTDB taxonomy): domain Bacteria; phylum Bacillota; class Clostridia; order Oscillospirales; family CAG-382; genus SIG636. The sequence goes on along the minus strand of JAZSIW010000044.1, from coordinate 5,060 downwards.
AAAAACGATTACAAATTTATTAATAATTTTTATACGAAAAGTATAGCGTTTTATTCAACAATATGTTATAATGTCGTATAAAAAAGTCTTTCGATACAAATATTACAAGTTGGAGGATTCTATGACAAAAAAGTATGTTTATCAATTTAGCGAAGGCAACGGCAAAATGCGTGAGATTTTGGGAGGCAAAGGTGCTAATCTTGCCGAAATGACCAACCTTGGTCTGCCCGTACCGCAAGGCTTTACTGTTTCTACGGAAGCTTGCACGCGTTATTATGATGACGGTGAGATCATCGCTGACGATATTCTTGCCGAAATAGAAGAGCACATCGGTAAATTGGAAACGTTAACAGGTAAAAAATTCGGCGATAAAGAGAACCCTCTTCTCGTTTCGGTACGCTCCGGTGCAAGAGCTTCCATGCCCGGTATGATGGATACTATTCTTAACCTGGGTCTTAATGAAGAAGTTGTGGAAGCGCGCGCCGTTAAGTCCGGCAACCCTCGCTGGGCTTGGGACTGTTACAGAAGATTTATACAAATGTTTTCCGACGTGGTTATGGAAGTCGGCAAGAAATATTTTGAAGAACTTATCGACAAAATGAAGGAAGAAAAGGGCGTTATCCAGGACGTTGATCTTACCGCCGAGGACCTTCGTGAGTTGGCTAACCAGTTTAAGGAGGAATACAAAGCTAAAATCGGTGAAGACTTCCCCTCTGACCCCCGTGTTCAATTAAAGGCCGCTGTAAAGGCCGTTTTCCGTTCCTGGAACAACGACAGAGCTAATGTTTACCGCCGCCAGAATGACATTCCTTATTCTTGGGGTACCGCTGTCAACGTGCAGGAAATGGTATTCGGTAACATGGGTAACACCTCCGGTACGGGCGTTGCATTTACCCGTGACCCCGCTACCGGTGAGAAGAAGCTTATGGGTGAATTCCTTATGAACGCACAGGGCGAAGACGTTGTTGCGGGCGTTCGTACTCCTCAAAAGATTGATCAGCTTAAAGAGGTTATGCCCGAGGTTTATGAACAATTTGTTGATATATGCAACAAGCTTGAAGACCATTACAGAGATATGCAGGATATGGAGTTTACCATTGAAGACAAGAAACTCTTTATGTTGCAGACAAGAAACGGCAAGCGTACCGCACAGGCAGCGCTTAAGATAGCTTGCGACCTTGTTGACGAAGGCATGATAAGCGAAAAGCAGGCTGTTGCAATGATAGACCCCAGAAACCTTGATACCCTTTTGCATCCTCAGTTTGACGCAAAGGCACTTAAGGAAGCTAAGTATGTAAGCAAGGCTCTCGGTGCATCCCCCGGTGCGGCTTGCGGTAAAATAGTATTCACCGCTGACGATGCTAAGGCATGGGCAGAAAAGGGCGAAAAGGTTGTTCTTGTTCGTCTTGAAACCTCCCCCGAAGATATTGAAGGTATGATGGCGGCACAGGGCATACTTACCGTTCGCGGCGGTATGACCTCCCATGCGGCAGTTGTTGCAAGAGGTATGGGTACTTGCTGTGTTTCCGGCTGCGGCGATATAAGAATGGACGAAGAAAACAAAAAGTTTGTCCTTGCCGGCAAGACCTATGTTGAAGGCGATTATATCTCTCTTGACGGTTCCACCGGTTATATTTATGACGGTATTATTCCCACTGTTGATGCAACTATAGCAGGCGAATTTGAAAGAATAATGAACTGGGCTGACAAGTACCGCACAATGAAGGTACGCACCAATGCAGACACTCCCGCAGACGCAAAGAAGGCACGTGAGCTTGGCGCAGAAGGTATCGGTCTTTGCAGAACTGAGCATATGTTCTTCGAAACCGACAGAATTGCTGCTTTCCGTGAAATGATCTGCTCCGATACAGTTGTTGAAAGAGAAGCAGCTCTTGATAAGATCCTTCCCATCCAGCAGAAAGACTTTGAAGAGCTTTATAAGGCTTTGGAAGGCGCTCCCGTTACTATCCGCTTCCTCGACCCTCCTCTTCACGAGTTTGTTCCCACCGAAGAAGAAGACATAAGGAAGCTTGCAGAAGCACAAGGCAAGTCTGTTCAGGCTATTAAGGACATTATCGCTTCCCTCCACGAGTTTAACCCTATGATGGGTCACAGAGGTTGCCGTCTTTCCGTAACCTACCCCGAAATAGCAAAGATGCAGACCAAGGCTGTTATCCGTGCGGCTATAAACGTGCAAAAGGAAAATCCCGATTGGAATGTTAAGCCCGAAATAATGATTCCCCTTGTAGGCGACGTTAACGAGTTTAAGTTTGTTAAGGCTATAGTTGTTGAAACCGCTGACGCCGAAATCGCAGCTGCAGGCGCCTCTCTTGAATACGAAGTTGGTACTATGATAGAGATCCCCAGAGCGGCTCTTACCGCTGATAAGATCGCTCCCGAGGCTGACTTCTTCTGCTTCGGCACCAACGACCTTACACAGATGACATACGGCTTCTCCCGCGATGACGCAGGTAAGTTCCTTGACTACTACTACAATGCAAAGATATTCGAAAACGATCCCTTCGCAAAGCTTGACGTAAGCGGCGTTGGCAAGCTTATGGAAACCACTATCGCTCTCGGTAAACCTGTAAACAGCAAGCTTCACGTTGGCATCTGCGGCGAACACGGCGGCGACCCCGTTTCTGTTGAGTTCTGCCACAAAATAGGCCTTGACTACGTTTCCTGCTCTCCCTTCAGAGTGCCCGTAGCTCGCCTTGCTGCCGCGCAGGCCGCTATCAAGGAATCTAAGTAATTAGATTTATAAAGCAAAATTATCCGTCCGAAGAAATTCGGGCGGATTTTCTGTTGCAAACGGCATTATTTTTTGTTATAATACAAAAATGAGTATTTATATAAGGTTAGGTGACGACAATTTAAAGAAATTATTTTAAGTGCCGACGGAGACAGCAAAGTATATTCAATACCCGATGTAGTTGCCGACAATTTAGAGGAATACTGCACCGAATTTTGCGACAAATGGCTTTGGTACAGTCCTTATGCCGAGAAATACAGAACAAGCCAAGGTGTATGTTATAACGAAGCGGATTTTATTGATTATCTTAACAAATATATTTTCCCCGAACAAAAATCGGTGCTTGTGAAAAACATCGGTTGGACTGATCTTGGAAAAAACCTTCCGTCACGCTATAAATTTCACCCCTATTTTAATTTTTAAATATGCCTAATCTGTTAGTTGCCATTAAATGCGATAAAATATTGTAATTATTTACTTATTGTGCTACAATCCTACACAGTATTATTGTCGAGGCTACAGTTCTATGAAAAGTATTTTTTACAAAAATAAAGCATTTGTTATTTTTTCGGCACTTTTATGCTGCGCTTTATGGGGGATATCTACCCCTATCGTAAAGATGGGCTACGCTTATATTGATGCAACACATATACCGTCGTTGCTTCTATGGGTTGGTTTGCAATTTATTGCTTCCGGTCTTTTGACTATCGGTGTGTACAGCATTTTCCAAAGAAGACTTGTGTTCCCCAAAAAAGACAGCCTTAAAGGTGTTGCCGTTATCTCCGGATTGCAGACGGTGTTACAATATTCCCTTCTGTATGTTGGACTGCTGTACACAAGCTCGGTTAAAGGGGCTATTTTAAAAAGCACGGACGTATTTTTTGTCGCCCTGATTTCAAGCTTGCTTTTCAAATTTGAAAAGCTTACCGCAAAAAAGCTTGTATCGTGTATAATCGGTTTTTGGGGCATAATTATTATGAACCTTGACGGTCTTAGTTTAAATATAAGCCCCGTTGGGGACGGCTTGGTTCTGCTTGCAATTCTTTCTTATTCCTTTTCCGTTGTTATGACAAAGCTTTTTGCCCAAAACGAAGACCCTATAACATTATGCGGATACCAAATGTCCTTGGGCGGAATTGTCCTTACCTTAATCGGCGCAACGCTAAAAGGTAAAATTAATATTATCGATATTTTGCCCGTTTTCTTGGGCTTAACGGTTATTTATGCAGTCTCTTATACACTGTGGACGTTTTTGCTAAAGCACAATCCCCCGTCAAGTATTACTATTTACAGCTTTATGACACCGGTTTTCGGCGTAATCTTTTCTGCTTTTTTGTTAAGCGAAGACGGAGGGGTTTCCGCGGCTAATCTTATAATCGCTTTAATTATGATCTGCATCGGTATCATACTTTGGGGATATGAGAAAAAGGCAAAGCCTTTTAAAAAATAGTTATTGTTTATAAAGGATAACGTTATGATAATAGCGGCACAAATTATAGGTTTATTGGCGGTTGCGGCTTTTCTTTTAAGCTATCAGCAAAAAAAACGCAAGGGCATTATATTGCTTAACCTGATTTCAAGATTTTTATACATATTGCAGTATTTACTGTTAGGTGCTTTTTCGGGTGCGGTGTTTGACGTTCTTGCCGCAGGCTCTTCGGTGGTAGCGGGCAAAAAGCATAAAAAGTTTATTAAAGAACATACCGCTATCGTTGTGCTGTGTATGAACGCTGTTATTATACTGATTGGTTGTGCTATGGCTTGGTACAACAAAAACTATATCGATATTTTATCCCTTGCGGGTGCGTTATTTGAAATTAACGCCCTGTGGCTTAGCAGTGAAAAAGCAATCCGCTGGGTTTCCCTCTTCGGCGCTCCTTTTTGGTTTGCCTACAATACGATAAGCAAGGCATACGGCTCGGCTATAGGGAATATACTTACAATTATTTCGATAGTTATTGCGCTGATAAGATATAAAAAGGCCGACGAAAAAATCACCAAACAATAAACGAAAAGCTCTGCATCGTTGGTGCAGAGCTTTATATTTTACTTTATCCACCATTCAGGGGTTATCTCCCCCAGCTTTACTGTACGCCCCGTTGCATAGTCAAGCATTATCTCAACATCGTAATAATTGCCTGCCATAAGCTGTACCATAAGCTCCCTGCACGCACCGCAGGGGGCGCCGTTTGAGCCATCGGGCATTATACAAAGAACTTTTTCTATCTCCTGCTCACCATTGGTAATCATATTAAAAATTGCGTTGCGCTCGGCACAAATGCCAAGAGTGGAGCAGGTGTCGATGCAC
>JAZSIW010000151.1:0-8156 GCA_045534025.1 Eubacteriales bacterium | reverse complement strand
GCCGCCTTGCAGGCAACGGTAAACAAAGCACGGTCCTTGCGCTCCTCCGCAGGAAGTGCGCCGCCCTTTTCCAGGGTGTCTGCATAGCCTGCCAGCATATCCGCCGTTGCAGATGCCTTAATACCTGCAGGCAGGGCACGGACTATAAGGCTGTTGTCGCCGAACGCCTCTATGTCAAAGCCGAAGCCCCTCAGATAGTCTATGTTTTCCGCAATAAGTGCCGTGTCGGCGGCGTTTAGCTCCACCACTTCGGGCATAAGCAATGCCTGACTTTGCACCGTACTGCTTTTTTTGATGTCCTCATATAAAATGCGCTCGTGTGCGGCGTGCTTGTCTACAATATACAAAGCGTCCCCTGTCTGGGCGATAAGATAAGCGTCGTAAAGCTCGCCTACGTAGCGGTACTTTGGCTCTTCCTTAATAGCCATCTGCTTTTCAAGCAGTTCGGACACGGGCGCTTGAGCCACCTTAGCCACAAAGCTTTCTTCCTTGGTGGATTTAAAGCTACTCTCGCCGTAGTCTGCGGCGTTGAATGCGCTTTGCGCCGCCTCCTTCAGTACCTTATGGGTGCTTAAAGTGTTTTCCGTAAAGACAGGGGTATAGGACGGACGCTTTTCCGTAGCCTTCTCCGCAGACTTTACCACGTCGCCGCCGGAAACAAATATGTCATCCTCGCCCCCTGTAAAGGCGTCCTGCCTGCCAAGCGCACCCTTTACTGCGTAATACACCGCCTCGTAAACAAGCCTTTCGTCGGCAAACTTAATCTCTATCTTGGCGGGGTGTACGTTAACGTCCACAAACTTGTGGGGCACATCCACAAACAGCACAGAGCTGGGATAGCGGTCGTGGGGAATGTAGGTTTTGAACGCCTCTTTAAGTGCCGCCTGTACCGTTTTGGAAACCACAAAGCGTCCGTTGACAAAGGTGTTCTGGGCGGTATTCCTGCCCACGGCGGCGGACGGTGCGGAAACATAGCCGCTGACAACCACCTGCTCTGCCTTTCCCTCTACTCTTATAAGGTTTTTAGCCCTTGCGTCACCCAAGGTGTCCGCAATGGCGGCAGTAAGGGAGCCGTCCCCCGATGTGGCAAACTTCTGCTCGCCGTCTGCGATAAATTTAAATGCTATGTGGGGGTTGGATATTGCCGCCTTCTCCACAACACTGCGGCAGGCGGCGGTTTCGGTAGCGTCACGCTTTAAAAACTTGCGGCGTGCGGGGGTGTTGTAAAACAGCCCTTCCACCAATACGGTAGTACCTACGGGACAGCCCACCTCTTCCACGGTGCAGACGCCCTCCTCCACGCTTAGCAGGTTGCCGAAGGATTGTCCTTCCATACGGGATATTATTTGCATTTTGGATACAGCGGATATAGCCGCCAGCGCTTCACCCCTGAAGCCAAGGGTCTTAACGCCGTCTATATCCGTGCCGCAGCTTATCTTGCTTGTGGCGTGGCGCAATATAGCTTTAGGCAGGTCTGCGGCAGAGATACCGCAGCCGTCGTCGCTTACACGTATAAGCTGACTGCCGCCGCCCTTAAGCTCTACGCTTATGCTTTTCGCCCCTGCGTCGATGGCGTTTTCCACAAGCTCCTTAACCGCAGAGGCAGGGCGTTCTACCACCTCGCCTGCGGCTATCATATTGGCACTTTGACTGTCAAGAATATTAATAACGTCCATAATCTTTCTTACAATCGAACAGTCGAAGACGGTAAGTCCCTACAACAAAATCGAGGTTATGCAATATCATTTTTCGCTTCAGCGAAAAATCACCTTACCTCTTCACTATTCACTATTATCTCTTCACTAAAAAGCCCTATATCTCCGCTTTTTTCTTAAGTTCGTACAATAGCCCCATCGCCTCGATAGGTGTCAGGGTGTTTATATCGATGGCACGAAGCTTTGCGGCTATCTCCTGCTCTGCAAAATTGCTGAAGCTAAGATTGTCCTCCTCAACAGCCACCGTTTTAGGGGCGGGCTTTGTGCTTTCCAAGGATTTAAGCACCTGCTTTGCACGGTTAACCACCTTATCGGGCACGCCTGCCAGCTTTGCCACCTCTATGCCGTAGCTGTCGTCGGTTGCGCCACGGACAATTTTACGCAGGAACACCACGCCGTCCCCACGCTTTTTAGCGGCAACGTTGTAGTTTATTACGCCCTCCAGCTCGCCCTCGAGAGAGGTAAGCTCGTGATAATGGGTGGCAAAAAGGGTCTTTGCCTTGATGTGGTTGACGGTGTACTCCAGGGCGGCACGGGCAATGCTCATACCGTCGTAGGTGGATGTACCTCTGCCTATCTCGTCATAAATTATAAGGCTTGCGGCGGTGGCATTTTTAAGTATTGCGGCAAGCTCGGTCATCTCTATCATAAAGGTAGAGCTGCCCGTTGCCAAGTCGTCGGATGCGCCCACACGGGTGAACACCCTGTCCACAACGCCTATCCTTGCGCTTTTTGCAGGCACAAAGGAGCCTATCTGCGCCATTATCACCGCCAAGGCAATCTGGCGCATATAGGTGGATTTACCTGCCATATTGGGACCCGTTATAAGGGCAAGACGGTTTTTGCCCCCGTCCAGCAGACAGTCGTTGGGTACAAAATATGCGTCGCCTATATAACGCTCTACAACGGGGTGTCTGCCGTCTTTAATATCTATAACGCCGCTGTCGTCCACCTCGGGACGCACGTATCCGTTTTGTGCCGCTACCTCTGCAAGTGCGCAGTAGACATCGGTCTCTGCCACGGCGGCGGCGGTCTTTTGTATGCGGCGTGCACGGTCAAGTATATACTCTCTAAGTGCGGTGAACAGCTCGTACTCCAAGGCTACAAGCTTGTCCTTTGCGCCTATAACACGGCTTTCCATATCCTTAAGCTCGGGTGTTACAAAGCGCTCGCAGTTGGCAAGGGTCTGACGGCGTATATATCTTTCGGGCACTTCGTCCTTAAAGGACTTGGAAACCTCGATATAATAGCCGAACACCTTGTTATAGCCAACCTTAAGGGTTCGGATGCCTGTTTTTTGCTTTTCATCCGCCTCTATATGGGATATCCAGGTCTTGCCGTCGCTCATCATCATCCTCAGCTCGTCAACCGAACTGTTAGCGCCGCTCTTGATAATACCCCCCTCGCGGACGGTTACAGGCGGATCGTCGGCGATGGTGTTGGCAATACTTGTGCCGATATCCTCAAGCTCGTCAATAGATGCGCAAAGCCCTTTAAGGGCGGCGCTTTTCATAAAGGAAAGACGCTCTTTAATAAAAGGCAGCTGCTTTATTGTAGCCTCCAGCGCTTTAAGGTCACGGGCGTTGGCGGTGCCGTAAACAAGACGGGGGGTTATGCGCTCCATATCCACAACGCCTTTAAGAAGGGCGATAATCTCCTTGCGCTCCGTCCCTGCATTTTTAAGCTCCTCCACACCGTCAAGACGGTTGCAGATAGCCCTGCTGTTTATAAGGGGACGGTCAAGCCATTGCTTAAGCAGTCTTGCGCCCATACCCGTGTGGGTCTTGTCCAGCACCCACAGCAGGCCTCCCTTCTTCCCGCCGCTGCGCATAGCTTCGCTTATCTCCAGATTACGGCGGGTAAATGCGTCAAGGCGCATAAACGCCTCGGACTTGTAGTACCGCACGGGCTTTATATAGCCAAGGTCCGCCTTTTGGGTATACTTTATGTAAAGGACAAGCAGTCCCGCCGCCCTCTCCGCCAAATCGGTAACAAAGCCGTCGTCGGCACTGCCTACCTCCACCTCGCCATCCTCGGCTTTTTCGCCGCGGGTGATAAGGGCACCTATGCGGTCACGAAGCAGTGCGGCTATATCCTCGTCCACCCCTGTTTCCACCACCGCTTCGGCAGGGGAAAATGCGGCACACTCCGCAAACAGGGCGGCTTTTCTGTCATCGCCCAGCACCTCGGTGGCAAAGACCTCGCCCGTGGAAACGTCAGCAAACGCCACGCCAAAGCCCATATCGCCCTGTGTAAGTGCGGCAAGGTAGTTGTTTTGCCCTTCCTTAAGCAGTCCGCCCTCGGTAACCGTACCGGGGGAGAGGATGCGCACCACCCCACGCTTTACAAGCCCCTTGGTGGTGGCAGGGTCCTCCAACTGCTCGCATATCGCCACACGGTAGCCCTTGCCTATAAGCTTGGTCAGGTAGCTTTCCACAGCGTGGTAGGGTACGCCGCACATGGGCGCACGCTCGCCGTCGCCGCAGTCACGACCCGTAAGCACCAGCTCCAGCTCTCGGGAGACGGTCTTAGCGTCCTCAAAGAACAGCTCGTAAAAATCCCCAAGGCGAAACATCAAAAGACAGTCGGGATTTTCTGCCTTTATCTGCTTATACTGTTGCATCATAGGTGAAAGCGCCATAAAACCGCCTCACCCCTTTCCTTTAATACTTAAATATTAGTGACAGCCGTGGCAATGGTGGCAGTCGCCCCCGCAGGATTCGCCGCTGTCGGGTACGATGTAGCCCATCAGCTCCTTGTTTATCTCGGCAAGAAGAGCGTTAAGCTTGTTTTCTGCCGCCGCAAGATTCTTCATATTGTCGGATGCCATAATCTTGTCGTAAAGAGCGTTAACACGTGCCTCTATGCTTTCTACAAGGGTAGCGTCCGCATCGGGCTTTATTTGCTGTTCTTCCAAAAGCATACGCTGTACGTTGTATTCGCTTACTGCGGCGGTTATCTCGGTATCAGCCATATAAGCTTCACGGGCGGAAGTGTATTCCAAAACCGCATCAGATTCCTTAAGTGCCGCACCAAAGGTGTCAAGTAATGTCTTCAAATAGTTGTCCATAATATATTCCTTTCAATTTTTAATCTTTTGTCATAACACCGTCCAGAGTGTAGGCGGCGGTGTTTGTAACCTCCACGGTAACAAAGTTACCTGCTTTTGCTTCCGCTTCGTCTGCGCCGTCGGGCAGGGTAAAGCTTATTATCTTGTTATGCCCCGTTCTGCCTTTGAATATACCGCCCTCTCCGCCGTCGGAAAGCACACGTAGCTTTTTGCCCATAAAACGTGCGTTAAGCTCCTCTGCCCGTTTGTTTTCCAAAGCGGAAAGCCTTGCAAAGCGGTCGGTCTTGACCTTGTGGTCCACCTGCACCATCTCAGCGGCGGGTGTGCCCGGACGGGGTGAGTACACAAAGGTAAACAGCATATCAAAGCCCACCTTGTCCACTGCATCCACGGTGTGTTCAAACTCCTCCTCCGTCTCTGTAGGGTAGCCGCAGATAATGTCGGAGGAAAGGGCAATACCCTCTACCTTTTCCTTTATGTACGCCGCTTTTTCCATATACTGCTCCACCGTATAGCGACGGTTCATCAGCTGAAGTATGCGGTTGTCGCCGGACTGCATGGGCAAATGGAAATGGGGCGCAATACGGGGGTTAGCCGCCATAACGTCCACCAACTCACGGGAGGCGTCCTTGGGATGAGAGGTCATAAACCTAAGCCAATACTCCCCGTCGAAGGCGGCGGCACGCTCCAGCAATTCGGGGAAGCTGTACTCCCCCTTATAGGAGTTAACGTTTTGCCCAAGCAGAGTTATATCCTTGTATCCTGCCTTGACAAGCGCTTCTATCTCCGAAAGCACGTCCTCGCTGCGGCGACTGCGCTCCCTGCCCCTTACGTGGGGCACAACGCAGTAGGTGCAGAAGTTGTTACAGCCGTACATAATGGAGACCCAGGCCTTATAGCCGCTTTCACGCACTACGGGAAGCCCCTCGGCGATAACGCCGAATTTATCGTGGGGCAGTCCGCTTATATACACCTGCTGTTTTTTGCCCGCAAGCACGTTTGCCACCATTTGGGGCAGAAGGTGCAGGCGGTCGGTGCCGAAAATAAAATCTATATAGGGGTAGCTTGTAAGGAACTTGTCACGGCGGTGGGACTGCTCTGCCATACAACCGCAAACAGCGGTAATAAGGCTTCTGTTTTGCTCCTTAAGCTTGCGAAGGGCACCTGCCTTGGAAAGCACCTTAAGCTCTGCGTGCTCTCTTATGGCGCAGGTGTTAAAGATGATAAGGTCAGCCGTCTCAAGACTTGCCGCCTTGCCGTAACCCATAAGACCGCAAAGCCCCATAAGCCGCTCGCTGTCCGCCTCGTTCTGCTGACAGCCGAAGGTGCTTATAAAGGCGGTCTTGCCCTTGCCTATGGTTGCCTTAACCCTTTCGGCTATGGCAAACTGCGCCGCTATTTCTTCCTTTGTAACAAAAACGTCTCTTTGCATAAAACAAACCCTTAAAAAATAGTTGCAACCTGTGTTAAAGTATCTCTAAGCCCCTTGTTGAAGATAGAGCTGTACTCGCTGAAGCTGTTGTAGCCCACGCCGCCAAGTGCGGTGGTGGAGTGGATATACAGCCCCTCGCCCAAATATATTGCCACGTGGCCGGGGAAGAAGAGAAGGTCCCCTGCCTTGGCGTCCTTAATATCAATTTCTTTAAGCATGGGGGACTTGTCAAAGTGTGCGTCCCTGTGAAGCACAACGCCGTTCATATAGTAGGACATAAATGCAAGTCCGCTGCAGTCGATGCCGCCTACGGTCTTGCCGCCCCAACGGTAGCCGCTGCCAAGGTAAAGCTTTGCGGTGGCAACCACGTCAGCACGCCACTGCTCTTCTGTGCGCTCCCTTGCCATTTCGGGTATGGGCAGGATGTTTTTGCGGTGGATGTAATAGGTCTTGCCGTCGATACCTTCAACAGGTGCATAGCGCTCCGTACCGCCTTCTTCAAGTACCTTTATTTTAGAGCCGCGGGGGATGCAATAGCCTGCAAGCAGGCAGTTCTTAGGCTCAAGAAGCAGGTCGCCGAAGCCGCTGGTAACAACGTGGGTAACTGCATAGTCCCCAAAGAAAAGCTCTTCTTTTTTGCAATAGCCTTCGTAGCCGTATTCTGCCTTAATGCGGCAGAACTCGCCAAGGTCCTCAAGCAGCTCGAAGGACTGACCGTAAAAGGACTCGTCCGTATGTTCTGTGCCGACCTTAGGCTCTTTATAAAAATGACAAAGCGGTACGTTAAAATAACCCTTCATAACAAAATTCCTTTCAAAAATCGGTAAAATTTGCATTGTTTATTTATGTAATATGCAGGTAAAACTAAAAAAGTAAAAAATATTACAGGAGCGTTTAAAATGAAAAAACTTTGCGCACTGCTTGGGGCGTTTTTTGTGCTGTTACAGCCTGTAAACGCTTCGGCAAATACGGAAAATTGGTATGTAAAGCAGTCACCCGACGGGGGCAGACCCGCCGTTATGGGGGGCAACACCGCCATGGTTGACCGCTACGACACCCTGTATCTGGGTGACGAAAACGAAAAGACCATATACCTTACCTTTGATGCAGGCTACGTTAACGAAAACGTAATAAGCGTGCTGGACACCCTTAAAAAGCACGATGTGCGTGCCACCTTCTTTGTATTGCCTGCGGTAGCAGACTATAACCTTGAAGTAGCAAAGCGGATGGTGGAGGACGGCCACCTTATAGGCAACCACAGCGCCAGCCACCGAAATATGGGGGCACTTAAGGATAAATCAGAGGTGGAAAAGGAGCTTAGCGCCGCCGCGGAGCATTTTCTGGGTGCCACGGGGGCAGAAATGTCCAAGTTTTTCCGTCCGCCTGAGGGGGCGTTCTCCGAGGATTTGCTGAAGTACTGCACAGAGCTGGGCTACACCACCGTCTTCTGGTCCTTTGCCTATGCGGATTGGGACAACGGCGCACAGCCTAATTTGGAGGACGCCAAGGAAAAGATACTTTCCACCGCCCACAATGGGGAGATAATGCTTCTGCACCCCAACTCCGCCACAAATGCGGCGATTTTGGATGAAGTAATTACCGCATTGGAAGAAGAAGGATACCGATTTGATACGGTTGACAAAATTAAAATAAAGAAAAAATAATAAATAACAATTAATAATTATTGTGGCTTTTCGGTGCTTTTTGCACCGAAAAGCTCCGTTTTTTCTTCAATCATTTATGCGTAGCTTTTAGGTTTTATCCTATTGCCACGTTTCGGCGGAAGTAAAGCCCCCGCCCTAGCCAAAGCATTGAAATCCGAACCGGCCCAAAAGGTCTGAAACGCAATGCTTTTCGGCAAATTTCAATTTTTCGTCCTTGCAATACGGAAAGTATTGCTTCGTCCTCAAACCGCTAACGCTATTGAAATTTTCTCAAA
>JAZSIW010000062.1:0-57602 GCA_045534025.1 Eubacteriales bacterium | reverse complement strand
TAGGGGAAATAACTGCTGTAGACACACCTATAGGCTATTACATCATAAGAGCCTGCGAGAAAAACCAAGTTGTTTATAACTTGGTTGAAGATCGTATTATACAAGCTCTTTGCGACGAAATCCATAAGGAGATTTTGGCACCGTATTATAAAAACTTTACCCTTGACGAAGAGCAATATAAACGTTATTCATTTGATGATATTATAACATTTAATTAAAGGATAGGTAAACAAAATGACAGCAAGAGAAGTTTATGACAACATAATGAGAGATGCTATATCGGTATACTCTGCCGAGGGGCTTTTGGAAAAGCTTGAAAGCGGAAAAAAGCTTCGCATAAAGATGGGGGCAGACCCAAGTAGACCCGATTTGCATTTGGGACATTCCGTTCCTCTCAGAAAGCTTAGAATGCTTCAGGATTTAGGACATGAAATAGTTTTTGTTATCGGTGACTTTACCGCCATGATAGGCGACCCCTCCGGTAAAAGTAAGACCCGTGTTCCTCTTACGTTTGAGCAGACTCGTGCCAACAGTAAATCTTATTATGAGCAGGTTTGTAAAATACTTGACAGAGAAAAGACTACAATTACCTACAATTCTGATTGGCTTGGCAAGATGACTTTTGAAGATGTTTTGTCTCTCGCAGGCAAATACACCTTGGCACGTATACTTGAGAGGGATGATTTTGCAAAGCGTTATGCCGCAAACCAGCCTATAGGCATGCACGAAATGTTTTATCCGCTTATGCAAGGTTATGACTCTGTTGCCCTTAATGCGGATGTAGAAATCGGCGGCAACGACCAAACCTTTAATCTGCTTGTTGGCAGAGAGCTACAGAAGGACTACGGTCAAACCCCTCAAGAGGTTATTACTTTCCCTTTGCTTCCCGGTCTTGACGGCGTTGAAAAGATGAGTAAATCTCTTGATAACTATATCGGTATTGACGAAGCGCCTGAGATAATGTATGAAAAGTGCATGAAAGTTCCCGATACATTGCTTCTTACTTATTTCCGCCTTACCTCTGATTTGGCAGAAGAAGATTATAAGTCTTTGGTGGAAAGCGATATTATGGCGGCGCACAGACTTTATGCGGAAACAATAGTGCGTATGTACCACGGTGCAGACGCTATTGCCGCAGCTGCCGAAAGATATAAGAGCATTGCCGGCGGCGGTGTACCCGATGAAATGGATGAATACAGCTGCGAGGTTGGTACGAGAGTGGCAGCCATCCTTCGTGAAAGCGGCCTTGCTCCTTCCGGCAGCGAAGCGCGCAGACTTATGCAGGGCGGCGGCGTAAAATTGGACGGTGTTCAAATTAAAGACCCCAACACGGGCTTTGATGCTCCCGGCGAATACGTTGTAAGCAAGGGTAAAAATAAGTTTATAAAGGTTATAGTAAAATAACAATACTCACTCAAAGAAAAAGGCTCCGACACGGTACAAATGTGTCGGAGCTATTTTTTTACAGCGCCGCAAGGCGTTTTGCATAATCCTTTCCCAGCGCTGTGGCTTCCGCTTCAAACCAAATGTTTTCATAGGCGACATGTAAACGTTTGTGCAGCCTTCGAATACAAAATCTACGATAGTGGTAACGAAAAAAAGAGGGTAGGGCGACAATAAAGGGCATAAGCAAACCGTACATACAATTTTGTAAGGCGTGCCCCAGTTCGTGCTGTAAAAGTTTTTCACCGCAATGCTTACCCACAAAGATAAAGCATCCTAAGGTAAAGCCGCTGTACTTACCGCAAGTAAAGCAAATACATCGGTTATATATCTTTGCTTTGTATCCCAACAACAGCATAATCAGTGCAACAATGCAACCCAATATGCTCATGGGCAAACCAACGGTAAAGCTTAAAAAATAAAACCAAAACGCCGATGTTCCTATAATATTTTCCGTACGTCTTTTCATGGTTAGTCTACATAAATTCTTGGTACTCTTCGTGTTATGCCGCAAACAATTTCATAGTTAATTGTACCAATAATGTCTGCCATTTGACTGACTTCACCGTCTTCGCCGAAAATTATTGCCTCGTCGCCTTCTTGGCATTCAATGTCGCTTGTGTCAACCATAAACATATCCATGCACACTCTGCCTAAAATAGGGGCTTTTTTACCGTTTATTGTCACGCTGTATCTGTTGGAAAGCAGCCGTGGCATGCCGTCCGCATAACCGAAGGAGACTACCGCGCGGCGCAGGGGCTTGTCCGCTTTAAATGTTCTGCCGTAACTTATTGTGTCACCTGGTTCAAGGTTGCCTGTTGCGGCTATACGCGCGACTACCTTCATGGCAGGAGTGAACGGAAAGTCAGGTACGGAACGTTCCAGTCCGTAAAGTCCTATGCCTTGTCTTACCATATCTAAGTGCATATCGGGATACTTTATGGTGGCAGCGCTGTTACAGCAATGCCTGAGCCCTGTATTGAACCCTAAAGCGCAAAGTTTATCCGTTACTGCTTTAAATGCATTGAACTGCTTGTAAGTAAAAACTTCATCTTCATCCGCAACTGCAAAGTGAGTAAATATGCCTTCCACTTGAAGGCCCGGTATATCATACAAGGGCAAAATCTGATTGACGCAGGTGTCCGCAAAGTTTGCATCGTGGCAATAGAAACCAAGTCTGCTCATACCTGTGTCTATCTTTATGTGAATCTTCGGTAAACCGTCTTTTACAATAGAAGCAGCATATTCAACACTGTCGCAAGTCTGATATAAATCATTGTCGGCAAGGATGGAGCGTTGCTCCACAGGGGTTTTCCCTAAAACCAAAATCTTTCCGTTAAGTCCGTTGGCTCTTAGTTCTGCGCCTTCCTCTGCAGTTGCAACGGCAAAATATTTTACGCCAACGCTATATAGTGCCTTTGCAACCGGTACAGCACCGTGTCCGTACGCATCTGCTTTTACTACGGCAAGCATTTGGCAAGGATCTTTTAAGGTTGACATAATGCTTGTAGCGTTGTGTTTGATTGCATTTAAACTGATTTCTGCTTTTGCACGGATATTCATTCCGTCGCCTCCGATTTTATTATATAAATTCTTGTATCTGTTACGTCGCTGAATTTTAAACTTGAAAGGCGCCCGTTGCTTATGTAGCCTTCTGCTTTTAAGCCTTCGGCGTCTGCTTGGATTTTTTTCCCCGCTATGCTCCCCGCTGTTTCCAAAAACTCTGTTGCGGCAGAAAAATCAGTAGCACATTCAATAGCTTCAGAATAACAGTTTTGCTTTATTCCTTTATAGTCCAACTCAAAGCTAACGCTGTCATAGCTTGTTACTTTAAGCCCTGCCACGGTTTCCGGTGCAGTGAAAGTGTATTCTTGATATTTACCGTCTAAAACTGCGGAAAAAACTATATCTGTGCCCTCAAGATTAACGCAATAAACGCCTTTGCGTACAAAATTTTCTTCATTTTCTATCGGCTTTTTGCATGCGCACAGTGTTAATGAAGCGAGGATCAGAATAAAACAAAGGAAGCGTTTCAATGTTATCACCCAAAGTATAGAATTTTGCCTGCTTCCTCAGCCAGCTCCGATGGCAGCATCGCATAAACACCTTTTGTATTTAAAAGGTTGTCGGCAGCGGCTCCGTGTAAATATACGCCTAAAGCAGCAGCAACAAAGGGTTCTGCACCTTGGGTGCATAGGGATGCAATTATTCCAGCCAATACATCACCGCTACCGCCTTTTGCCAAACCGCTGTTGCCCGTGCGGTTGATATACAGCCGTCCGTCGGGTGCGGCAACTACTGTGGCGTTTCCCTTCAAAACCGTGACAAATCCGTAAGTTTTGGCAAACTCTTTGGCGTGTTTTATTCTGGATGCGTTTATTTCCTCGGAACTTATCCCCGTTAGCCTCGACATTTCAGTTGGGTGCGGTGTAATTATAAGCGGACAGGAAACAGCTTGGTATAATTCTATGTCACCCGCTATACAATTTATTCCGTCTGCATCTAAAATCGTGGTCACTTCAGACTGTTTTAATATCTCTGTTATAATAAAATCATACTCTCTGCCGCATCCGCACCCCATAAGAAAGGCTTTGCATTTTTCATCCAATAAATCGTTATAGTTTGCAGCCTCTTTTATTATAGCCTCGGGCATCATTGTTTTTAACGGCAAAATGGCGTTCTTATGGGTATATAGCTTCACAAGTCCTGTGCCTGTACGGTATGCGGCGTTGCACGCCAAATAAGCGGCACCGGACATGTCTTCATTGCCGCACAACGCTACAAGCGGACCGTAGCAACCTTTATGACTGTTTTCTTTCCGCTTTGGCAATTCGTCAATGAATTTACCGCCGTAGGTATAAGCGTAGGGGGTAAATCGGTTTATAACATCTTCCGGTATTCCTATGTCGGCAATAATCACTTTACCGCAAAGCTCCTTCGCCGGGTTGCTGACAATAGCACATTTATATCCGGTAAAACTGCAACATACATCTGCTTTTACTGCAAGGGTAGGCTTTTCATCACTGTCTGCGTTAAGTCCGCTGGGCAGATCCGCCGAAATTACAAAGGCCCCGCTTTTGTTTATTGTTTCGGCAATCTTTGCGTATTTGCCGCATAACTCTCCCTTAAAGGAAAAACCGAATATACAGTCGACCACGGTATCCACTTCGCCGCATTCTATGCGGTTGATATTACAAAAACTTCCGTTTTTTTCGGTATAAAGATTACAATACTTTATGGCTAATGGCGCGGTAGGGACGTCAACGGCATATACGGTAACCTGTAATTCGGCATTCATTAACAGCTGTGCTAAAGCGTATCCGTCGCCGCCGTTATTGCCTTTTCCGCACACAACGCATATTTTGCCCTTGTGCCTGCCTTCTGATTTTAGTACATCAAATAATCTTTGGGCAGCAGCTTGCATTAAGGCGTCCGTATCTATACCGCAGGTTTCATCCATTTTTTTAAATTGTTCCGCAAGATAAACGTTATTGCTTATCATTTAATCGTTACCTTACAAGCGGTACTGTTATAAAACTTAAACAGCTTTATAAATTTTTGAGGAGCTTCAATGTATGCTATGCATTTTTTCCCGTCTCCATCTTTAAATGCTATGTACACAATGTTTGCAGCTTCAAAGGAGCTTACGCAATTATAAACAGTATCTACCGTGCTTTCTTCCGGAGCGGGTTTTCCTTCGTAAGAAGCGATAACTGTCGCGGTAGAAATTTTTACGCTAAATAAATCTTTTCTGCTTCTCCCTCCGTAAACCGCAGTGACCGTTAGGTCGCCGGTGGCTATGAGGTAATCATATTCAATGCTGGTATACTTCCAGAAATACCATATGCCGAAAACTTCAAGAACAATAAGCATAACAGAGCTGGGCAACATTAACGGTCCCATATCAAAAATACTTAAAATTGCAAATACACCTATAAAAAGAGTTATTGCGCCGGCAAACAAACCGAATTTTATTAATTTTGTTTTTGTAGTGGGTTTAACAAGTACAGAGTACTCAGCGTGGTTGGCAGAGCCCGTTCCTTCGTACATAATTTTGCACCTCCAAATATCTTTTTCTATAGAATAGCACAAACACACTTGATTTTCAACAACTTAGATAATAAAATTTTATCAGCCACAGCAAAGATTTGTTCCGAAACATTCATCTGTAACACAGTTAAAAACGCCGTCTACTATTATGGGAATAAGATAACGGTAGGGGTATCCCTTAGCAAACAAACCGTATACCGTTCCGTCGTCAGCCTGCGTGAAGCTCCTTATGTTTATGCATTGCGGTAATATACAGTTGTTTATTCTGCCGTTGCAACCTCTGTACTGTATGGTATCTCTGTATCCGTCGTTAAAGGCGATAAGTAATCCGTTACAGTATGGAAATGCCGCTATAAAATCTGTGCTGTCACAGTTGTTTGCGGCAATGGCCTCTCCCATACCTCCGTCGCCGTTAGCTATGACAAGCTTTTTACGGTAAGTTAAAAGCAGTTTGCCATCGCAGGTGATGTAAGCAGTCAACAACGGACCATACACACAAGGCAAGCAAATATTGCCTATTTCGTTTAAGCACTTGTCAAGTATATAAAGCTTATTTCCGCATCCTCCGTCGGTTGCCAAAAGACAGTTGCGATCAGAGGAAATAAAGCGATAAGGTCTAAACACATTGTATGTACATCCTTCGGTAACGTTTTTAACTATACAGTCAAAGCCGTTTACCGCAAATATACAGTTGTCGGAAAAAGCAGCACCGCTAACGGCACCGCAGTTCGAAATGATTACCGGTATAGCCATTAATCAAGTCGCACCTTTCTGTTTTGTTGTGAAATTTATATTTGGTTTACATTAAAATTATATGTTATATATAAAGATTTGCTAAATAAGAAAAAGGGTAAAAAGAGGTAAGACATGTATAAAAACAGAAAAAAGAACTATCCTTACTATGAGGTGCGCCCTTGCGAAAGTATACGTATGTTAGTAGATTCGTCTGCAAGCCTTTTTTCGGAAAAGGATGCTTTTAGATATCGCAAAGACGGAAATGATTGTTCCGTAAAATACGGTGAATTCAAAAATCAAGTGGATTGTTTGGGTACGGCTTTGTACAGCTTGGGTATAGGCAAAAGTCATATTTCTATCATAGGCGATAACTGTTATCCGTGGGTGCTGTCTTATGTTACGGTGTTGATTTCGGAAGCGGTTGTTACGCCTGTTGATAAAGAGCTTTCTGTAGAAGAGATAAGCAATATATTGATTCATTCGGAGTGCGAAGCAATCTTTTTTACCGCCTCTGTAAGCAAGAAAATTGAGGAAATAAAAAAGAGCATAACCGGTATAAAAACGTTTATACTTATGGACGGTGTGGCATCCGCTTTAGACGGTGTGCAAACCGTGGATGATTTGCTTCTGCACGGTCAGCGCTTGCTTGAAGAGGGGGACACTCGTTTTCTGGATGCGGTTCCCGATATGTATGGCTTAAAGCAATTGGTTTACACATCGGGCACAACCGGCAAAAGCAAGGGTGTTATGCTTTCACAGGATACGTTGTGCTTCAACATTGTAAAAAGCCAAGAACTTATGAAGATTACAGAACGCGCTTTATCGGTGCTGCCTTATAATCATTGCTATGAAGCGACTTGCGGTTTGCTCACAATGCTTCATCACGGTATGACTATATGCATAAATGAAAGCTTGCGCACAATACTTCCCAATTTTAAAAAATATAAGCCGACAGAAATGCAAATAGTTCCGCTTTATGCTGAAAATTTTTACAGACGTATAAAGTCGACTATTGAAGATGAAGGGCTTACAAAAAAGTTTGAAAAGGGAATAAAAATAAGCAACTTGTTGCTAAAAATCGGTATAGATAAGAGAAGAAGCCTGTTTAAAGACATACATGAAACCTTTGGCGGAGAGCTAATATCTTTTATTTGCGGCGGCGCACCGTTAAAAAGTAACATAACAGAATTTTTTGAAAGCATAGGCATTGTTATGATAAACGGCTACGGAATTACGGAATGCGGTCCGCTTATTTCCATAAACAGACCAGAGCATTATAATTTTGCTTCCGTAGGTTTGCCGCTAAAGGATACCGTTGTTAAGATTTATGAGCCTAACGAAGATGGAGAGGGCGAAATTATAGTAAAGGGCAGAAATGTAATGCTTGGCTATTATAAAAACCCTGAGGCAACAAAGGCTGCAATTAAAGACGGTTTCTTTCATACAGGCGATATCGGCAAGATAGACAAAGACGGATTTATATATATAACCGGCAGAAAAAAGAACCTTATAGTTCTTAAAAACGGCAAAAATATATATCCTGAAGAAATAGAAGAACAGCTTATGGATATTCCTTTTATATCAGAAGTTGTAGTTTATTCAGCCAAAGCGGCAGATCTTAACGGCAAGGCCCTTGGGGCGGAAATATATCCAAGCTATGAATATGCCGCAAGTCAGGGCATAGAAGATGTTGAGGAAGAGATAAAAAAGGCGATTGGAGCGTTTAATAAGAAGCAACCTTCTTATCGTGTTATCAAACAACTTGTGTTTAGAGATAGAGAGTTTGAAAAAACTACAACCAGAAAGATAAAAAGAACTTATGATGCAAAGGCGGAGTGATTGCTTTGAAGAAAAAAAGTCTTTTTGAAATTATAACGATTTTATTGTGTATTTGTTTCGTTTTTTCCTCTTGTAAAAAACAAGATAATAATGAGGACGGTTCTCCCGTATCTCAAATCGAAGCAAGCAGGGTTGAACAAAACTCGTCGGATGAGGGAAGGGAAGAAAATGTTATAAATGATAATTTTTCCGAAAAAAGCGAAAGCGAGACCTCCGAAGAGGAAAATGCGGAAAGTGAAAGCTCTTTTAACAATTCTGTTTCTGTATTTGCCCAGTCTAAGTATTATGGTATGGCAACGTTAAACTATGTGGCTTTGGGCGATTCTATTGCCAGGGGATACGGGTTAAAGGATCCGGTTAATGAATGTTATCCTGCGTTGTTAACAAAAGCGCTGACAACGGTTCTTGACGGCACAACAGTAAATTACACCACCTATGCAGTTGATGGTATGACTACCCAAGGACTTATCGAGCTCTTAGATAAAGGCGCAGAAGCCGTGAACGATGCAGATTTGATAACAATTTGCATAGGAGCTAACAATCTTTTGCATAATTTTCTTGAAGTTGTAGAAAAATATATGCCTTCCATGGTTTCGTCATCTGGTTCGGTAGGTCAAAGTGAAATACAAAGCTCTGCTTTTATTGATGCTGTTAAAGCGATACAAGCAGAGGTAGAGAGCGAAGAATTTTCTGCCCGTATGAGCGAAGGTATAGAACAGTTGAAAATTGACCTCGTTTATATTATTGAAGAAATTAACAGACGTGCACCTGGAGCGGATATAGTTGTAACAACGGTTTACAGTCCATATAACGGCATTAATTTATCTTTGCCTTATCTTGGTATTAACTTTGATATGGGTGCAGTTTCAGATCGTTGGGTATCTGCGCTTGACGCGGAGATTATTCGGATAGCAGAAGAGAAAAATTGTGCATTGGTTGAAGCGTATGAACCCTTTAAAACCACGGGTGGGCTTGTAAACGCTACATTAAGTTTCATTCCCTTCGGTTTTAATTTTGACCCTCATCCGAATTTACGCGGACACATGGAGCTTTCAAATTTGCATTTGATGGCCATAAAGGAAATTAAATAATTTTAGCCCCACCTTTTTGATATGCCTATCCAAAAGCACATAAACTTTTGGTGCTTGATTTAAAGGTGGGGTTAAGTTTTGAAAAATTTTTGAAAAAATATTGATATTTTTATGCTATAACTGTATAATACAGTACGATGGGAGGCTTGTTATGATTTATCATCTGGCTATAGATATCGGTGCTTCCGGCGGCAGACATATTTTGGGAAATATAGATAACGGTGTGCTTTCAACCAAAGAAATATATCGCTTTGAAAACGGGATGAAAAGCTTTGGTGAAAGGCTTGTCTGGGATTTGGAAGAATTGACTGCGCAGGTTATAAACGGAATAGCAAAGTGTGCAGAGATAGGCGTTATTCCTGAAACGGTGGCCATAGATACATGGGGCGTTGACTATGTTCTTTTGGATTCACATGGCGTAGAAATTTTGCCTGCATATGCCTATCGTGACGGAGAAACGGCTTTTGTACAGTCGGAGGTGTCTTCGATTGTATCGAGAGAAGAGCTTTATGCCGTCACAGGTATACAACATCAAAATTTTAATACCGTTTACAGGCTGTATTGCGACAAATTGGCAGGCAGGCTTGAGAAAGCGGAATATATGCTGATGATGCCTGAATATTTGTCATACAAATTAACGGGTAAAATTTGTCACGAATATACAAACGCAACTACAACCAACCTTGTGGATGCAACAAGCAGAGATTGGAATCGTAATTTGATATCTCGGTTGGGTTTTCCGCAAAAACTGTTTGGAACAATTGAACACCCTCCGTATCGCTTGGGCGAATTTGATAGTGCGGTAAAAGAACGCGTGGGTTTTAATGCGACTGTTTTACTGTGCCCAAGCCACGATACCGCTTCGGCTGTTGCTGCATGCCCTATGTTTAGGTCAGGGGCTTACATAAGCTCCGGTACTTGGAGCTTGGTCGGAACTGAAAACAAAGAACCTATATTAAGCACGCAGGCAATGACTGCAAACCTTACAAATGAGGGTGGCGTGTTTGGCACTTATCGTTTTTTAAAAAACATTATGGGAATGTGGCTTTTTCAAGGAATTCGCAGAAGCATAAATAAAAAATACAGCTATGATGAAATGATGCAGTTTGCAGAGCAAAGCGATTATAAAGGTGCATTTGACCCAAATGATGATAGCTTGGTGGCTCCGCCGGATATGCTTTGTGCAATAAGAAAGCTTCTTGGTGACGCTAATTTGCCGCTTTGCGATGTTTTGTCGTCTGTTTACCATTCCTTGGCTTCTTGTTATGCGCGCGCAATAGCTGAAATTGAGAATATAGCGGATAGGCGTTTTTACGCCGTACATATAATAGGCGGTGGAAGCAAGGATGCTTTACTTAATAAACTTACCGCAAAGTATACAGGTAAAGATGTTTATGCAGGGCCTGTGGAAGCTACCGCTATAGGCAACTTAATAAGCCAATGTATGTATGTTAACTCCGAGCTGGATTTGATCAAAGCACGCAAAATTGTAAGAAAATCCTTTAATATAACAAAAATTGACAGGGAGTAATTATATGAGCAGATATTCTGAAGCGAAATGCATTTATGAAAAGCTTGGTATTTCAACGGAAGAAGCCTTGAAGGCTTTAAACAATATAAGCATTTCTATCCATTGTTGGCAAGGAGATGATGTTTGCGGTTTCGACAGCAGCGAAGCTTTGTCCGGTGGAATACAGGCAACGGGTAACTATGTAGGAAAAGCTCGTACGCCCGATGAGCTTATGATGGATATAGAAACAGCGTTTAAGTTAATACCCGGGAAGAAGAAACTTAATTTACACGCTTGCTATGCTATAACAGATGGAGCAGTAGGAAGGGATGAATTAAGGCCTGTACATTTTAAAAAATGGGTTGATTTTGCAAAAAAACATGGAGTTGGCATTGATTTTAACCCTACGTTTTTTTCCCACCCTATGGTAAAAGACGGTCTTACCCTTTCTTCTCCCGATGAGCAAGTAAGAAAATATTGGGTCAATCACGGGATAGCTTGTCTTAAAATATCTCAATATTTTGCAGAAGAAACGGGCATGCCTTGCATTATGAATATTTGGATACCGGATGGATATAAGGATATACCTGCTGACCGTTACGGACCAAGAGCAAGATTTAAGGCTTCCTTAGACGATATATTATCAACAGAGTATGATAAAGAAAAGGTTTACATAACCTTAGAGTCTAAGGTGTTTGGTATAGGCGTTGAAAGCTATACAGTGGGTTCTGCAGAGTTTTGCCTTTCTTATGCAAACTATAAGGGAATAACGCCGCTTATGGATAACGGCCATTATCATCCTACAGAATCGGTTGCAGATAAAATTTCTTCCTTGCTTTTGTTTAACGAAAAAATCGCTTTGCATGTTACAAGGGCTGTTAGGTGGGATTCTGACCATGTTGTGTTGTTTGATGATGAAACGAAAGCCATCGCCGCCGAAGTAGTTAAGTGCAATGCAACTGACCGTGTGTTTTTGGCTACTGATTATTTCGACGCTTCAATAAATCGGATCTCTGCATGGGTAACGGGCGTAAGAAGTTTGCAAAAGGCTTTGCTGTATGCTTTGTTAACCCCTTGCGAACGAATGAAAAAGTTGCAAGATAACAATAACATGACGGAGCTTATGGTTTTAAACGAAGAACTTAAGACTGCCCCGTTTGGCGATGTATGGCAGGAATTTTTGAATAGGGCAGAGGTAGAAACGGATTATTTAAGCTCTATAAAAAAATATGAGAAAGAAGTATTGGTGAATAGAGAATGATGGATATTTTCAAAGCCCCTTTTGTAATCGAAATGGCAGATACTGCTGCTAATATGTACCGTTTGGGTTGGGATGAACGAAACGGTGGTAACATAAGCTGTTTGTTGGATGAAGCTGAAGTGAGTGAATATTTGAACCTTGATTCTGTAATAAGGGAAATTCCTTTGGGCTTTGACGGGATAGAGCTTGCGGGCAAGATATTTATTGTTACCGGTACGGGAAAGTATTTCAAAAACATAAAAGATGATCCGGAATTAAATCTTGGCATTATAAGAATTTCAGATGATGGCAATAACGCAGAGTTGCTTTGGGGATTTAAAGACGGAGGTAAATTTACAAGCGAACTTCCCGCACATCTTAAAAGCCATAAGGTGAGACTGTCGGTTGACAAAGCGCATAAGGTAGTTATTCACAGTCACCCCACATATACATTGGCAATGAATAGGGTACACGTGTTGGAAGAAAGGGCTTTTACCCGTTCTTTATGGCAAACTTGCAGTGAGTGTATAATAGTGTTTCCGGACGGGATAGGGGTGTTGCCTTGGATGGTTTGCGGAACAAACGAAATCGGCGAAGCGACTGCCAAGCAAATGCTAAACCACCGCCTTGTAATTTGGGGCATCCACGGAATTTACGGTACCGGAAATAGCTTGGATGAGGCTTTTGGGTTAATAGAAACTGTAGAAAAAGCGGCACAACTGTATATGCTTACCGCACATTTGCCGGTAATAAACACAATTAAAGATGAAGAACTTAAAGCTCTTGCTGAAACCTTCAGTGTTAATTACAGAAAAGACTATTTGGATATATAAAAATCCCCCAAAAAAATCCGTCGGCTTGATGGGTAACATAGCAAAAACAGCTGAAGGCCTTGAAAAACGCCTTCAGCTGTTTTTTATCCGTTTTTCTTATAAAGGCCGCTACCGCTTAGTGTGAATACTCCCGATGAAAATGAGCCGGCGGTTAACGAAAAAGAATCTCCAACCGTAAAATCGGGGCAACTGATTACAACGGAAGAGTATGTTTTGTCAGCAATCCATGAGAATAGTATATTGCCGTTGCTATCGATTAATTTAATCGGAGTATTTGCGGTTTGTGTAGCAGAAAAGGTAAATAGCGCGCAACCTTGATTGGTTGCAGAACTAAAGTTCATTGCCATTTGTCTCGAGCCTATTGCAACCAAAACACCGCCGCTTATTGTAGCCGTTCCGTCGTAATCTAAACTGCCGTTTCCGCCGCTTGTTGGGCCTGAAACAGCAATGTTACCTCCTGAAACTTCTATATTTCCGTTAGCATCTATGCCGTCACCGGAAGCGTTTATTATAATTGTGCCGCCGCTGATTTTTATGGAGCCGTTGCTTGCGGAAAAGTTATCGCCGGGTCTGCCTGGTTTGCCGGGCCTGCCCTGCAACCCCGTAGTATTTCCTGTTGACGTTCCGCTTGAATCGACGCCCCCGGCGGCATTTAGACCGTCGTCGCTGGATTTTAAGATAATTTCGCCGCCGTCAATGACTATATGTGTGGATTCAAGCCCCTCATAGCTTTTTGCTATGTTGACAGTGCCGCCTGTTACATTCAAATTTGTGTCAGAATGCATAGCGTCGTCGCCGGTTGAAATATTAAATACACCGCCGGATATATTAATGTCCGAGCCGGAGTGTATACCGTCGTCTGCACTATCGATGGTTATGTTGCCGTCAATTATGGTTAGGGCCCCTGTGGACTTAAGCCCTTTGGCACTTGCTGAGGAGTTGTGGTATGCAGAAGAACCGCCGCCTGCGGTTAATGTTAATGTTCCTCCGTTGACTGTTAGAGTACCGTCGGCTTGGAAACAGTCATATCCTGAGGTTAAGGTTATATTCCCTCCGTTTACAACAATATTTCCGCTTGTGTGGATACCGTCGTCGGCAGTATCGAAATTTATTGTTGTACCTGTGTTTATTGTAATTGTGCCATCGCATTTGATGCCCTTAGCGCTTAATGTTTCGTCAGGAACGATGCTACTGCCACCGCCGCTTGTGC
This sequence comes from Eubacteriales bacterium, assembly GCA_045534025.1. Taxonomy (GTDB): domain Bacteria; phylum Bacillota; class Clostridia; order Oscillospirales; family CAG-382; genus SIG636. The sequence goes on along the minus strand of JAZSIW010000062.1, from coordinate 43,651 downwards.
CTTCAAATCTACCGCCGTTCATTGTTAAATAACTTTGGCTGCTTATTGCATCTCCTCCTGCGTTTATGTTAGCGGTAATTGTGCCGTTGACGTTTGCCGTGTATAAAAAGCCGGAAACGGTGTTGTCTAGGTCCTCTGCATGGAAACCGTCTTTGTTTGTTCTTATAACAAAAGTGCCTCCACCAATGCGCAAACTGTTTTTTCCTGCAAAAGCGTGACCGCTTGAAATAACCGTGTACGTGCCACCGGTTACAACCAAATCGTCTTTAGATATTATACCGTGCCCTGCCGGTGATTGTATTGTTAAATTTCCTGCACCGTTAAGGGTTAAGTCGTCTTTAGAGAATATCGCAGCATCTATATTGTTTTCGTCTATTGCAACAAATTTGCTTCCTGTAATTAACGTATTGGATGTGCCGTCATTTAACGTAATAAAAACTTTATCAGCCTGTTTTATATATATGGGGGCAGAAGTGCTTGAAGATATTGTTGCATTGTTTAATACGATTTGAACTTTGTCCGAGAGTTCTGCTTCAACTTTTATCATGCCGTTGTTCAGCGTGCCTTTTACAATATATACGCCTTCGTCTTTAATAGTAGCGGTGTTGTCGTTGATTGAAACATATTGCGGGAAATTGCAATATATGGAGTCACCTTCAAGTGTGATGGTTATTGAATCACTTGCGTTGTAGGTATTTTTCAAGTCTCGGTTGGTAAACATTGCATCTGTAGAAACGGGAATATCGATTGTATCACTTGATGAAGAATCATCAACCTCGGAAGCAGACGAGTCTACGGTGCTGCTGTCATCGGCCTCGGGAGCAGACGAATCTACGGTGCTGTTGTCATCGGCCTCGGAAGCAGACGAATCTACGGTGCCGCTGTCATCGGCCTCGGGAGCAGAGGAGTCTACCGTGCTGCTGTCGTCGGCTTCGGGAGCAGACGGATCTACGGTGCTGCTGTCATCGGCCTCGGGAGCATACGAATCTACGGTGCCGCTGTCGTCGGTCTCGGGAGCAGAGGAGTCTACCGTGCTGCTGTCGTCGGCTTCGGGAGCAGAGGAGTCTACGGTGCTGTTATCATCGGCTTCGGGAGCAGACGAATCTACGGTGCTATTGTCATCGGCCTCGGGAGCAGACGAATCTACGGTGCTGTTATCATCGGCTTCGGGAGCAGAGGAGTCTACGGTGCTGCTGTTATCGGCCTCGGGAGCAGAGGAGTCTATGATGCTACTGTCATCGTCCTCGGGAACAGACGAGTCTACCGTGCTGTTATCGTCAGCCTCGGAAGTTGACGAGTCTATTTTACCGCCGTCTTCAGTTTCTGAAGTGGATGAATCTGTTATACTGTCTTCGGTGACATCTTGCGACTCTTTGTTCTGTTCCACAGAGCAACTTTCGTCATTTTTTTCTTCGCTGTCTGTCGTGCTTTCAATTTGGTCACTCGATTCATCTATACCGGAGTCTGCGGATGTGTACTCAACTCCGTCCTCAGACGAACTTTCAACGTTTAAAACCGCGCTTTCTTGGGTAAGTTGCGTGTTATCGATGGAATCAGAACCACTGAAAACATAAAAAAGCAGAAACACGATGCCTATCAACGACAAAACAACACCTGCAAAAATAACGATAAATAAGCGTTTGTTTTTTGAAAGTAATTTTTTGATTATTGCTATTGTTTTTTTTACCATAATATCTCCATAATTTATATTTAGGCATTAGAGTTCTGTGCCCGAACTTTCTTGTCTGTAAATGCTAATTTCAAGATTGCCGTTGCGACAACGCAATTTATCGATAAACTCCTTTTCGCTGTCACATTTTTTTAAAACGATGTTGTATGTAAGTTTATAAAGGCTTCCCATGTTGGTAGTTTTTACTTTGACGAGTTCGTGGCTTTTTGTATATTCGGATAAAAGATCTTTAAAAGCTTCGCTGTAGTTAAGATCTTCCGGAACGGTAATTGACAAAGTTTTGTATAAAGCATCTCTTTTTCCGGGACGATTTCCTATAATGGTATACAGGATATAAACGGCAGTCATCATGACTGAAAACAGTAAAGCATATCCCAGGTAACCTGTTCCTGAGATAAGCCCTGTTGCCATAGCGAGAAAAATAATTGCGATTTCTCTTGCACTACCGGGAACGGAGCGAAAGCGTACCAGTCCAAAAGCGCCTGCAACAGCCACGCCCATACCTACATTGCCGTTTACGGTCATTATTACTACGCATACCATTGCCGGAAGCAGGGCAAGGGTAATAACAAAGCTGCTTGTGTATTTATTTTTAAACATATACCCAAAGGCTATAATCAAACCGCTTAGAAGTGACACAGCAATGCAAGTTAAAAAAACTTTAATGTCAATTGCATATGTACCTTCAATTTCCAATACGCTGCCAAGATATTTATTAAGCATACAAAAAAATCCCTTTCTGTTCTCTCAGTATAGTATTTATATATACGTTGCCGTATTTAGAAAACGAGGTTTTAAATATCTTCATTTCCGTAAGCATGTGTGTCATCCAAAGCGGTATACCGCCTGCTGTTTTTATCTCCATTAAAACACAATTTTCGTTTAACAAGGGGGCTCCCCAGACGTCACTACATAAAGAAAGCTCTTCTTTTCTGCTAATTATGTTATCATCAAAAGTTACCCTAAAATCACTTCCCGAAACGTCGTAAAAGGCTTCACGCTCGTATGATAAAAATACGGACGGTTTTAAACTTTTGTAATGCTGTATAAAGAAGTCTATCTCATTGGAAATCTGGCATTGTTCCAATGGATATACACCGTTTTTTATCCATTGTACGGCGTTTTTTTCAGGTAAAGCCAAGCGTCTTTTGTACACAACACCTTTATACTTCTTTTTTAGTTCCACAAAAACATTTTCATCACTGTTTACTCTTTTATAGCTACGGATTCGAAGCTTCTCTTTAAATACAGGCTTTTCTATTGAACGTCGTATAAGTAGGTAACTGTCGGTGTCGTAATAAATGTTACGTATGGTTGTTTTGCCGTATTGATCTAAACGCATATATGGAGACATTGCCTTAACAATTAAATCTTTTTGTTGCTGTGTCAACAAAAATTTAATTTCGTACCGTTTGAAAACAGATTGATAAGCCATCTTTGCCTCCTTGCTCGTTTATTTTTTGTACCTATTTGTCAAAATAGCATAAGAGTATTAAGGTTGCCTTAATTGTTCATTAAAAGAACAAAAAATAAAAAAACTTGCCTTAAATGCGATAAAACAGCATCTAAGGCAAGCTTTTAAATTAAGTTTGTATAATCTCGGATATGCGCACGAGAATAGCGTCATCGCCTATCCTTTCGATGTTTTGCCATGGTATTATAATATTGTTTCTTTCATTGCCGAAAGAAAAACACTTTGCATTTTTAGGTACAATTATCCGTGTGATTCTGCCGGTGTTTATATCGAGCTCTGCGTCGCTGACATATCCTAAACGTTTGCCGTTACAAAGGTTTATTACTTCCTTTTCTTTAAGTTTGCAAAACTTTACAGTCATAGGCTTATAGCAAAATGCATATCAAGCCGCCGCTACCTTCGTTAATTATTCTTTGTAGCGTCTGGGAAAGCTTTGCTTGTGCGTCTTCGGGCATGTGTTCAAGTTTTGTGTTTAGGCCTTCTTCTATAAGTTCGTATAAAGTTTTTCCGAACATATTTGTTTCCCAAAGTTTTGCGGGGTCCTCCTCAAATTCCTTAAGCATAAATTTTACCAACTCCTCGGATTGTGTTTCGCTTCCGACAATGGGATTAACTTCCGTTTTTATGTTAGCTTTTATCATGTGTATGGAGGGTGCTGAAGCTTTCAGCTTTACGCCGTAACCGCCGGGCTGTTTCACAATTTCGGGTTCCTCCAAAGTAAGGTCTTCTTTAGCGGGAGTTACAATGCCGTACCCCGTTTCGTTTACTGAATCAAGAGCATCTTTGATTTTGTCATATTTTTCCTTTACTTCGGAAAACTCTTTAACCACCTTTATAAGACTGCGTTCGTCGTTTATTTCGCGTTTTCCGGCTTCCGACAGGATTTTATAGAATACGTTGTTAGGTATTACAATTTCAATTTTTCCGCTACCGTCACCTAAATCGAGTGATTGTAAATTGGCAAAGAGAGCGCTGCCTGTGCCTTCTTGTGCGGCAAATGCTTGTTTTACTTCGCCGATGGTATTAATGTTTGTAGCTGCTGACCTGATATAAGAACGGATTTGCTTTTTTAGCGGATGCTCTGAATCTAAAACTTCTGTCCACGCAGGCGTATAAAGTTTTAATTCTTTTACGGGGAATCGGTATAGAACCGCAGAAAGTATTTTTTTTATTTCAGTTTCTCCGAGCTTCAGGCAATTCATAGACAGTACCGGACTATTATAGTTTGTTTCAAGCTCTTGGCAAAGACGTTTAGCTTCTTCGCTTTCCGGATATGCAGAGTTTAAAACTATAACAAACGGTTTTCCGATTTCGTTTAATTCCTTGGCAACGCGCTTTTCTGCTTCTATGTAGTTTTCTCTGGGGATTTCACTTATAGTTCCGTCAGTAGTTATCATCACACCGATAGTAGCATGTTGGGTAATGACTTTATAAGTTCCTGTTTCTGCCGCTTGCTCAAAAGGGATGCTTTCTTTAGACCAAGGGGTCATAACCATTCGTGGCTCTCCGTCTTCGGTATGCCCCAATGCACCGTTAACCAAATATCCAACACAATCAACCATTTTAATTTTAAAATTAACCTCGCCATCTATGTTAACGCTAACGGCTTCCTCGGGGATGAATTTTGGCTCGGTCGTCATTACCGTCCTTCCCGACGCAGATTGGGGCATTTCATCCCGTGCTCGTGTCGCTAAAGAAGTGTTTGTGATGTTGGGTAGAACAAGGTGCTCCATTGCTTGTTTAATAAACGTGGATTTTCCTGTGCGAACAGGTCCGACCACTCCGATATAAATATCGCCTCCGGTGCGTTCTGCAATATCTTTGTAAATGTTGTTATCCATAAACAATGCAACCTCCGAAAATACTTTGTTAATATCTATGCATAACTTTGAATAAAATAGAACATCAACTTGAAAAATCATCGCAGCTGTTGTGCTTTTTGACCATAAAATACCATTTGGAAATGTATAATATAACGAATTTTAAGCCTTGCCATTGACAAATGCGATGCTAATGTTATAAAATTATTAAAGTAAAATTAAAATTGGAGGTGTGTTTGTGAAAACGCATTTAGTAAAAAGCTTGGCGATGTTGCTTGTTGTGTGCTTTGCCGTCAGTTTGATACCGGCCGTTGAAACATCAGCGGGAGCCTTGACGGTATGCATTGACTCTATCAACGGCTCAAAGTCTACAAGCGGCACGTATATTTGGACAACCGGTACATTTGATGCTCAGTATTGGGTTGCGATTGATGCAGTTTATGTTTCTTATAATGTTTACAAAGTTGAAGCGATTTATCCTACAGGCGCAAAGAATGTGACTGTAAAAGATAAACATATTTTGTTGGTTTCTCACATGTCGCACGCGCAGTATGAAAATGCCAGCAAGATAGGTATAGGCGATACGTTAAGTTTGTACAACATTAACCTTTCGAACGGTTCTTGTAACTCCGGTTATGTTCGTGTAAGTTCTTCTTTCGGTTTGACGCTTGATTCTGACTCTGATTTGGTGATTGATCATGCCGAAAAGACCGTAAGCGGTATAGGAGTATACAGCAAAGCCGGGGATCTAAAGACGCATTTTTGTGAAGCAACAAACGAGCTTGTTGTTAAGGATACTGACGGCAACACGGTAGCGGACGACAGTTATTTAGGCAATGGTTTTACTATTCAAAGTGCCACAAGTGCAGCATATACCCTTCTTGTTATCGGGGATTTGGATAGCAACGCTACAGTTACCACTACGGATTATGCGATTTTTTTGAAGGGGCTTACCAAAAAGACTATCGATACCACAAGTGTTATACACGATCTTAACGGTGATACTGTTGTTAACACTGCGGATCTGCTTACAATGAGGAAGTTTATTGCGCATAGAATCAGCTACATAACTCCCGTTGTAACTCAGCTTAACAAAACAGAGCCGGAAGAAATAGTTGTTCCCGAAAGCGATTTGCGTTATCATGCACAGACCTTCCGCTTTACTGAAGTAACGGGTACACATAGCGGTACCGTTGTTTCCAACGGCAAGCTTACCCTTGCTTCCGGCAGCACCTCCGGTACTTTTACAACGGACATTATCAATATCGGGTCCTTTAAGATGATGCTTGCTTCTTGGAATGCTGTTACCAATAATGGTAAACTCAGCCTGGCTGTGTCCTATGAGCTTACAACCGGTGCATGGTCTTCTTATTTAAGTTGGGGTACTTGGTCTACATCCTCCGGTGTTTCCGGCAGCGCCTCACCTTCAACAACTTACGGTTCTATTGATGTGGATATACTTACCGTTAACAGCAACTATACAACAACGGGTAATGTTCGCGTTAGGTTGACATTGACCAAATATAATAATGGTGTTCCGATAGTTGAAAACTTTAGCTTAGCAACACCTCAGATGGCGCTTCAACAAAGCGTTAACAAATCTGCGTTGCCCACATCTTATTTGAACAATGTTCCCATGCGTTCACAGTTGGCTTCTGCAAACGGTTCTATCGGCAACATTATTTGCAGTCCTACGACCACTGCGATGGCGCTTGAATATTTGGGTACTACGGTTACTTCTCTTACAGCTGCCAAGGCCATGTACGACAACGATTGGGGTGCTTACGGTAACTGGGCTTTTGCTACTGCATATGCAGGCGAAAAGGGTTACTATGCGTTCCTTGACTTCTATAATACCGATATGATTAAGTATGCTTTGTCACAGGGCTGCGTGATTGGCTGTACAACTTCTTTGACCTCTTCGGGTCACTTGGTGCTTGTTGTTGGTTATACTGTAATCAATGGCGTTGAATACTTTATAGTAAATGATCCCAACGTATCTGAAAGTAATATTGTACGTACAAATTACACCGTTTCTTACTTCGAAAGTAAGTGGTTAAGAAGCGATCGCGGCGGTTTTGGTGTTGTATATGTATTCCAAGGTGTATACGATTTGAATGACAGATAAAAAATGGGAGGGCGTTGGCCCTCCCATTTTCATAAAAGCAGTGGACGGGTAAAACCGCCCACTGCTTGTTTTCGTAGCTCCCATGTGAATCCGACAGGATTCATGTGGCGCTGTTGCTATTGTATGCTGTTTGGCATTATTGCGTTGTTGTATGATTTAAATGTAAAGGAGTCAGGTATGTACGGATTTCCTTGCGCCGTGTAGAACATTTTTCTGCGTATACCACCGTTTACGATGAGGCTTTGACATGGCACGCCGGACTCGCTTACTGCTTTAAAATATCGTTTTGCCTCTGCATTAAAAGATTTGGCCGTTTCTTCGCTGTAAATATTTATGGTAAAAACCAAGTATTCGCTTACTGTTTCGGGATTCTTGAGAGAAAGCTTTGTTTTATAAGAACCGATATATTCACATTTAACCTCAAAACTGTCGTCGATAAAGGTTTGTCTAAGCGCTTCTGTCATTTTTGTAACCGAGCTTGCTGTGATTTTATCGGTGTACAGTTCTGTAATATTTTCGCTTATTGTTTCATCGCTGTATCTTATATGGGCTACCTTGTCGTTTCCCTTTATGCTTGCATCGCAAAAATATCCCTTTTCACCCGGTGCACAATAAACTTTAGAAAGCTTTACACCTTCTGTGTCGAAGCGTTGTTCTAAAACATTGTTTATGTTGCGCTTGGCTTCGTTATATCCCCAAGGAGTGCCGCTTTCATAAAAAGAAATTAATATTGCAACAAACGTCAGAAGCGTTACGGCGGAAACCGATAACCACTTTTTGTTTACTATTTTTCCCTTATCCTTTATGAAAACAACAACCAATCTACCGAGAAAAGACATTAATGTTGCTTTCAACGCAACTCTGAGTGCGTATCCTCCAAGCACGTTTTCAAACCCAATAGGGGTACCGTTAAAAAATGCAAATAGATATGTGATTAAAAAGAATGCTGCGTGTACGTACAAATAGTCTTTCACAAACCAAACAGCTATCATCGAAAAAATAAATGCTAAAGGGAAAGTGCTCACGATACCTGAGCTTGGCAATGATAAATATGCAGTTGCGGTTGCAACGATTGCTGAAAATATTATTGTAAAATTTGTGTTGTTAAATAACTCTTTGTTAAATTTTATCTTCACCGTTTGAACTCCTTTTTAAATTTTGGTATATTAAACGGATTTGTGTAGCTTATTAAAAGTGCCTTGCTGTCATCTTCGGCAGACTTGTTTCTGCCTACTTTACCGCAAACAGAGCATTTATGGGTTATGACGTATTCTTGCCTTGCGTTGGGTTCTACCCCTATAGGGTACATGATACCTTCACATTCACAAGCTCGGTCTCCGGGATTGACATCCACGTGCAAGGAAGCAAGGCAGTGTGGGCAATGATTGCGAGATGAATAGCCAAGAGGTAAGACTTCTTTACCGCAAGCTTTACAAACAAATCCGCTGTCGTTTTTTGTAAATAGTTTTGTCATTTTTTCACCTATAAAAAAACGGTTGATTTTTGTTAAGATAGGGTTTATAATAAAGTGTAAATATATTATATATTATTACTTGCATTTTTGCAAGTGTTTGTTGATGGGAGGTTTTTCTTTGGCACAAAAATGCAAAAAAGCTGCGGCAAATCCTCGTTTAGGTACGGTGGGCGGTCAGGCGGTTTTGGAAGGTGTAATGATGAAGTCCAAAACGCGTGTTGCTTTGGCTGTGCGCAGGTATGATAACAAAAAGATTAACGTGCACGCAAAAGATTATGTCGGCATCAGACAAAAGCATAAATGGTTGAATATACCCATTTTAAGAGGTGCAGTTAATTTCGTTGAAATGATGGCTTTATCATTTTCTACATTGACGGAGTCTACGGAGATGCTTGGTCTTGAGGAAGAAAACGCTACCGAAAAGCAAAAGCAATCCTCAAAGATGCTGATGTCTGTGCTTTCATTTTTTGCAATAATAATAGGCGTAGGCTTGGCTGTAGGTTTGTTTATGTACCTGCCTATTTTAGTTACCAATTATCTTCAAGAACTGATTCCGTTTGAGGATCCTTTCAGAAGTATTCCACAGGGCATTCTAAGGATAATTATTTTCGTGCTCTATATTTTGCTTACGTCTTTAATGAAAGATATCAAGCGCACATATATGTATCACGGTGCTGAACATAAAAGCATCTTTTGTTACGAAAAAGGTGAAGAGCTTACTGTGGAAAACGTTAGAAAGCAAAGTCGTTATCATCCCCGTTGCGGCACTTCGTTTATTTTCGTTGTTCTTATCATTTCCATTGTTTTTACAGCAACGCTGTATTCTTTTGTTACTTTTAGTGCTACGTGGCAAAGATTGGTATGCAGCATTGTTTTGATGCCTTTGCTTGTTGGCATAAGCTTTGAATTTATAATGTTTGCAGGAAAGCATGACAATGCGTTTACTCGTATACTTTCCGCACCCGGTTTGTGGATGCAAAGAATTACTACCAGAGAGCCTGACGACGATATGATAGAAGTTGCCATTACGTCGTTAAAAACCGCTTTGATTGAAGAGTTTCCTGGTTTTGAACCTCCTTTTGAAGAAGGTTACGACATTCACGGCAAGATTAAAGACGACAAGGTGAATGATAATGACAATACGTGACTGTCGTGAAGAAACCCTCGATATTTTGAATAGTATTGGTAACGATGAATCCGATGTTATCACAGATATACTAATTTCTCATTACCTTGGTACAAATAGGGGAAATATGCTTGCCAAATTGGACGACGAAGCGCCAAGTGACCTGCCGTATCATTTAGCGGATGCTGTTAATATGCTCAGCGTTGGCATGCCGGTGCAGTATATTTTGGGTAGCTGTTGGTTTTATGGGCTTGAGGTAAAGGTGGGGCCTGGGTGTTTTATCCCGCGTGCCGATACCGAAATTCTTGCTAAGGCGGCAATCGGATTGCTTAGAAAAGGCGGTAGCTTTATAGAGCTTTGTGCAGGTAGTGGTTGCGTTTCGATGGCAATAGCAGAAAATGTTGAGGGGGTTAAAGGCACAGCGGCAGAGCTTTCCCTTAAAGCTTTGCCTTTTACCGAAGCTAATTTGGAAAAATATTCTAATATTAAAGTTAAGCGTGCCGATGTACTTGACCCCGACGATTTACATATGCTGTATGAGGAATGGGGTGAGGGATATGACCTTTTAGTTTGTAATCCCCCGTATATTCCTACTGCGGATATAGCAACTCTTGATGTGCAAGTGCAATATGAGCCGGAAACCGCACTTGACGGCGGTGAAAACGGCCTTAAGTATTACAGATATATTATCGCAAATGCTGATTTGATTATGAAGCCCTCGCACAGAATTCTTTTCGAAGTCGGTATAGGGCAGGCGAATGCTGTTGCACAAATGCTCTCGGTTATGGGTTATTCTGTTGCGGTGTTTAAAGACCTTGGCGGGATTGACAGAGTTGTGCTTGGTGAAAAATAATATTGACAACGGAACAAAAAAGTACTATTATACTATAATAGGTATAATGGTGCTTTTTTTATTAGCGCCAATATGTTGTGGACGGCGGATTTTATGAGAGAATACATCAGTTCTAAAAGTAACGAAAAGATTAAAACTGTTCGTAAACTTGCGGACAAAAAATATAGATTTGAATTTGGCTTGTTTGTAATTGAAGGACACAAACTTTTGGGTGAGTACTTAAGCAGCGGATTTACACCGACACGCCTCTTTGTCACCGAAGAAGCGGAGGTAAAATATCATGATTTAATAAGCCTGTCGGGCAAATGCGATGTGTGTATTGTTCCTAAAGACTTATACTTATATATTTCTTCGGAACAAGCTCCGCAAGGGATACTTGCGGTCTGCCCGATTAATAGACAAACCGATAAAATTGCTAACGGTGCGGCGATAATGTTGGAGTCTGTCAGAGATGCGGGTAACTTGGGCACGATTATACGTACGGCGTGCGCACTCGGCATCAGCAATGTGATTTTGTCTTCGGATTGCGCCGATTTATATAACACAAAAACTTTGCGCGCTTCCATGGGAACTATTTTCCGTGCCAATATATGTATAAGCGACGACTTAATGAATACCGTAAAAAAATTGCAAAACGATGGCAGGCGAGTTTACGCAGCCATGCCGTCAAAAGCGGCTGTTGATATACGCAATGCTGAGCTTGGAAAAAAAGACTGTATTATCGTCGGAAATGAAGGCAATGGTATTACAGAAGAATTGGCAGAATGCTGCAATGGATGTGTAACTATCCCTATGGTAGCAGGCGTTGAAAGCTTAAATGCTTCTATCGCCGCTTCCGTTTTGATGTGGGAACTTGTGAGAGGTTTTAAAGATGCTTAAAGGCTTACCTGATAGAGAACTGGACGGCAGACTAAAATTTATATGGTACGTTTGCGCCTGCGGACCCGATGCAGCTTTCGCTTACAAGTTATACAGTCGGTATAAGGATATTTACACTTTATACGATTCTGACGATTACGACACACACGATCTTAACATTCCGGATGAAGCAATGCGCAGGTTGTTTGACAAGCGGCTTGAAGCGGCGTTTGAGCTTTATAAAAAAACAATGGCTATGGATATCAGATTGTACTCTATAGAAGACACTTTATATCCGCAGAAACTGAAAAAAATAAAAGACCCTCCGCTTTTGTTGTTCTTTAAGGGCAGATTCCCTGATTTTGATAAGACTTTGTGCGCAGGAATGGTTGGCACAAGAGGTATGTCAGACTATGGTAAAAAAACAGCGGAGTATCTTGCGGGCGGCATTGCAAGCTGTGGCGTTATAGTTATCAGCGGGCTTGCCAAAGGGATAGATGGAACTTGTCAACGCGCAGCCCTAAATAATGGGGGAGTTACCGTCGGTGTAATAGGAAATTCGATAGATACGATATATCCAAAGGAAAACGCATCGCTTTTTAATAAGGTGTACAAATACGGTGTTGTAATAAGCGAGTATTGGCCGGGATGTCCTACATATAAGACCTCTTTTCCCAGGCGCAACAGGATAATTGCCGGTCTTTCGGATTTTGTTGTGGTTGTTGAAGCTCCCGACAAAAGCGGTGCTTTGATAACGGCATCCTTGGCAAAACGACAAGGGAAGATGGTTTGTGTTCCTCCTATGCCTTTAACAAAAGAAAATGCAGGTACGGCGGCGTTGGTAAGAGGTGGCGCACGCATGATTATGTCTGTTTCGGATATACTTGAGGAATATGAGGTTCTATTACCTAACTCGGTTCCACCTGATTTGCCGTTACCTGCTCTTTTGAATCCTGAAAAGCCCGAGGATGATGGAACTCGCATTTCAACAAGGGTCAGGAAAGAGCATATTTATAACTTTCTTTTGGATTATTTGGATGAGTACGGTCCGGTGTCACTTACACAAGTGGCTGCAGAAAATGCAAAATATAGCTTAAAAGAGCTTATGCGCGCCGCTACTGAGCTTGAGCTTGACGGATATGCCGCAAGAATGCCCGGCGGGCTTTATGACGCAGTACCGGGAGATGAAGTTCCTGCGGCAATAATACAAAAAAACCAGATTAAGGAGACATAGATGAACACACTTATTATAGTAGAATCCCCTTATAAAGTACCCACGATAAAAAGTTATTTGGGTAAGGGATATAAGGTTACGGCTTGTAAGGGACATGTAAGAGATTTGCCGAAAAGTAAGCTTGGCGTGGATGTGGAAAATAATTTTGCCCCCGACTATATAAATATCCGTGGCAAAGGAGATCTTATAAAAGAGCTTAAAAAAGAAGCAAAAGGCGCAGACAGAATATATCTTGCAACGGACCCCGACCGCGAAGGCGAAGCTATAGCTTGGCATCTGTCGACGGTTTTAGGTAACGACGGAAAGAAAATTAAGCGCATAACCTTTAATGAGGTGACAAAAAAGGCATTAAAAGAAGCTGTTTCTGCCCCCAGAGACATAGACATGAAATTGGTTGATGCCCAACAGGCGCGCAGAATTCTTGACCGTCTTGTCGGTTATAAAATAAGCCCGTTTTTATGGAAAAAACTGAAAAGCGGTCTTTCGGCAGGTCGTGTGCAATCTGTTGCGACGCGCTTAGTTGTGGAAAGAGAGCAAGAAATAAAGGATTTTGTCCCCAAGGAGTATTGGACCGTTTCTGCAAAGTTGGTAGGTGAAGATGACACACTTGTTGCAAAATATTACGGTGATAGAAGCGGCAAGAAAGAACTGAACAACGAGGAAGCGGCAAATGCCGTTGTTTTGGATTGCCAAGGTAAGGATTTTGTTGTAGAAAACGTAAAAAAGGCCCTCAAACGCAGAAAACCTATGCCTCCGTTCACTACTTCCACTTTGCAGCAAGAAGCAAACAGACGCCTTAATTTTCAATCTAAGCGCACAATGATGGTTGCACAAGAACTGTATGAAGGTGTCAATTTGGGTGAAGCCGGAATGCGCGGTCTTATTACTTATATGAGAACCGACTCGCTGAGAATATCAGAGGATGCAACCCAAGCAGCCAAGGAGTTTATTGTTAACAAATACGGCGAAAAATACTATCCTTCTACACCTAATATCTTTAAGTCTAAGAAGAATTCTCAGGATGCACATGAAGCAATACGCCCCACGGATCCTTCTTTGACACCGGACACTGTTAAAGGTAAGCTCAGCAACGATCAGTATAAGCTTTACAAGCTTGTTTGGGAAAGGTTTATCGCCAGCCAAATGCGTGCCGCAGAATTCGATACCGTTGTTTGCGATATCGGGTGTGATCAACACATATTCAGAGCCGGCGGTTATGTTGTGCGTTTTGCAGGGTATATGTCTGTTTATGACGATAGAACTGAGGAAAGCGATAACGAAGACGGGCTTTCTGCCTCCGCTTTGCCCGCACTTAGCGAAGGACAATTGTTAAAGCTTGAAAAAATGCTTTCGGAACAGCATTTCACACAGCCGCCACCGAGATATACGGAGGGTACTCTCACAAAAGTGCTTGAAGAAAAAGGGATTGGCAGACCTTCTACCTTTTTACCTACAATTACGACAATAACAAGTCGCGGATATGTTAAGCGCAACGGTAAGGTGCTTGTCCCCACTGAAATAGGTGAGGTTACCACAAAACTTTTGCTTGAAAGTTTTCCATCCATAATTGACTATAATTATACGGCCGAGATGGAAGATGATTTGGAAAAAATATGTAGCGGAGACTTGCCTTATGTTGATGTGTTAAAGGACTTTTATGTGGAATTCGCAAAACAGCTTAGCGCTGCCGAAGAAACTTTGTCTGAGGGAAAGATTGCAATCGCGCCTACAGAAACAGACATAATTTGCGAGAAGTGCGGCTGTAAAATGGTGGAACGTGTTGGTAAGTTTGGTAAATTTGCAGGCTGTCCCAATTATCCCACATGTAAAAATACAAAGCCTTTGGATGCAGCACCGGAAGTATCAAAGCTTCCTTCGGAGCATAAATGTCCGAAATGTGGCAAGCCTATGTATTTGCGCAAGGGAATGTACGGCTCTTTCTTTGCGTGTGAAGATTATCCTACTTGCAAAAGCACAATGACCTATCGTAAGGACATAGGCGTAGCTTGTCCTAAATGCGGTAAGATGTTAGTTGTAAAGCAAACAAAAAGTAAAAAGACTTTTTATTCCTGTGAAGATTATCCCAAATGCGATTTTTCAAGCTGGGATGTTCCGCAGGAAAGAAAATGCCCCTCTTGCGGCGGTTTGATTTTGAAAAAGAAGAACAAAGAGCAATATGAGTGCTACGCAAAATGCGGATGGAGCGAAAGTAAATGATAATTGCTGTTGATGTAATGAGTGGAGACAATGCGCCTGAAGAAATAGTAAAAGGTGCATTGAACGCTGCTAATGACTTTGGCATAAACATTGTATTGATCGGCGACAACGAGGTTGTTTCCCGATACGAAAACAAAGGAAACGGCATTCATATTGTAACATCTACACAGGTTGTTACAATGGAGGACGACCCTTTGTCCGCCATAAAAGAAAAAGAAGACTCTTCTTTAGCCGTGGGCGTTAAGCTTGTAAAAACAGGAGAAGCAGATGCGCTCGTAAGCCCGGGAAATACCGGTGCGTTGCTTTCCGCAGCTTCCATTCGTCTTAGGAGGGTAAAAGGGATTCGACGTGCCGCTATAGGTACGGTCGTGCCCTTGGATAAGCCTTTCATTATGGTAGATGCAGGTGCAAACATAGATGTATTGGCTGAAAATTTGTGTCAGTTTGCGTATATGGGTGCTTTATATGCAGAAAAGGTTTTAGGTGTTGATAATCCACGGGTTGCTTTGCTTTCAAATGGCACCGAGGAAACCAAAGGCTTGCCTGTTACCAAAGAAGCTTATGCAATTTTGAAGGATACAGAGCTAAACTTTATCGGCAACGTAGAGTCCCGTGAGTTGCCCTTTGATTGTTGCGACGTACTTGTTTGCGACGGATTTACGGGTAATATTGCGCTTAAGCTTATTGAGGGTATGGGCAAGTTTATGTCGGAAACCATCAGAAGCATTTTTAAACAAAATATTTTTACAAAGCTTGCTTATTTGCCTTGCAAAAACAATATTAAAAAACTTAGAAAAAAAATGGATTCACGGCAAACAGGCGGTGCGCCTATTTTAGGTGTTGCCAAACCGGTCATCAAAGCTCATGGCAACTCCGACTCCTTAGGGATATATAATGCAATACGTTTGGCAAAGGCATACACCGAAAGTGGCATTATTAAAGAATTTGAAACAAGATTTGGGAGAATAAACGGGAATGGAACAGAAGAATAACGGACCATTGCCCATAGAGGGCTTGCAAGCCGATATAGGATACACTTACAAAAATATAGAACTTTTACGTACCGCAATGACGCACTCTTCGTATTGTAACGAAACTAAACACGGGAAACAACGTTTGCAGGATAACGAAAGGTTGGAGTTTTTGGGGGATAGTGTACTGTCGGTTTTGGTAAGTGATTACATATTCAACAGTTACGCTGAGCTTAACGAGGGAGAGCTTACAAAGACGCGCGCGGCTTCGGTGTGTGAAGATTCCTTATATTTACTTGCAACCGATTTAAAGCTTGGAGAGTATATGCTTTTCGGTCATGGGGAGTCTGCTACGAGAGGAAGGCTTCGTAAAAGCATACTTGCCGATGCTTTCGAGGCTCTTTTGGCTTCCGTATATCTGGATGGCGGACTTGAAAAAGCAAGGGAGTTTTTGTTGCCTAAAATTATCCCTATAATAGACAAAGCTGCAAAAGGTTGGGACACAGACTATAAATCCAGATTGCAAAAACTTGTACAACAAACCCCGGAGGAGGTTTTGGAGTATAAGCTTGTAGAAGAAGTGGGTCCACCTCATGACCGTGTGTTTAAAACGGCTGTTTATCTAAACAGCAATATGCTTGGAGAAGGTTGGGGAAGAACTAAGCGTGAAGCTGAGCAGCAAGCTGCAAAAATGGCACTTGGTTTTTTTGGCGAAGAATAAACTATGACAAAACACAAAAACATTCCGTTTTTTATACCCCATTGTGGTTGTAAAAACAATTGCACTTTTTGCTCCCAAACAAAGATTACCGGCTTCTGTTTGCCCGTGGATGAGATGGCTGAAGAAGCTAAACGGTTAAAACAAGTCGTCGACGATTCTTTGATTTATCTTAATGGAGCAGAAGCACAAATCGCCTTTTTTGGCGGCAGTTTTACGGGCATAGAGCGTGAGCGAATGCTGGTGCTTTTGGAAACAGCGTGGGAATACGTAAAAGACGGAAAAATTTCGGGTATCAGGTTGTCAACACGTCCCGACTACATAAATAAAGAGATTCTATCAACACTTAAAAGATATGGCGTTACACATATAGAACTTGGTTTACAAAGTACCGATCCTATTGTTCTTGAAGCAACAGCAAGAGGTCACGACAGAGAAATATGTTTTAAAAACGCAAAGCTTATTGTGGATGCCGGGTTTGAATTTGTCGGACAAATGATGGTGGGGTTGCCGGGTTCTACGCCTGAGAGCGAAATTATCACAGCGAAGGATATTGTTTCTATGGGTGCAAGTGCTGTCCGAATATATCCCACGGTGGTTTTTGAGGGTACAAAGCTATATGAGCAATGCTTAAACGGTGACTATGCACCTCTGTCTCTGGATGATGCTGTTAAAAGGACGCTTAGCTGTCTGAAGATTTTTAGAAAAGCGGGTGTTGATATCTTAAGAATAGGATTGCACGCATCCGAAGAACTAAAAAATGCACCCTTTGGCGCAAACCATCCCGCAATTGGAGAGCTTGTTTACGGCGAAGAATTGTTTGAACATATTTGCATAGAAATCGGAACACAGCCAACAGCGGGCAAGACTTTGTGTGTCTATGTTGCAGATAATAAGGTATCTGTTGCATCCGGCTTAAATGGTAGGAACAAAAAAAGGTTAAAGGACTTGTATGGCTTTAAAGCGATAAAAGTATTAAAAAACGGAAAGAATGCCGAGCTAAAAGTAATGATAGAAGCAGAGGAATGATATTTTGAAGTTAATAGGTTTGGAAATGCAGGGGTTTAAATCATTCCCCGACAAGACCCGAATAAATTTTGACAAAGGCATAACTGCTGTTATCGGTCCTAACGGTAGCGGTAAATCCAACATATCCGATGCGGTGCGTTGGGTGCTTGGCGAAATGTCGATGAAAAGTCTTAGAGGTAGTAAGATGGAGGATGTTATATTCTCCGGTTCTGATAAACGCACCCCTGCGAATTATACTTATGTGTCTTTGTACTTGGATTCCGAAGACGGTAGCGATGAAGAAACCGTTGTTACAAGAAAGTACTACCGTAGCGGTGAGAGTGAATATTACCTTAACAAAAAACAGGTAAGACTTAAGGACGTGTACGAAGCTTTTTATGATACAGGTATAGGCAGAGAAGGCTACTCTGTGATTGGACAGGGTAAAATCGCTGAGGTGCTTTCCCAAAAAGGGGATGAACGCAGAAGTATTTTTGAAGAAGCAGCAGGTATTTCTAAATTCAGGTACAAAAAAATAGAGGCAGAAAGAAAGCTTGCGGCAACGGAGGCTAATCTTCTGCGTATTGCGGATTTGGTGGGCGAGATAGGTTCCCGTCTTGGTCCCTTGGAAAAAGAAGCGGAAAACGCAAAAAAATTCCTTGCTTTAAGCGAAGAGAAGAAGGAGCTTGAAATAAGCCTTTGGCTTGATAAAATCGACAAGGTGAGAGAAGAGCTTAACCGTAGCGAGGAGCTTATTGCCGGTGCGGCGCAAGCTTTGGTTGCCGCCGATGAAAAGATTAACAGTATTGAATCCGGTGCAGACAGCCTTTATATCCATGGCAATGAGATAGGCAAAAAAATATCGGAGACAGAAAGACAAATAAGTGAAATTGGTTTAAAACTAAGTGCAGCTGACGGTAAGAAAGCGCTTAAGATTAACGATATTGCCCATTTTGAAAAATTGATAAGCGACAGTAAAAAAGAAAAAGAAAACTCTATAGCAGAAAAGCAGCGTTTGGAGGATAGCATAGGTGCGGCAGAGGATGCATGTTTGAAAGCCGAAACTGCCCTTGAGGAGATAAAAACTACCTTTGCAGAGTTTGAGGCAAGTTATAGCGGAAAGCGTACCGCTTACACTCAGAAAACCGTGGCACGCAACGATTTACAAAGAGCATATACCAACGCTTTAGAGAGAAGAACCAAGGTTTCTACTGCGTTTGCAGAAGTAA
Organism: Eubacteriales bacterium; assembly: GCA_045534025.1. GTDB lineage: Bacteria > Bacillota > Clostridia > Oscillospirales > CAG-382 > SIG636. The sequence continues at coordinate 24,851 of JAZSIW010000062.1, read as the reverse complement.
AAGCTAATCTTGAAAACGCAAAACGCAATGCTGCCAGTAGCGCTGAGGAAATTAGCGGCTTTGAAAGCAGAATAGCACAAATTTCCGAAAAGTTTGAAAAACTGAAAACCGAACTTGCCATCGCAAAGTCTGTGCTTATTGATGCTGAAGAGGCATATAAAAATGCGACAGCAGACGTTGAAGTTGCAGACAAAGAGCTAGCGGAAATAAAGAATGTTAACAACGAGCTTGCGCTTAATATTGCTTCTTTAAAACAGCAGAAAGAAAATCTTATGCGCATGGAAGCCTTGCTTGAGGGGTATTCAGACAGTGTAAAGAATGTAATTAATGCGGCAAAAGAAGGAAAAATCCTTTGTAAGCATAAAAACGCTGTATTGCATGGTACTGTTTCCTCTGTACTTAATACGGATGAAAAATATGTTGTTGCATTGGAAACTGCTTTGGCGACAGCGGTGCAGTATATTATTGTGGATGACGAAGAAGATGCAAAAGCGTGCATTAGGTATCTTAAGGAAACCGGTGGCGGTAGAGCAAGCTTTTTACCTATAAGCACTGTTAAGGGCCTTAAAGCTGATGTTAGCAATTTGTATCATTTGGATGGGTATATCGGTATAGGTTGTGACCTTTGCCAATACGATACCAAATATAAAGATATATTTACTAAGCTTTTGGGTGAAACCATAGTAGCTTCTGACATAGACAGCGCGGCGGTTATAGCCAGAGCTTGCGGATATAGATTGCGTATTGTAACTTTGGATGGTCAAGTCATACATCAAGGCGGTAGCTTTACAGGTGGTTCATCTGCAAAGCGTGTTGGCATACTTACAAGAAGCATCGATATTGAACGCTTGGGCAATATCATTGCAACCAAGGAAAATGAATATAAATCGGCTTTGGAAAAGCAGGAAGCGTGTCAGGAAAAACGTGACGATTTTGTTTCTGCTTGCGAAAGTTTGGCAGTCAAGGTTACGGTAGCAAAGAGCAAACGTGACAGTTTTTCTAATTCTGTAAGTGTTGAAAGCATGCGCCTTGAGGAAGAAAAACGTCGTTACAAACATTTTAGTGACAGTAGCGACGGAATCACTAAAGAACTTCTTTTGCTGACTGCTGAAGCGGAAGCTAAACAGGCAGAGCTCTCTGTTGCGGAAAGCGAGGCGCAAAAGTTTTCCGAACAGCTTGCAGTTGCGGTAAAAGAGGCCGAGTTTGCAGAAAGGGAAGCAACATCATTTGGTGACGAGCTTAATAAAATGCGTTTGCAAGTGATGGAAAAGGAAAACGCTTTGCTTCGTCTTAAGGAAAAGCGTCATTCTATTTCAGAACGTTGCAGGAACATATCCGTTAGGATAAAAGAATGTGGGCTTTCGTCCCAAAATGCCGAAGCGCAAATACAAAAAGCAAATGCTGATATTGCTTTGATAGAGCAGGAAGAAAAAAACTATGATGAAGAAAAAAGCGCGCTACAAAAGGTTATAGAAAACCTGATTTCCGGCAGAGAGGATAACGAAAAAAAAGCCAACGAATTACGCCAAAAATTAAAAGAAGCGCAGGCAGATAAGGAAGAGGCTTTCCGTTATCATACAACTTTGGAATCTAGACGTAGCTTGCTTACGGGCGAGTATGAGGAGGTATCCGCCAAGTTGTGGGACGAGTACGAGCTTACATATTCTACGGCAGTTCAGTTCAGGTTGCCCGAGGAAAATATGAAAAAGGCGCCTTCAAGGTTGAATAGCCTGAAAAATCAAATACGTGCTATGGGTAACATCAACGTTAACGCCGTTGAAGAATACAAGGAAACCAAGGAGAGATATGATTTTTATACGGCGCAAACAGACGACCTTAATAAAACACGTCGCAGTTTAGACAACGCTATTGAAAAGCTTGAAAGTAACATGAGAAGTGCATTTAAGCAAACTTTTGTACAAATTAATACCGCTTTCGGCGAGGTGTTTTCAGAATTATTTGGCGGAGGTTCAGCTAAATGCGTGCTGGAGGATGAGGATAATCCTTTAACTTGCGGCATTGATATTATTTTAAGACCCCCGGGAAAAAGCATAAAGAATATAAACCTTCTTTCCGGCGGTGAACAAAGCTTTGCTGCGGTAGCCCTGTACTTGGCGTTGCAAAGAATAAATCCTGCACCTTTCTGCATTTTTGACGAAATAGAATCTGCCCTTGACGAGGTTAACGTTGCCCGACTTGCAACTTATATAAAAAATCATAGTGAAGCAACACAATTTATTATGATAACCCATCGTAGAGGTACTATGGAAAATGCAGATGTTGTTTACGGAATCACCATGAAAGAAAAAGGTGTTTCTGATTATATTAAGCTTGATATAAGAGCATTGGAACAAAATATTGAATATAAATAAGGAGTAGAAAATGGGCTTTTTTGATAAGTTAAAGAGTGGTTTGAAAAAAACAAAAAATGCCATTATGGGCAAGATAGACACGTTGTTTTCGTCTTACGACAAGATAGATGATGATTTTTACGATGATCTTACGGATGTGCTTATAACTGCGGATTTGGGTGTACCTACTGCGGATTTTGTAACCCAGCGCCTAAGGGAAGAGATAAAGGCAAATAAGATTAAGTCTGCTACGGAAGCAAAGGAATTGCTTTTAAAAATCCTTGCAGAAACCGTTGGAGACGGCGGCGAATTAAATCTTACTACCAGCCCTTCTGTTATTTTGGTGATCGGCGTTAACGGTGTGGGTAAAACCACTTCTATAGGCAAGATAGCTTTGGATTTGAAAAAAAAGGGCAAGAAAGTTGTGCTTGCCGCAGCGGATACTTTCAGAGCTGCTGCAATCGAACAGTTGGAAGTATGGGCACAGCGTGATAATGTATCTATAATTAAGCAAAACGAGGGTGCTGATCCTGCGGCGGTTGTATACGATGCTATAAATGCTGCAAAGAAGCAGGCTGCGGACGTTTTGATTGTGGATACAGCGGGTAGGCTTCATAATAAAAAGAATTTGATTGACGAACTTGCAAAAATAAACCGTGTTATCGAGAGAGAACTTTCCGGCTGTTCAAAAGAAACTTTGTTGGTGCTCGACGCAGTTACGGGACAGAATGCTTTGATACAGGCGAAAGAGTTTGCTAAAGTTGCAAATATTACGGGTATTGTTCTTACTAAGCTTGACGGTACCGCTAAGGGTGGCATTGTTTTGGCAATCAAAAAGGAGCTTGGTATACCTGTTAAGTACATCGGTGTTGGAGAAGGCGCCGAGGATTTACAGCCGTTTAACGGTGATGATTTTGTAAGGGCAATGTTTGAATAATGAAAACAATAGTTATTGCAACAAACAATAAAAATAAGCTTGCGGAATTTAAACGTATTTTTTCTTGTGAGCAGGGAAGTGAATATCGCATTCTTTCCCTGGCTGACGTGGGGTTTTCTGAAGAAATAGAAGAAAACGCTGATACATTTCAAGGTAATGCATTGATAAAGGCAAAGGCTGTTTCGGATTTTACAGGCTTGTGCGCCGTTGCTGATGACAGCGGTTTAGAGGTTGATTATTTGAACGGTGCTCCGGGGGTGTATTCTGCACGTTATGCCGGTGAAGGAGCATCTTCCACGGAACTTATATCTAAACTCCTTTTTGAAATGAAGGACGCTTCAGAAAACCAAAGAACAGCTCGTTTCGTCTCTGTTATGTGCGCGTATTTCCCGAGTGGACAAGCCGTTTTTGCAGAGGGAGTTTGCGCAGGGTCCATTCTGTACGCGCCTTCAGGCGACAACGGTTTTGGATACGACCCGGTATTTTATTATAAACCGATGGATAAGACTTTTGCCGAGATGAATAGTGCTGAGAAAAATTCTATAAGCCATCGGGCTTTGGCAACGACAAATCTTCTTGATAAAATTAAAAATCTTGATAGTGTTGCGTTCATCGGTGATAACGCTTGACAATTTCTGATTAGCAGTGCTAAAATATTTGCGAAGTATGATATAGGAGGGATATGGTGTCTAGGCTTAAAACGATATGGGAAGAAGTAATCGAAACGATAACATCGGTTGAGTTTTCACCTATAAACGATATAGTTGATATTTTACTGGTTACCGCTATTATTTATTTAGCATTTAAGTTTTTAAGAGACAGACGTGCAGGAAAGCTTGTTGTCGGTGTTATTCTCTTTTTTATCCTCTTGCTTATAAGTAATGCATTGGAGCTTCGCGCCCTTTCTTTCCTGTTGCAATCCATTACTCAGGCGGGATTGGTTGCGCTTATTATACTGTTTCAGCCGGAGTTTAGAAGTGCGCTTGAAAAAGTTGGCACAGGTTCCATCAAGAATATTAAGGGCATGTTTTCCGGTGCGGGGATGAAAGAAGTTGTTGTCGGAATACAGGAGATCAGAAAGGCCACAGAAAATTTGTCTGCGACGAAAACAGGCGCGCTTATGGTTATAGAGTGTGAGACCAAGCTTGGTGATGTAATAAAAAGCGGCACTGTTATTGATGCCGATATCAGCTCTATGTTGATAGGTAACATTTTTTATAACAAAGCGCCTTTGCATGATGGCGCCATGCTTATAAGAAATAATCGTTTATATGCAGCGGGGTGCTTTTTACCTTTGTCTCAAGACCCTGATATTATGAAAGAGCTTGGAACAAGGCATAGAGCAGCAATAGGTATTACAGAAGTAAGTGATGCGGTTGTTATTATAGTTTCTGAAGAAACGGGTATAATTTCCGTGGCAAGGGATGGTAATTTGGAGCGCGGACTTTCCGGTGCGGCTCTTGAAAAATTACTGTTGGATTTGCTGTTAACGGATAACGGTCCTAAGTTTGGCAGACACAGTAAGGAGGATAAAGATGCGTAGTTGGTCTACAATGGGATATATCTTAATTGCTTTTGCTTGTTCTTTAACTTTGTGGTTTTATGTTGCCGATTACGACAGAATTACAGAAGAGGAGATTAAGAACGTAAAAGTTGATTTGATTTTGCCTTCCAACGAAAACTTATCTGTAGAATCGGGCCTTAATAATTATATAACTGTTAAGGTTAGCGGAAGAAAAGCAGATGTTGAGGGAATGAGCGCCAAAGACTTACACGCTTTTATAGATCTTTCCGGTATTAAAGAAGAAACAAACAGGGCGTTTGAAGTGCAGTTTGAAAAACTACCCAAAGGTGTAACAGTTGTTAACAATAGAGACATACCAAAAATTTCAGTTGTTTTGGTAGAATCGGTGATCAGGGATGTGTCTATTAAAGCAGATATAAAGCATTCTATATCCCAACCTAACTTTATCGAAACAAGTTGTGTTCCCGGTTCTGTTAAAATAACGGGTTCTGCAAGCCTTGTCAACAGCATTGCTACAGCAGAGGTGTGTGAGGATGCGGGCAAAATTGAAGGCGACTGTTACGTAATGGGTAAAATAGTATTAAAAGATGCTGACGGTAATGTTATTCCCCAAACCTATTTGGACTTGGATCAAACCGAAGCAAAAGTATATATAGACGTCTTTACAAGAAAAGAACTTGATGTAGACGTTAAGTTTATCGGCGGAATATACAATGTGGAAACTTCCGGTGCTGAAATTCATTGCAACCCCTCTACAGTAACTATTGTTGGTCCTTTGAAGACTTTGGAATCAAAAAACAACGTGGAATTAGAAATAGACGAACGGGATATTTTAGGTTCTGATTACGTATGTAAAGTAGAATTGCCCGATTTGTCCAAATATGTTAATGTAGAATATGCAAACGAAACAGATGAAGTTGAAGTATCAATAAGACATACTTTGATATCATATAAAGAACTGGACGTAAACAAAGATGATATAAGTTTCATTAACTCTAAGGATTATATTGTTAATGTTACAGGCATACGGGTCAATGACGATGTATACGGCGATATGACACAGGTTACATTCATAGGTCTTCGCGAAAGCGTAAATAAGCTTACTTTACAGAAACTGGTTTTGGAAGTGGATCTAAATACAGTTTTAGATTCCTACAACGCGTCCTATGACCCCGGTGAAACCTTTACACTTACAGATGTTGTATTGGAAAGTCCGGACTCTTTGGTTAGTGACGTCTTTACTCCTGATGAAATATATGTTTCGTTGGAGATAACTTATGATCCTGTAGAGGAAAGTTCCGGCGAAAATTCGGACGAAAGTGCCGATGAAAGCTTGAATGCACATAATAATGAGGGACAGTGATGAGAGCCGAAGGTGTTATCGTTGCCATTGAAAGAGAGCATGCTATCGTTTCTGTTGTTCAACAATCTGCGTGTGCGGGGTGCAGTGCAAGCTGTGCTTCTTGTCACAAAAAGGTAAGTCACAACATAACGGTGGAGAATTCAATTTCGGCCCAAATCGGGGATGTTGTTTGGGTTGAAAGTTCTGCCTTTAGGATACTGCTGATTTGCTTTTTGGTTTTTATGGTTCCTCCTGTATTAGCAGGTGTGTGTTGCGCTTTTCTTTGGGATGTTGTCAGCGCAGCAGTCTTGGCGCTTGTTTCTATTGGTGTTGCGGTCATAAGTTTTGCAGTTTTGTATTTAACTCTTGGTAAAAGAATAATTGCAGGCAACGATTATAAAATTATAAAAAAGTATTGACGATTGGATGATATATTTGTGGATAAACAATGGAGAGTTAAACCTTTTGATGCAGAAAAAGCCAAAGCTTTGACAGAGCAGCTTGGGCTTTTGCCGCTTACGGCACGCTTGCTTTGCACAAGGGGTCAAGATAACTGTAGTAGTGCGAAGGCGTTTATCAATTGCAATTTGGGGTGCAGATATGACCCGTTTTTGCTAAAAGACATGGATAAGGCGGTTGCTCGTATTAAAAATGCAATAAAAAACAAGGAACGTGTTTGCATATACGGTGACTATGATGTGGACGGTGTTACCGCCACAACTATTTTATATATATATTTAACCGAGCGCGGAGTTCCTTGTGATTATTTTATTCCGGGGAGGCTGGAAGACGGGTATGGTCTTAATAAAAAAGCGATTTCTGCCTTGTCCGGGAAAACAGATTTGATTATCACGGTCGATACGGGTATTACCGCAGTCGAAGAGACGGAATATGCCAATTCTTTAGGCATTGATATGGTAATAACAGATCATCACAGCTGTCGCGAAGTGTTGCCGAACGCTTGTGCGGTTGTTGACCCGCACAGGCCGGATTGCAATTACCCATTCAAACATTTGGCAGGGGTTGGCGTTGTTTATAAGTTGCTTTCGGCTTTGGAAGGAAATACGGATGCCGTCATAGAAAGGTTTGGCGACATAATTGCCATCGGTACCATAGCCGATGTCATGCCGATTGTGGATGAAAACAGATATATTACAGCTATTGGTATCAACAAGTTACAAAACACAAAAAATCTTGGCCTAAAGGCTTTGATGGAGCAGTGTAATCTTAAAAACAGCGAAAACAAAAAAGTTAATTCCGTTAATATTGGTTTTACTATTGCTCCAAGAATTAACGCTGCAGGACGTATTAAAAACGCCAAAAGCGCAGTAGAGCTTTTGCTTGTCGATAGCCAAGAAGCAGCTGAGAGATTGGCAGAAGAATTATGTGCAATAAATAAAGAACGCCAGAACACAGAGCAAAAGATATACGAAGAAGTGCAACATCAATTGGAAGAACGCAAAGGCGACAATGTTTATGTTTTAAGTTCGGACGGTTGGCATCAAGGCGTGATCGGTGTTGTTGCATCAAGAATTACCGAAAAAAGCTCACAACCATCCATACTGTTCAGTTTTGACGGAGAAGTCGGAAAAGGGAGCGGTAGAAGCATAAAAGGCTTTTCTATGTTGGATGCATTGAAACACTGCCACGAGCTTTTGGAAGAATACGGTGGACATGAATTAGCAGCGGGGCTTACAATACGACGTGAGAATTTAGAGGCGTTTTGTACACGGATTAATGAATATGCTTTTAAAAAGGTCAAAGACGCAAAAGAAGCTGCGGTGATAGAAGCCGACAGTTGTGTTTCTGCTTCAGAGCTTACGTTAAAACAGGCGTACGAACTATGTAAGCTTGAACCTTTTGGATTACAAAATCCTGTACCGTTGTTGCTTTTGAGAGATGCGTGCATATCTGAAATTACGGCGTTGGCGTCAGGCAAGCATGTTAAGCTTTTATTGGAATGTAAAGATGCTCCTACTAAATTAACTGCTATTTATTTCAACATGAAGTTCAGCGAATTTCCTTATAGAGTCGGCGATCGTTGTGATTTGTTGTTTACGTTAGAAGTAAATGAATTCAGAGGAGTGAGCGAAGCAAAGCTGTACGTGAAAAATATGAGGTATAGTTTTGCTGCAGAGGCCGAAAATAAAACACAATTAGCATATTACGCTTCTGCGATTGATCCCAATAACAAGGTCGAGCTCCCCGCTGATTCTTTACCCACCCTTTCGCAGTTTAGGTCTGTTTTTAGATTTTTGAAGATGGAGCTTGGTGAAAAAAAGAAGAAGCTTTCTTTCAGTTACATACAAAGAAAAATGAAAGACGCAAGCGATTGCGGAGGCGTTAGCCTTTGTTCGTTGCTTATAATATTTGATGTTTTAAAGGAATGCAATCTTGCTGAATACGAGCTTTTGGATAGCGGAAAAATGGCAGAAGTTTATCTGTTGCCTTTTAAGGAGAAAATTAATTTGGATAGGTCGCCGCTTTTAATACAGATTAAAAATAACCACAAGTTTTATTAACAAATTTCGGAGGTGAGCAAAGTTGTTACGCACAATTGAAGAATTACTTGATTTAATAAAAGATAAGGCGTATTTAGACTCGGAGAAAATAAAGATGGCGTACAATTTTGCGGACGAGTTGCATAAGGGACAGGTGCGCCGATCCGGAGACCCTTATATAACCCATCCTCTGTCTGTTGCAGAAGTTGTTGTAGAGCTTCAGCTTGATACGGATTCTGTATGTGCCGCTTTGTTACACGACACCGTTGAAGATTGTTCTGACAAGATGGATAATATCTTGTTAAAGATAAAAAAGACTTTCGGCAGCGATGTAGCTGACATTGTTGATGGGATCACCAAGCTTATACACATTACCTTTGACGACAAGGAAAAAGAGAATGTTGAAAATCTAAGAAAAATGTTCCTTGCCATGTCGAAAGACCTTCGTGTAATATTTGTGAAGCTTGCGGATCGTTTGCACAATATGCGTACGCTTGATTTTAAAAGTGAGGAAAAGCAAAGATCGATTGCGTTGGAAACAATGCATATCTATGCCCCCCTTGCCCATCGCTTGGGGATACAAAAAATCAAGCACGAACTTGAAAATTTATCCTTGAAATACCTTGACCCTGTTGGCTATGAGGAAGTTAAGAGTGATATAGAAAGACGATATGGCGAGAACAAAGGGTTTCTTGATCGTGCCAGACTGATGGTTGAAGAAAACCTTGCGGCATATAATATAAAATATCACCTTGAGGGGCGTGTAAAATCAATTTTCAGTATCTATAAAAAAATGTTTAATCAAGGGAAAACCTTTGATGAAATATATGATTTTTATGCGATGCGAATAATCGTTGACAATGAGTTGGACTGTTATGCTGCGCTTGGTACAATACACGAGCAGTTTAAAAGTATTCCAAACAGATTTAAGGATTATATTTCTAACCCTAAGCCCAATATGTACAGGTCTTTGCATACCACGGTTATGGGTCATGAAGGCATACCATTCGAGGTGCAAATAAGAACATGGGATATGCATACGGTTGCGGAATATGGCCTTGCTGCTCATTGGAAGTATAAAATTGGTGAACAGGCCAAGAAAGATATTGATGAAAAGCTTTATTGGATAAGGACTTTGCTTGAATCTGATAGGGGGTTGAATGATCCGGATGAGCTTATCGGCCCTTTAAAGATCGATTTGTTCGAGGATGAAATTTTTGTATTCACCCCTAAAGGTGATGTTGTAAACTTGCCTTGCGACAGCACGCCAATAGACTTTGCGTATGCAATACATTCTGCTGTTGGCAACAAAATGGTTGGTGCAAAAATCAACGGCAATATTGTTCCGATAGATTGCAAATTGCAAACGGGTCAAATCGTAGAAGTGCTTACCTCGACGGTTTCTAAAGGCCCAAGCAGAGATTGGCTTAAAATAGTAAGGACAAGCGAAGCTCGTAACAAGATACGCCAATATTACAAAAAGGAAAAACGAAGCGAAAATATTGCCCTTGGCAAGATGGAAATAGACCGCGAACTTAAGCGTTACGGAAAAGCTTTTTCGGATTCGCAGAAGACAGAAATTGTTGGAAATATCGCAACAAGAATTGGCCTTAACGATGCCGATGACCTATACAACAACATAGGCTATGGCGGTCTTACAATTTCGAAAATAGCGATGAAGCTTAGGGATGAATTTGAACGTGTTATTAATCCCGATGCAGGCCAGGATGTAACGAAACAGCCTCAACTGCAAAGAGCGTCAAAGCTTTATTCCGATTCTCAAAGTGTAATTATAGACAGTGTTGAAAATTGCGAAGTTAAATACGCAAAGTGTTGCAGCCCTATACCGGGCGATACAATTATTGGCTTCATAACAAAAGGGCACGGAGTTTCGATACACAAATTTGATTGTCCGAACGCTGTTGCGGGTATGAATGATCCTTTGCAGGCAGATAGGTGGATTGTTGCGTCTTGGAACGATCGTGCAATCTCACCCGAGAAGCATATTGGCAATTATGATGCTCTCATAACCATTTTTGCCATTTTTAACAAAACTTTGCTTGCAGACATTACCTTGGCGCTTACCGATATGAACGTTTCAGTAAGCACAATTTCTATTTTCAGAAAAGGTGATACCTGCACAGTCGAAGCTTCTTTGAAGTGCAGCAATATAGAACATTTGCGTTCTATTATGTCGGGTTTAAAGCGATTGAAAAATGTAACTGATGTTGTAAGAGGTGGCTAATGAGAGCTGTTGTTCAAAGGGTATTTTCTGCATCTGTTTCGGTGGGCGGGAGTTTGATTTCGTCCATCGATGAAGGGCTTTTGGTGTTTCTTGGTATAAGTAAAGAGGATACCGAGGAAACTGCAAAAAAGCTAGTCCGTAAGGTTGCGGGTATAAGAATTTTTTCTGACGAAAATGATAAAATGTGTCGTTCTGTTTCCGATGTGGGAGGGAAAATCTTACTTGTTTCCAATTTCACGTTGTACGGAAGTGTCAGGCATGGTTACAGACCTGATTTTATGAAATCTGCAAGCGGGGCGGTTGCTGAACCTTTATACGAGTATGTGCTTAAACTGTTAAATGATACAGTTGAATGCAAAGGCGGTGTTTTTGGCGGTGATATGCGTGTGGAGGTTGTTAATAACGGCCCTGTTACCGTTATAGTTGATACGGACGAATTATAATTATGGTTTTAAACATTGATAATAAAACAAATTATTTAAACGATTACCATTTTCAAACTTTGTGTATGCTGTATTTTCCGGGGGAAAAGTTTCCACCAGGCATCACAGAGGCGGATAATAAGGCGTATTTTTCTCTTTCGGAGGTTGACGGCAAGATATGTGCTAAAGTCAAGCTTTTTGCCGGACATAAGTGCGCCGAAGGAGCTTCTGTGTTGTCTAATGAGGATTTTACTATTCCTGTCGACGGTGCTTTTACCGCTCAGGCGGCAGTCGGAGTTGCATATTTAGAAGCAGGAAGCAAGCTTTTTGGATTTTTGCCTCCTTGGGGGTATTTGACAGGGTTACGACCTGTTAAACGTGCCAGATATTATCTCGACAAGGGTTATGATGAGCATACCGTGTACAGTTTGTTTACCAAGGATTATAAAGTGGCGGAAGAAAAAACCCGTCTTAGCCTTGATATAGCGAACACAGAAGCTAAGATGCTTAAGACATACGGATATAAAGACTGCTGCCTTTATATTGCAGTGCCGTTTTGCCCTACAAGGTGTGAATACTGTTCCTTTGTGTCCTACAGCAATGATAAGCTTTTCAAAACTATACCCGATTATCTTGACAGACTTGACGAGGATTTAATAAGAACTGCAGAGGCTATTAAAAATACCGGATTCAACCTCCGCTCAATTTATATAGGCGGTGGCACACCTTCTGTTTTAAACGAAGCCCAAATAGGTCGCATTTTGGACAGGGTTACCGAAAAGTTTGACCTTTCAAGGCTCAATGAGTTTACTTTTGAATCGGGCAGACCTGATACCACAAACGCTTCCAAACTTGCGCTTGTAAAGAGCTACGGTGTTGATAGAGTAAGCGTTAATCCTCAAACTACAAGAGATGACGTTTTAAAGAGGATTGGCAGGGCACACAGTTCAAAACAGTTTTTTGACGCTGCAGAGGCTGCACTTTCTGTTGGTTTTAAATCCGTAAACGGTGACCTTATAGCCGGCTTACCCGGTGATGATTTTGAAGGCTTTTATAAAAGCCTTGAGGACCTTATCGGTCTTGGGTTTAACAATATAACCGTCCACACTCTTTCCGTGAAGAATGCGGCACCTATGCGTTTTGACGAGAGCGAGGTCTACGATGCAGACGGGACGAATGCACGCAAATGTGTATCTCATAGCTATAAACGTTTAGAAAAAGCAGGTCTGAAACCTTACTATCTTTACAGGCAAAAAAATACCGTTGGTAACGCGGAAAATGTAGGGTATGCAATACCCGGTACCGAGTGTGATTATAATGTTTTGATGATGGAGGAAACTAATACGGTCTTTGCTTGCGGCGCCTCTGCCATAACAAAGCTTGTTGCGCCCGACGGCGGTAAAATAGAGCGTATAGCATTCCCTAAATATCCGTTTGAATACCTTGCCGCCCCTCACGGTATAGGCGAGGATAAGATATACAGTTTTTTTAATGGTGGTAATAATGGATAAGTATTTCTTTGATATGCAAAAAGCATTTGCAGAGGATGAAGCGTATTATGAAGATGCTGTGCTTGACGCAGCAAAACAGATTTTGCAAAAGCCAACCGTTAAGATGATTTTTGTAACAGGTGGTTCTTGCGCAGGAAAAACTCCTACGACGGAGCGCTTGGCTCACTATCTTGCAGAGCATGGCAGAAAGACGGAGCTTATATCCCTTGACGACTTTTACAGAAATCCCGAGGATGTAATAAAATATAACGCTGACGGGACTCCTGATTTTGAATGCCCCGAAAGTCTTGATTTAGAGTATTTGCATGAGTGTTTCTCTGCCCTTTGTGAAGGACGAACGGCTTATATGCCTAAGTTTGACTTCAAAAAGAGACGGAGGAACGAAGTGCTTGAACCGATGAGCCTTGAAGACGATGAGTTGTGTATTGTCGAAGGCTTGCACGCTTTAAACCCTGAGATTTGCGGCGGTTATATTCCCGCCGAAAAGACCTTTAAGGTTTATTTGCATACCGAAACGGACGAATATGACGAGCCGCGTTTACTTAGGCGTATAGTAAGAGATTACTATAAACGCAGTGCGAGCGCAGAAGAAACTATTGATATGTGGGATAATGTAGAAGAAGGGACACGTAAGTATATCTTTCCCTTTAAAGATAACGCTGACGTTGTTATTAACACTTATATCGCATACGAACGCTATGTAATGAGAGACGATGCTTTGCGTATGCTTGCCGAAGTGCCTGTAAACAGCGCTTCAAAAGCTATTGCCGATAAGCTTATTGCAATGATAGAGCCCTTGCCTTCGTTTTCCAAGGAAATGGTTTCCGATACGTCTTTTATGAGGGAGTTTTTAACCAAAAGGATAGGATAAATGGGAGAAAGAACAGATAAAAGCTTTTTAGTGGAAGCTTCGATAATATCGATATCCAATTTTGCCGTGAAAATAATAGGGGTGCTTTTCAGCATCCCTTTAAGTAATCTTTTGCAGGGGGAAATCGCCGTATTTAATGCGGCATATTCCGTGTATGCAATGTTATATATGGTTTCAACAGCCGGGTTGCCCGTTGCTACATCGAGATTGGTCGCGGCATCGGCAAAACGCGGCAGAGCAAACGAGGCCAAGCAAATATATAAAATTTGCATGTGGCTGTTTGGTGTTATAGGTTTTGTTTTTGCTTTTGCAATGTTTATCTTTGCAGATAAAATTGCTCTGTGGACTACCCATTATAACAGCATCAATGCAATGCGAGTTATTGCACCTACCTTGTTCTTTATCTGCGTAGTTTCTGCCATAAGGGGTTATTTGCAAGGGCTAAGGAATATGGTGCCAACGGCAGTTTCTCAATTTATTGAGGCGTTTTTTAAGTTAACAATAGGTTTGGGAATGGCATATTGGTCTCATCATCAAGGTCATTCACCGGCGGTTCAAGCTGCTTTTGCAGTGCTTGGTATAACTGTAGGCGTGTTTTTTGGCATGATATATTTAATAATATACAGCCGATTTTCCAAAAAGATTTATACCCCTCTTACAGACTATGGCTGTGACAGCAACAGTGTTATAATTAAAAAACTTGCCATTGTAGCTTTGCCGGTTACAATAACAAGTTCAGCTTTGTACATGTCGCATTTCGCGGATACAATTATAGTAAAAAAAGCGCTGATAAGTTCAGGCTTTTCGGAATTTATTGCCAACGAAATGTACGGTGCTTATACGGGGCTTTCGACAAAACTTGCAGATCTTTTGCCCTCAACTTTTGTTTTTCCTATCGCAATCAGTATTCTTCCCGCGATTTCGGGCGCATTGGCGGCAAAAAAGCAAAAAGAAGTCGATGATTATATCCATGCGTCTCTTAGAATAAGCGGAATTATTGCTTTACCCTGTGCCGCTTTGCTATTTGTTTTGTCCAGACCGCTTATTTGTGTGTTGTTTGGCAGTACTTGGGGCGAGCCCATTGTTATGCTTGGTGGCAATATTGTTATGCCTGTGGATTTAGCGGCAACTGCTTTATCTATTTTGGCTGTAGGCATTTTTTTCATTTCGTTGGTGTCAACAACAAACGCATTGCTTCAAGCAATAGGGAAGGCGTACTTACCTATGATATCGGTATGCGTTGGTGCCGTGTGTCTTATAATTTCAGATTTAATTTTAGTAAAAATAACAAGCATTAATATTTACGGCGCTCCCATAGGTACTCTCGTATGTTACATAGTTGCATTTACAATCAATATATTATCTCTTAAGCGGGTAGGGGTGAAATGTGTTTCTCCCATAACGTTGTTTGCAAAACCTTTCTTTGCCGCTGTTACGGCGGGCTTTGCAAGCTTTGGAGTATATTCATTATGTAGGCTTGTTCAAGGGGACGGAAGGTTAGTAAATCTGTTCCGTTTGGGTGTGTCGGGTGTAGTCGGCTTGGCGGTTTATGTTGTTGTTATATTGTTAATCAAGGGTATTACTGAGAAAGAGGTACGCTTGTTGCCGATGGGTAATAGAATTGCATCGATGCTGATTAAATTAGGAATTTTAAAACAGGGGGCTTAAATATGGCTACTTTTGATTTTGACTTGTCCGTAGAAGCGCTTAAATCCAAAGAAACGTTTTCTTTTGATGATTTTTGTTTACTTGTTGAGGTTTTGCGTCACGAAAGAGGTTGTCCGTGGGACAGAGAGCAAACCCATAAGAGTATACGAAAAAATATGATAGAAGAGGCCTACGAAGCTGCGGAAGCTATAGATACCGGCAATCCTGAGCTGTTATGTGAAGAACTTGGGGATGTAATGCTTCAAGCTTTATTGCATGCCAGTATTTCTGATGCTAATGGCGGATTTGATATTGTTGATGTTATAACGGGTATATGTAAGAAGTTGATTATACGTCATCCCCATGTTTTCGGCGATGTGGCGGTTAGCGGCACCGCGGAAGTTTTGTCAAATTGGGAGAGTATAAAGCAGGCTACGAAAGGCGCAAAAACTGCTACAGAAAGCATTGCCAATATTTCACAAGCGTTGCCGGCCTTGATGCGTGCACATAAGATCGGTCAAAAAGCTGCCAAGCAAAACTTTGATTTTGCGTCGGCGGAAGAAGCACTTGACAAGGTAGAAGAAGAAATAAGAGAGCTTAGAGAGGCTTTGGCCAAAAGTGATATTGAGCACATCGAGGAAGAAACGGGCGATTTGCTTTTGGCGGTGGTTAATACCGCCAGACTTTCGGGCGTGGATTCGGAGGAAGCTTTACACAAAGCTAACGAAAAGTTCTGCAAAAGATTTGCTTTGGTTGAAAAGCAGGCGCTTTCTGATGGTTGCATGCTAAAAGATAAAAGTGCAAAAGAGATGCTTGAACTGTGGGAAAATGCTAAAGAAAACACAAAAAATGTATAAAATTTGCTATTTTTTTGTTGTAAGCTATTGAAATGTTGAGTTTTTAATGTTATAATAAGGCTAATAATAAAATTTTTAAGGAGTTAATTATGAACAAATCTAATCTTATTGAAAACGTTGTTGCAGCAACCGGCATTAAGAAGAAGGACGCTGAGATTGCCGTTAACAGTGTTTTCGCATCTCTTCAGAGCGCTTTGAGCGAAGGCGATAAGGTTCAGATCGCAGGCTTTGGTACATTTAAGGTAAAGGAAAGAAAAGAAAGAACAGGTAAAAACCCCAGAACCGGTGAGACTCTTGTTGTTCCCGCATCCAAGGTTCCTGCATTTGTTCCTGCAAAGTGCTTTAAGGATTCTGTTAACAAATAAGCATTTGAAATTTTAGGGAGGCTTTTGTTTTGCGTCTTGATAAGTTTTTGAAGGTGTCACGTATTATTAAGCGACGTACTGTTGCGAATGAAGCTTGTGACAATTCTTATGTTACGGTCAACGGTGCAGCAGCAAAGGCCTCTCGTATTCTGAAGATTGGCGATATAGTAGAAGTGGCTTTTGGAAACAGGACTTTGAAGTTTAAGGTCTTGGCGTTAACGGAGCACGTATCAAAAAACGATGCTTCAACTATGTACGAGGTTTTGTAATAAACTGTTGGCATTGTGAATACACTGTTATATATTAATTATTAAGGGTGTGTTTTGATGTCAGACGCAAAGAGCAATTCATCGGCAATGCTTACAGGGCGTTCCTTTCTTGCACTTACCGGGATAAACGAAGTCATAAGCTTTGATGATGAGCTTGTAAGTTTGGATTGTCAAGGTGTTGTGTTAACTGTAGGGGGGCAAGGTCTTTCGATAGTAAAGTTGTCTCTTGAAAACGGAGAGGTAAATATTTCCGGCAGGATTGATGCGATCATCTATACCGAAGAACAGCCAAAGCGTGGTTTGTTTTCTAAGTGGTTTGGTTAAACTATGTGGCTTTTTGTTGAAGAACAGCGAAGCGGTGCTTTTTTGTGCGCTATGCTTTGCGGGCTTGTGGTAGGCGCCTTGTATGATGTTTTTCGCATTGTACGTGCCGTTTTTATCGCCGGTCGGGTGCGTTTGTTTTTTGATGACGTGTTTTTTTGCGTGCTGGCATCAATGGCTTTTACGGTTTTTTGTTTTAATGTAAGTCTTGGTGTTGTACGGCTTTTTCTTGCATTGGGCACACTGTTCGGCTTCTTTATTTACAGGTTTTCGTTGGGGATGCTGACGGTGCCGTTGGTAAAGATAGTAAAGGCTTTTATAAGTCCCTATGTGTCTTCGTTTTGCCGTTGTGTAAAAAGCCGAATGAGCCGTATGCGTGCATCTCGTTACACGCGTTTCAGGATATCAAAGAGTGGCGGCGTTATAAATTAGATTTTGTGTGGTAAAGTATTATGGTTAAAAACAGGAACTCAATAGTTCGTATAACGGTTTATTGCTTAATAGTTGTGTTTTTAATTGCGATTATTAACTTGCAAATTAATATGAACGCATTGAGCGATACTTTGAAACAGCAAGACGAGCAAATAATTGCTTTAGAAGATGATATTGCGGAATATAATATAATCCTTTCTCAAGAAAAAGATGACGATTATTATGAACGCCGCGCAAGAGAACTTAATTATCACTTTAGCAACGAAATTATTTTTTATAATGATTTTGCGGATTAGTTTTTAATATAAGCGGCGGGAAACCGCTGCTTTTGTTTTGTTGTGGGAGGGTCATGTGATTAGAGAAGTTAATGCTAAAGTTATCGAAAACGAAGTTTGTCGTTTGTTTAAACAAGCGGCTGTTGTGCTGCCTTATGATGTATACACGGCAATGAAACGTGCTGTAAAGGTTGAAGAAGATGCGCGTGCTGCTGACGTTATGCGCAATCTTTGCGCCAACGCAGAAGCGGCAAAAACAACAGGAGTGCCTATATGTCAGGATACGGGGATGGCTTTTGTATTTGTTGAGATGGGGCAGGATGTTCATATTGTCGGAGATTATGAAAGGGCGATTAATAACGGTGTTAAAAAAGCGTATTTAGACGGAAAACTCAGACTTTCTGTAGCTGACCCATTAACACGTGTAAATACCGATACCAACACACCTGCGATAATATACACGAAGCTTGTTAAAGGTAACAAGATTAAGATAACGGCTATGCCAAAGGGATTTGGCAGTGAGAATATGAGTAAGATAAAAATGTTTAACCCTACTGCAAGCGTTGATGATATTATTGAATTTGTTTGCGATGTTGTAAAAGGTGCGGATGCTAATCCGTGTCCGCCTATAATTTTAGGTGTTGGCATAGGCGGCAGTTTTGATTATTGTGCTTTTTTGGCAAAAAAAGCTTTGACGCATACCGTGGGAAAGTCGGATAAGAAAAACGGCGAACTTGAGGCAAAAATTCTTTCGGAGATTAATAAGCTAAATATAGGCCCACAAGGCTTTGGCGGCAAGACTACTTGTTTATGGGTAGGCGTTGAAACAGCCCCTACACATATAGCCGGTCTGCCTGTAGCGGTTAACGTATCTTGTCATGCTACCCGTCACGCAAGTACAGTTTTGTGAAATGTGCACAATTTGTGTTGCGGATTGCAAAAATGTGTTGACATTTTTACACTAATATGTTATCATGTGTTAACAGAAGTTAACACTTCTGACAATACTTTGAGAAGGGAGTGTGTTGCTACCGATTGATACATGGTAGCACACGATGTAAGGCATGAAGTTAACTATCCTTACCAGAAAGTACGAGCTTACTGATGATGTTAAAGAGAGACTTCAAAAGAAGTTGGACAAGCTTGACAAATTCTTCCCGAAGGAAACCGAAGCTAAAGTGTCGTTGAAGGAAGAGGGAAATAAGGTTCGTGTGGAGGTAACCATAAGACAAAACGGTGCCATCTTCCGTTCTGAGGAAACAGACAAAGAGGTTTATAATGCAATTGACCGTGTTGAAGATATTCTTGAAAGGCAGATAAGAAAAAATCGCACGCGCCTTGAAAAGAAAATGCACTTTGCAAAAGATACGTTTGCAGATCTCGCCGACGGTGATGTTGAGGAAGAACTTAAGATATCAAAAGTTAAGCAGTTTGAAATTTCGCCGATGTCTGTAGAAGAGGCAATTATGCAGATGAATTTGCTGTCTCATGAATTTTATGTTTTCAGGAATTACGACACGGGCGCGCTGAATGTAGTGTATAAACGCAAAGGTGAAAGTTACGGCGTTATAGAGCCTGTTGATTAATTTTTAATGTTGATATATATTGTTTGGTGCCGGGCAATGTTGCTCGGCACCTTTATGCAAAAGTTTATTTTGTGTTAATATATAAAAGTTATTATGTTTTAAACTGAATTTAGGAGTAAATATGTTATTTGTAGCAAGTTGTCTTTTTGGTATGGAAAAATTTGTGGCGGAAGATATCGATGCGCTCGGTTATAAAAGGCTGGAAACCATAGACGGCAGAGTTGTTTTTGAAGCCCCTCCCGAAGCTGTTGCAAGATGCAACGTGTTTTTTAGATATGCCGAACGTCTTTTTGTCTTGATTGGCGAGTTTTATGCCTATGATTTTGAGGGGCTTTTTGAGGGTGTGAAGGCGTTGCCTTGGCAGGAATACATACCTAAAGATGGTGCGTTTCCTGTAAAAGGTCACGCTATAAAATCTAAGTTGTTTTCGGTTCCCGATTGTCAAAAAATAATAAAAAAGGCTGTTGTTGAAAAACTTAAAAAAAGCTACGGTTTAAGTGTGTTTCCTGAAAATGGCAATAAAGTACAAATTGAATTTTTCATTTTCAAAGATAAGGCTGCAATAATGATTGATACATCAGGTCCGGGTTTGCATAAAAGAGGATATCGTCTTGAAGCAAACGATGCTCCTCTGCGGGAAACTTTGGCTGCAGCACTTGTTAAGCTTTCTCGTCCAAGGGAAAACGTACTTACAGTTGACCCTTTGTGCGGTAGCGGAACTATTGCAATCGAGGCGGCGTTATTGGCTACCAACACTGCGCCGGGAATAAAAAGAAGGTTTGCGGGGGAAAGTCTAAGTTTTTTTGACACTTCTGTGTGGAGTAGAGCGAAGGATGAAGCAAAAGCGTTACAAAAAACTTGGGATGGCGGCATTTTTGGTTATGACATAGATAAAAAATGTATAGATATTTCTGTTCAAAACGCTAAGCGTGCAGGTGTGGAAGATGTTGTAAAGTTTGATGTTGCCGATGTGCGTAAGTTTAAATCTCCCGTTAAAGGTGCTCGCGGTACAATTGTAACTAATCCGCCTTACGGTGAGCGTATGAGCGATAGAAAAGAAGCTGAGCTTTTGTATAGGGATATGGGTAAAGCATTCAGTAAAGAAGTGCCTCTGTGGCAAATTTATGTTTTGACTTGCAACGACATGTTTGAGCGTTGTTTTGGACGCTGTTCAGATAAAGCCCGCAAATTGTATAACGGAATGATACCTTGCACTTTTTATCAATTTTTTAAAAACAACAAGTAGTTTTGTCAATGTTTGTCCTTTGCTGTCTGAATGTTTTTTGTAAAAGCTATTGAATATTATGGCAAATTATGTTAGAATAATTTCCTGGTAAATATATCTTTGTATAAGGAGGAATGATATTATGAAATTAAGACCTTTGGCAGACCGTGTGGTTATCAAAATGGTAGAAGCAGAGGAAACCACCAAAAGCGGCATAATCCTTACAGGTACAGCTAAGGAAAAACCTCAGATCGCCGAAGTGATAGCGGTCGGCCCCGGCGGTGTAGTTGATGGCAAAGAGGTGGTTATGTGCGTTAATATAGGGGATAAGGTTCTCACGTCCAAATACGCAGGCACTGAAGTAAAGTGTGACGGTGAGGAGTATTTAGTTGTTAAGCAGTCTGATATCCTTGCAATTGTTGAATAGGAGGCATATATTATGGCTAAAGAATTGAAGACCGGTATAGATGCAAGAGAAGCTCTTGTTAGAGGCGTTGATACTCTTGCGAACGCAGTTAAAATAACAATGGGTCCCAAAGGCAGAAACGTCGTTCTTGACAGAAAGTACGGAGCTCCGCTTATTACCAATGATGGTGTGACTATTGCTAAGGAAATAGAGCTTGATGATCCCTTTGAAAATATGGGTGCTCAGTTGGTAAAAGAGGTTGCAACCAAAACGAATGATGCCGCAGGCGACGGTACGACAACCGCTACTTTGCTTGCGCAAGCTTTTGTGCGTGAAGGCATGAAAAATGTTGCTGCCGGCGCAAACCCTATGATTATCAAGAAGGGGATCGACATGGCTGTCGAAGAAGCTGTTAAGTATTTGGTTGCATCTGCACAGAAGGTTAACGGCTCTAAGGATATAGCTAGGGTAGGTACTGTTTCTGCCGGCGACGAGCTTATAGGCAAGCTTATTGCAGACGCTATGGAACGTGTAACATCTGACGGCGTTATCACCGTTGAAGAAAGCAAGTCCAGTGAAACCGGTTGCGAAGTTGTTGAGGGCATGCAATTTGACCGAGGCTATATATCGCCTTATATGGTAACAGATACCGATAAGATGGAAGCGGTTATTGATGATGCACTCGTTCTTATTACAGACAAAAAGATAAGTAATATTCAGGAAATATTGCCTCTGCTTGAAAAAATAGTTCAAGCCGGTAGCAAGCTTCTTATAATTGCGGAAGATGTTGAGGCTGAGGCGCTTTCCACCCTTTTGGTTAATAAGATAAGGGGTACATTTACTTGCGTTGCGGTAAAAGCACCCGGTTTTGGCGACAGACGTAAGGACATGCTTAAGGATATAGCGGTTCTAACGGGTGGCGAAGTTATTTCTTCCGAGCTTGGTCTTGAACTTAAGGATGCGGATATAATGCAGTTGGGTAGGGCAAGACAGGTAAAAGTTAATAAGGAAAATACTATAATCGTTGGAGGGGCAGGCGACCCTGCAGAAATTAAAGCGCGCGTTGCACAAATCAGAGTTGCTATAGAAACTACTACTTCCGATTTTGATAGAGAGAAGCTTCAAGAACGTCTTGCAAAACTTGCAGGCGGCGTTGCCGTAATTAAGGTTGGTGCCGCTACCGAAATCGAAATGAAGGAAAAGAAACTTCGCATCGAAGACGCTCTTAATGCTACCAAAGCGGCTGTTGAAGAGGGGATCGTTCCCGGCGGCGGCGTTGCTATAGTTAATGCTATACCTTCCGTTGAAAAACTCTTAGAAAACGTTGAAGGTGATACACTCACAGGGGTTAAGATTGTTATTCGCGCGCTTGAAGAGCCCGTAAGACAAATCGCTGAAAATGCAGGTTTCGAAGGCTCTGTTGTTATTGAGAAGATAAAAACTTGCGGTAAAACCGGCTACGGCTTTGATGCATACAACGAAACATATGTTGATATGATAGAAAATGGCATTGTAGACCCTACTAAGGTTACACGCTCTGCTTTGCAAAACGCTGCTTCTGTCGCATCCATGATTCTTACGACCGAAACTTTGGTTGCTGATAAAAAGGAAGACGCGGCTGCGGCGAACGCAGCTATGGCAGCAGGCGGCGGCATGGGCGGCATGTATTAAACCGGATATTAAAGCGCTTGCGCAATGCAGGCGCTTTAAATTTTATTATTGTTGACACGTATAGCTTTTTTGTGTATAATAACAGTAACAACAATTAAACTGGAGGTGCAGGCAATGGATAGTGGCAGTCCGCGATTATGTTATGAACTTTTAAAATACATGTTGCCTGCGTTGAAAAGCTGATTATTTGCCTCGCAGGTGATGTGTTTGTGCACATTTACTTGGAGGTTTTATTTATGATTCGTTATTTATTATCAAGTTCGGGCTGTATTGTTGAAAAAATGAAGTTTGAACCCGGGTGTTGGGTGTGTGCCAGCGCCCCCACGGAAGAAGAACAAAACTATTTAAAAAGCGCTTTTTCGATTCCTGAACAGTTTTTGCGTGCGGCATTGGACGAAGAAGAACGAAGCCGTATAGATGCAGAAGGAGACTGTACACTTATAATTGTAGACACGCCTGTATGTTTAGGTAACGAAAACGGCAACGATTATTATACTTTGCCCTTAGGTATATTTCTTACTCCTATAGGGGTCGTGACTGTAAGTTTGAAAAATACCGCTTTGTGCGATTCTGTCATTGCCGGTGCGGTAAAGAATGCAAGCACCAAAAAGCATAGAAGGTTTGTATTAAACATGCTGTATCAAAATGCTACTTTGTTTTTGTATTATTTGCGACAGGCAGAAAAAGAGGGGACTTTTGCAGAAAAAGCTCTTAACAAAAATGCAGGAAATAAAGAACTTCTCAGAATCTTGAAAATCGAAAAAGGCCTTGTTTATTTTTCCACGGGTTTAAAAGGGGACGAGGCTGTGTTGGAGAAGTTGCTCAGAACAAAATTTATAAGCGATTACCCCGAAGACGCTGAGCTTTTGGAAGACGTTATAGTCGAAAACAGACAGGCGATTGAAATGTGCGCCATATATCGAGATATTTTAACTCGGACAATGGACGCTTATTCCGGCGTAATATCAAATAATATGAATTCTGTTATGAAGCTTTTGGCGGCAATAACCATTATTCTTACCGTGCCGCAAATTGTTTTTGCTTTATGGGGCGCAAATACCCCTGTGCCATTTGAGCATGATGCCGTAGGCTTTTGGATTGTAGTTGGTGTTGCGGTTGTATTGACTGCTTTTGCAACGGTTTTTGCAATTTTCAAGAAATGGCTATAACAATGGAGGGATTTAATGAAAATTATAAGCATATTAGCATTATTCTTTTCTTTGGTTTTGACGGCGTGTTCGGCGGTGGTTTGTCCCGAAGAGGGGAGGTATTATTGCGAAGAGCTTGACATGACCTGGGATTTTGGAAATAATTATGCGTCTTATACTAAGGACGGTGTGGATTATTTGCTTATAACTGAAGTTGATCATGATGGGCACACAACGATAAGTCGGCGTTCGGATTATGCTGTTGTTTTAGAAGGCCAATTTACTTTTGAGGACAATGTAGTTAGTATCAAAACCGACGGCGGAACGATTTATACTTTTGTTTTCGTGCAATGATAAATAGGGAGGGCATCTAAACCCTCCCTAATTTGTTTTATGCGCTTAAAATTGGCCTAAAACTTATTTCATGGAATTTTCGGCGTTTTCGATCATCTTCTTAACCATCTGACCGCCAACGCTACCGGCCTGCTTTGCGGTAAGGTCGCCGTTGTAACCCTGCTTAAGGTTAACGCCTACTTCGCTTGCAGCTTCCATCTTAAACTTGTTCATAGCTTCTCTTGCGGAAGGTACTAAAGTCTTTTTCATTGTTATTCTCCTTAAATACTACAAATCATATTAAACAAGGCTTTTTTGCCTCGACAATATTATGTGCGTATGCCTGCTTTATATGTTTGGAAAAATAAGGATAATCAATCATGCGATTCAAGTAGTTGCACGCAAAAAGCACATTTGCGTTGTGCAAAATGCCCATAGACGGAACAAGAAAATGTACACCGGAGGCAGTGTTGCACAAAAACAAATAAATGACAAAAAAATTCAAAAAAGGTATTGACAAAAGGGAAAAAGGGTGTTATACTAACTGAGCCGCTTGAGGGAGCGCCCGGGAAGAGGGAGAGCCGAGAGCGGAGCGGACATTGAAAATTGAA